>CAZKSD010000096.1:0-9207 GCA_964555315.1 uncultured Dechloromonas sp.
CAGCTTCAACGAGGCGCACATCCTCGCCATCGCCCAGGCGGTGGCGGAATACCGCAGCCAGGCCGGCATCGCCGGGCCGCTCTTCCTCGGCATGGACACCCATGCATTGTCGGCGCCGGCGCAGCGCACGACCCTCGAGGTGCTGGCCGCCAACGGCGTCGCCGTCCGCTTCCAGGCCGGCGACGGTTTCACGCCGACGCCGGTCATCTCGCATGCCATCCTCACCCACAACGCCGGGCGGACGACGGACCTGGCCGACGGCATCGTCATCACCCCGTCGCACAATCCGCCGCCGGATGGCGGCATCAAATACAACCCGCCGCACGGCGGCCCGGCCGATACCGACGTCACCGGCTGGATCGAGCGCCGCGCCAACGCCCTGCTCGCCGACGGCAACCGCGAGGTGCGCCGGGTCGCCTGCGAGACCGCGCTGGCCGCGCCGACGACGAGTGCGGTCGACCTGATGGCCGGCTACATCGCCGACCTCGACCAGGTGATCGACATGGAGGCGATCCGCCGCGCCGGCCTGCGCATCGGCGTCGACCCGATGGGCGGCGCCGCCGTCGCCTACTGGAAGCCGATCGCCGAGCGCCACGGGCTCGACATCACCGTCGTCAACCCGGCGGTCGACCCCGCCTTCGCCTTCATGACGCTGGACCACGACGGCAAGATCCGCATGGACTGTTCCAGCCCGCACGCCATGGCCAGCCTGGTCGCGCTCAAGGACCGCTTCGCCATCGCCTGGGGCAACGACGCCGACGTCGACCGCCACGGCATCGTCACCCCGTCGCTCGGGCTGATGAACCCCAACCACTACCTCGCCGTCGCCATCCACTACCTGCTCGGGCATCGCCCGCAGTGGCCGGCGACCGCCGCCGTCGGCAAGACGCTGGTGTCGAGCGGGCTGATCGACCGCGTCGTCGCCGGGCTCGGCCGCCGCCTGCTGGAGGTGCCGGTCGGCTTCAAGTGGTTCTCGGCCGGGCTGCTCGACGGCAGCATCTGCTTCGGCGGCGAGGAGAGCGCCGGCGCCAGCTTCCTGCGCCGCGACGGCAGCGCCTGGACCACCGACAAGGACGGCATCATCCTCGGCCTGCTCGCCGCCGAGATCACCGCCGTCACCGGCAAGGACCCTGGCCGCCACTACCTCGAACTCGCTGCCCGCCACGGCACGCCACATTACCTGCGCATCGACGCCCCGGCGACGCCGGCGGAAAAGGCCGCCTTCAAGCAGTTGACCGCGGAACGCGTGAGCGCCGCCACGCTGGCCGGCGAACCCGTCGTCGCCAAGCTGACACGCGCCGCCGGCAACGATGCGCCGATCGGCGGCCTCAAGGTGGTGACGGAAAACGGCTGGTTCGCCGCCCGGCCCTCGGGCACCGAAGATATCTACAAGATCTACGCCGAGAGCTTCAAGAGCGCCGCGCACCTGCAGCAGGTGGTGGCCGAGGCGAAGGAGATCGTTTCAAAGGCGCTGGCGGGTTGAGTTAGACAGGCATGGTAAAACGACTTGCAAAAAAAGCCGCAGTTTGGCCTGGTTCTTCCCGTTGCTTGAAATTTTTTGTTGTGTATCATACACACGATGAACAGCAAAGACCTTGTCAAGCTATTGGAGAGCGACGGCTGGAGGTTGCGAGGCTGCAAGGGTTCGCACCATATCTATAGCCATCCCGAGCGAGGCGGACATATCAGCGTGCCGCATCCGAAAAAAGATTTAGGGGTCGGACTGGTCGAGAAAATATTGAAACAGGCTGGCTTGAAGGAAAGGAGCACGAAATGAAATATCCGATTGCGATTGAAGCAGGAAACGCAGGGCATGCCTTAGGTGTCGTCGTGCCCGACCTTCCTGGTTGCTTCTCGGCGGGCGACACGATGGAGGAAGCCATCGACAACGCGACCGAGGCCATCGAGTTGTGGTTGGAGACGGTGATTGACGATGGGGGAAGCGTTCCCGAGCCGAAGCCAATTGCCGCGCATCAACATGATCCTGATCTGGCTGGGTGGGTGTGGGCGGTCGTGCCTGTTGATTTGGCCAAGCTGTCCGACAAGGTCGAACGCATCAATATCACCATTCCGTCTCGTATCCTGCGTCGCATTGATGCCGACGCAAAGGCCGTTGGAGAAAGTCGTTCGGGCTTCATCGCCCGAAAGATGCTTGCTGCCTGAGATGGTGGCGCTGATGGGCGTTCAGGGTGACAATGTTCGAGTGAAACCGGTCTGTCCCCCGGTCGTGATGTGATGTCCCCGATTACTCCGTACTCCGAGGTTGAACGGTTGTCTGCGCTCAAGGAGCAAGGACTTCTCTCCGACGATGAATTTGAGCGTGCAAAACAATTGACCACGGAAACGATTGGCAACCTGCCGCCCAGTACCACCCCGAAACAAGAGCCATTACCCGATCCTGAACCCGCACATGAATCAGTAACCGAGCCGGCACCGCCTTCCGAACATGCACCTCAACCGAAAAAAAAGAAAAAGAGTGCAGATAAAATCATTGGGCACTCAGGCAAATACGGGACCGCGCTGCTGGTCGGAGAAATTATTTCTGTAATTGGCTGGCTGGTAATTATCGTTGGCATCATCGGCGCTATTTGGAGCCTCTCGTCCAATCCATTTGGCGCTGTGTCAGCCATCTTCCTCGTCTTCTCGATTCTGGGGCTTGTAACTGTGGCATCTGGGCAACTGATCGGCGCCGCAGTAGATGTCGCAAACAACAGCGCAGCCCTTCTCGCACTGGAAAAAGCCAAGTGGGATCGACAAGATGGATAATAACAACCAGAGCAGCCACTCGCTTGCCGAAGAACTTCAACGGTTAGCTAACCTTCGCCAGCAAGGCATGCTGACGGAAGACGAATTTCACGATGCGAAGAGGAAACTTCTTTCACCGGATTCTGCGCCGGTGGGTGACACCAAGTCTGAACCACAGCCAATAACGCCAAAAGCCCGAAACTCGACGATCAAATACGTTGTAGCCGGCATTGTCGCATTCGCTCTCTTCGCTGCGGGTATTGCCTTCAAGCTATCCAATACCGACAAAACAGCATCAGAACCACCGATAACAGCACAGGTGCCAACCACCACTGAGTCCGAGAGCACCAATGTCGCCCCTGCGCCAATAGCCAAGCAGGAAGAGCCAGTGGCTGAACCAGAACGCCCCAGCCTGCCAAAAACCGTAGAAGCGCCGATAATCAACGTCGGCGACAAATACACCTACGAGACGGATTCAACCGACTCCAACGACAAGACCACGACGTCTACACAAACTCGGGAGATTACCGCAATCAACGGCGACCGCGTTACCGTGACTGTCACCAGTGGCAAGACCGGTAAGGCCCGCACCTTGATCTACGACCGCTCCTGGAATCTTCTGGAAACGGGCGATACCCCGACCGCTGGCCTGATCTACAAACCCGCGATCCAGTATTTCGATTTTCCTCTGACCGTCGGCAAGAAGTGGAAAGCCCTGTCCGAGGACACTGACAAGAAGACCGGCAAGTCTCGGCAGTACATCATCAACGCGGAGGTTTGGGGATGGGATGAAATCATCGTTGGCGCTGACAAATTTGACGCTCTGAAAATCATCATTTCATCCGAAGTGCTCGACGGTGACAAGAAATCAACCGGAATGGACATTTCTTGGTATGCGCCGTCAATCGGGCGGACCGTCAGATCCGAGCTTTCCGGGGAGGATGCGGAAGGCCGGCGGGACAAAAAAACGGTTGTCCTTTCATCTTTTTCATCACGAAGTAGTGGGCATACGAAAACACCCGCGAATCAAAAAATCATTCCCAACCTAGACGATGCCCAAGCCGACGATAGAATTCCGAACGAGGCAAGCAAAATGGGACTTCGAGTACCAGCCTCTAGAGAACGGTTCTTGCAGATGTATAGGCGTCAAGGTGGAGTCTGCGATCAAGCACCAGAATCCCTTCGTAGTATGAACGCACTAAGAGCAGTTACTTCTGAATGTCACATTCCAGCCCCATGCGAACCAAACACAAAAGGCATATCTTGCAGGGGAGCTAGGCTTGGTTTTAACAATGCTGGTCGCACTGTTTTATACCAAATCACAATGGATGTTCAAAAGGATCAAGACTACCTTGATCTATTCGACAATATTTATGGAAGAGACCGGCGTAAAATTAAAGGCGATGTAATCAATTCAATAGTTTTCGAAAATAACACCATAAGAGGTGGGGTGCGAATTGAGCAAACTTCACTCTATCTTCCCAAACAATCCCCAGAACAATGGATATTTATAATTCACTATGTAGTTCAAAATTAGAAAGGTAGAAAATAGAAAGCGATTAGAGGCATTTTTTTAAAACCCGAAATGTCTCTGACCCCTTTGACCACAATGAGCGTTGGGGGAGATTCCACGACGACGACGTGGCTTTGTATAGTGCGACCCCAGCCTTAATCATTGGGGTTGGGTAATTTTTTTGGGAAGAATCGGAAGAATCCCGCCCCTTTTCTGTTCCGCCTTTCCGCAGGGCCGCGCGGCATCGAGGAACGTGCCAGGACAAACCTGGCCCCGTTTCGGGCGGCCCGCTTTCCGAGGACTCCAACTTCAATACGGCATGCGAAATCTAATCAGAAACTTCCAGTCCTACTGGCTGGCGGACGCCAGTTTCGTCACCTTGCTGATCATGCTCATTACCGCTGTATTCGTGCTTCCGGTAGTCATGGATATCAGCGGTCAGGGAGTTCTGCTGTTCAACATACTTTTGCTCAGCGTTTTCTTTTCAGGGATATTCTCGACACGCAGCGTGGGGCTCATCGCCGTCTCCGCAATTCTGTTCGGCATTCACCTGGCGCTGCGACTCATTCGTTTCGGAGAGAACCCATATTCATTCTTCGTTTTGGAGAATGTCATGGGCATCGCCAATACGCTGGTATTCATTTTTATCAACCTCCAATTGCTGTTTCGCGACCGGATTGTGAATGCTTACCGGATTGTCGGAGCGGTCAATGTTTACCTCCTGCTGGCGCTCATGGGAGCGCTGACTTTGGAAGTCATTCATGCCGCCACCGGCGTTTCCCTGGGCGGCAATGTCGTGCTGACGGGGAAGGACGATGACTATGTTCATTTCATTTATTTCAGCCTGGCTTCACTGACTACCGTCGGCTTCGGAGACATTTATGCGGTGAGCGCTGCCGCCAGGATGCTGGCCACTTTCTTGTCCACGCTGGGCGTCCTGTTTCCGGCCATAGTCATCGCCCGCCTGGTCGGACTGGCTTCCAGCCGGAGTTGATCGGCATTGGCTAACTGGTTGGGGCGAAGGGCCAACAGGGTCGGAGTCATTGCGCTTTCTGGACTATTTTTCCTGTCGACCGTAACAGTCTGGCTTTTAACGTGACTATTGGGGTTGCGGTGAATCTTCCCGGAGAAACCAATTGTCTCCGGTCCCTTTACCGAGCCAGTCAGGTCATTGGCGATCCAGTGGTCGTTTGCACGCGATTCCGCGTTGAGCGGCGCTCACCCGAGCAGGCGGTCGACGGCTTCGCCGAAGTCGTCGACCGTCGCCGCCGGGCGAATCTCCGGATGGGCGTCGTCGCCCGGCCGGAATTTGCCCGTGCGCACCAGGATGGCGTCGATCCCCGCGGCCTGGGCGCCGCCGATATCGTCGGCCAGATCGTCGCCGATCAGCGCTGCTTCGCCGGCCGCCACCCCGAGCTCGGCGAGCGCCGCCGCGAAGAAGGCGGGGGCCGGCTTGCCGGCGATCTCGGCAGTGACGCCGGCCGAATATTCGAGCCCGGCGACGAAGGCGCCCATGTCGATCGACATCCCGTCCGGTTCCATGAAATAGCGGTTGCGCGCCATGGCGAGCAGCGGCAAGCCCTGCAACAACAGGCGAAAGGCCTGATTGAGGCCGTCAAAGGTGAAGTGGCGCCCCATGTCGCCCAGCACCACGATGTCCGGCTCGGCCGCGCTCGGCCCCATTTCGGCGGCGATGTCGGGATGCACCAGCCACAGCGGCTTGAGGCCGCGCTGGCGAACCAGGGTGCGGGCGGCCAGCGCCGCCGTCTGCAACTCGCCGGCCCGCAGATCGAAACCCATGGCGCGCAGGCGCTGGACCAGCACGTCGCTCGGTGTCCGCGTCGTATTGGTCAGGAACCGCAACGGCAGGCCGGCAGCGCGGAGGCGGGAAAGCGCGGGAATCGCGCCGGGCAGGGCCTGGTCGCCGGTATGCAGGACGCCGGCGAGATCGATCAGGACAGCGCGTTTGTCAAGCGGGCGGGACATGGCATTCTCCTGAAGATGGTCGGCAGTAGGACCGCCGGCGGCATCAATGGTTTTGTCGTCCTCAATGCAGAATCCGCTTTCGTTCCCCGCGAGCTTCTGCGCATGCCCACCTCACCTCGTTCCACTTTCGGCTGGCTGCCCGGTCTCGGCTACAATAGCCGTGGACAGACCACGAAAAAGTCAGCGCTGGCGGGAACACCCATCAAGCCAGCAGCGTGAACTGCGGCGCTTGCGCCGCCTTGCGGTTGAACGTGACCGTGTGCAGGGCGCCCAGGCGCTGGTGGGCGCGCCCCAGGAGGTAATCGGAGAAATCGGCCGTACCGTGCCGATAGTCCTGCAAGGCGAGAATGCCAAGGTCGGGCGCTTCGACCTGGAATTCGCGGCAGGACAACAGGGCGCCTAGGGCATCGGCGACCTGCTCGCGGGTGTAGCCGTAGGCACGCGACAGCACCCAACCCACTTCGCACAGGACAATATGGCCGATGATGCCGGGCTCAGCGGGGGAAAGCTGACGCTCGACGACAGCATTGGCCTGCGTCGATTGCACGGGATCGTCCTGCGTGAGGTAACGCACCAGAACATTGGTGTCGAGGCCGATCATGAACGACCGGAGGCGGCAATGGCCGCATCCATTTCTTCGAGCGAAACGGGGCGAGCGGGCTTCGGCAGCATGCCTTTCAGGCTGCCGACCGGGCGTGTGGCCGAGAGCAGAAACAGTCGCCCGTCGTCGCCGAAAACGAACTCGACCCGATCACCGGGATGCAACTGCAAGGCATCCCGCGCCGGCTTGGGGATGGTGATCTGGCCTTTTGACGTCATCGTGGCGAGCATATTCCTTACCGTTTCGCATTCTTCAATATGAAAGAAATCCTAGCACTCCCAAGGATTGCAGACAATTCTCTTTTGCAGATGTCCAAGTGAGGCAACTCGCAGAGACCTGTCAGTGAACCGTCGCGAGGATAGCGGTCTTATTGGGTCGACAGAAGTACGAATGGCCGCGGTGGCAGCCATCGTGCCTCGCTCAGAACGGCAGTTCCACTCCCGGCCAGACGCCCCGAATCGCCGTGCGGAAGTCCCCCTGGATCCTTGCCAGCGCGGCGGGGTTGTCGGCCTCGAAGCGCAGGACGACGACCGGCGTCGTGTTCGACGGCCGGGCGAGGCCGAAGCCGTCGGGGTATTCGACGCGCAGGCCGTCGATGGTGATGCGTTCGCTGGCGCCGGCGAAGCGGCCGTCGGCCTTGAGCCTGTCGATCAGCGCGAAGGGTTCGCCTTCGGCCATCTTCAGGTTGAGTTCCGGGGTCGACGGCGAATCGGGCAGAGATTTCAGCGGCGCGCCGGCGTCGGCAGAGCGCGAGAGGATTTCGAGCAGGCGGGCGCCGGCGTAGAGGCCGTCGTCGAAGCCGTACCAGCGTTCCCTGAAGAAGGTGTGGCCGCTCATCTCGCCGGCCAGCGGGGCGCCGGTTTCCTTGAGCTTGGCCTTGACCAGCGCGTGGCCGGTGTTCCACATCAGCGGCTGGCCGCCGTGCTGCCTGATCCACGGCGCCAGCAGGCGGGTGCATTTGACATCGTAGATGATCTGGCCGCCCGGCACGCGCGCCAGCACGTCGGCGGCGAAGAGCATGAGCTGGCGGTCGGGGTAGATGATCTCGCCGTCCTTGGTGACGACGCCGAGGCGGTCGCCGTCGCCGTCGAAGGCGATGCCGATCTCGGCGTCGCTTTCACGCAGGGCGCGAATCACGTCGGCCAGGTTCTCGGGCTTGGACGGGTCGGGGTGATGGTTGGGGAAGCTGCCGTCGACCTCGCAGAACAGCGGGACGATTTCGCAGCCGAGGCGGGCGAAGAGTTCCGGGGCGACGGCGCCGGCAACGCCGTTGCCACAGTCCATGACGATCTTCAGCGGCCGGGCGAGGCGGACGTCGGAAACGATGCGCTCGATGTAGGCGGCCTTGACGTCGGCGCCGCTGCGCCGGCCGCTGCCGTGCTTGAGGTCGCCGGACCCGGCGCGCGCCCTGAGCTGCTGGATGGCGTCGAGGGCCAGCGTCGTGCCGGCGACGACCATCTTGAGGCCGTTGTAGTCGGGCGGGTTGTGGCTGCCGGTGACGGAGACGCAGGAGTCGCAGCCGAGGTGATGGGCGGCGAAGTAGGTGACCGGGGTCGGCACGCAGCCGATGTCGATGGCGTCGCAGCCGGCGGCGCAGATGCCGTCGATCAGCGCGCCGGCCAGTTCGGGGCCGGAAAGCCGCCCGTCGCGGCCGACGGCGACCGCCTTCTGTCCTTGCTCGACAGCCAGTGAGCCGAGGGCGTGGCCAATGCGGCGGACGACATCGGGCGTGAGCGATTTGCCGACGATGCCGCGGATGTCGTAGGCCTTGAAGATTTCGGCGGGGAGGGGGGCGGGAGTGTTCATGCGAGTTCGTGGGTGAAGAAGTGGAGGAGACGTTGCGGTAGCCAGTCGAGGCGGCCGGGGAAAGTGCCGGCGACGAAGCCGACATGGCCGCCGCTGGCGGGCTGCTCGAGGCGAACCGACGGGCTGACCTCGTCGCGGCGCGGCAGGTGGGCGACCGGGAAAAAGGGGTCGTTTTTCGGGTTGACCGCGAGCGCCGGCACCGCGATCGACCGCAGCCACGGCTTGGCCGACGAGCGGCGCCAGTAGTCGTCGGCGCCGGCGAAACCGTGCACCGGGCCGGTAACGGCGTCGTCGAATTCCCACAGGTTGACGGCGCGGCGCATGCGCCCGGCGTCGAAAAGGCCGGGGAAGCGGGCGAGGCGCGCGGCGGAGACGACCTTCATCGTGGCGAGGAAGTGCCGCGTGTAGAGGCGGTTGAAGCCGCGCGCCAGGTGGTGGCCGCAGGCGGCGAGGTCGAGCGGCGCGCAGATGCCGGCGACGCCGGTGACCACCGCGCCGGCCGCCGCGCCGCGCTCGCCGGCCCACTTGAGGAGCGCGTTGCCGCCGAGCGAGATGC
>CAZKSD010000097.1:0-9140 GCA_964555315.1 uncultured Dechloromonas sp.
CATGATGGCGGTCGCCGCGATCATGCTCATGGCCACCAGGGTGAATGTCGATGAATTGCCCAGGACCGCGACGCTGCGCGCCGGCGTCGTCGCGGTGATCGGCATTTTCGGGCTGGCCTGGCTCGGCGACAGCTTCATCGCCGCGCACAAGGATGTCATCGTGCCCGCCATCGGCCACTGGGCCGAAGCCGCGCCATGGACCTTCGCCTTCGGCCTGTTCTTCGCTTCCGTGCTGCTCTACAGCCAGGCGGCAACGACGCGGGCACTGATGCCGCTCGGCATCGCCCTGGGCATTCCCCCGCAATTCCTGATCGCCATGTTTCCTTCGGTCAACGGCTACTTCTTCATTCCGACCTACGGCTCGCTGATCGCCGCGATCAACTTCGACCTGTCGGGGACGACCAGGATCGGACGCTACGTTGTGAACCATTCGTTCATGATTCCCGGCCTCGTCGCGACTTCGGTGGCCGTAACCAGCGGCCTGCTGCTGGCGCGGGTCATGTTCTGACCTGGCCGCGGGCGCAACGGACCAGGAAGCGGCCGGGGTCGAGCGCAGCGACGAGGTCGCGCTCCAGCGGCAGCGGGTCGCCCTCGATGCGGCTGACCAGCAGGTCGGCCATCAGCGCCGACCAGGTGATGCCGCGTGCGCCGTAACCCTGGGCGCACCACAGCCCGGGCAGCCGCGGCAGGCTGTGCAGGCGGCTGTTGACACCGGTGGCGCTGACCGCCGGGACGGGGCCGACGATCGGCAGGCGGTCGGGCGACAGCGGACGGAAGCCGACGCGGCCGGAGAGTTGCCTGGGATCGATAGCGGCAGCGAAGCCGGGCAGGGTCAGCTCGAGCTGGGCAAGGTTGGCGCGATGGTCGGCCAGGCGTTCGCCGGCCTCGTCATCGTCGAGCGAGAGCGTGGCGCCGATCAGGCAATGGCCATCGACGGCCGGCACCGCGTAGCCATGCCCGCAGACGACGATTTCCAGTGGAGGCGTCGCGGCGGCCGGCAGATGGCTGACCTGGCCACGCGCGGCAATCTGCCGCAGCCAGGCGAACTGGCTGAAATGCGCGGCGGCAACGCCGCTGGCCATGACGATGAGCGGCGCCTCGGCCAGTATGTTGCCGTCGGCCGCCAGCGCCTGCCAGCCGGTTTTTGCCCATTTCAGCGCGTCGACCGCAACCGCGCAACGCAACGTGATGCGTTCGGGAAAGGCGGCCAGCGCGGCGCGGCACAGTGACGGCGGCTGCACCCAGCCGCCACCGGGGAACCACCAGCCGCCGCTGTTCACCGGCCGCTCGAGCAGGGCGCCGGCGCCCGCGCTAGCGACGAACTGGACGACTTCAGGAGGCAGGCCGAGCATTTCCACGGCACGCCGCTGCTGTGCCTCATGGCCGGCATCGCGCGCGAGATGCAGGAGGCCGCAGGGCGACCAGCGGGCGGCGGGCAGGGATTGCAGCAGGGCGCGGGTGGCGAGGTAGCCGGCGCGCGTCAGGCGTGAGATGCGGTTGTCGTCGGGGCTGGGCAGCGGGCGCAGCATCCCGGCGAGATTGCCGCTGGCGCCCTGGCCCGGCGCTTCGGCCCGTTCGAGAACGGTGACCTGCCAGCCGCCGGCAGCGAGCCGGTAGGCGACCGTGCTGCCGGCAATGCCGGCGCCGATGACGATGGCGCGGCGCTCGGCCGGCGGCGGTCGGCGATCCGGGCGGCGCGAGCGGAAATGGCCGACGAGCATTTCGCGCCGCGGCGCAAATCCAGGGCGCCGTTCGAGATCGAATTCGACTGCGGCGAGGGCGTCGTGCACCGGCCGCGCCAGGCTCCAGGTGGCGAGGGTGGCGCCGGGTGCGGCGAGGCGGGCGAGCGCCCTGCACACCGGCAACGACCACATTTCCGGATTGCTGGCGGGCGCGAAGCCATCGAGATAGAAGGCATCGACCGCCGCAGCGACCTCGCGCAGCTGGCTCGCCGCATCGGCGAAGACGAGGGTCAGGATGACTCGGTGATCGTCGAGATGCAGGCGGTGGATGCCGGGCGTCAGCGGCGGCCAGTGCTGGCGGAGAATGGCGGCAAGGTCGGCGAACTCCGGCCATGCCTGCTGGGCGGCGGCGAGGTCGGGTGCGGTCAACGGGTGTTTTTCGATCGAAATGAAATGCAGGCGGCGGCAGCGCCGGGCGTCCGCCCGCCACGCTTGCCACGTGGCGAGGAAATTCAGCCCGAGCCCGAAGCCGGTTTCGAGAATGACGAAGCGTTCCCTGTCCCGCCAGCGCTGCGGCAGATCATTGCCGCCGAGAAAGACATGCCGTGCCTGGGCCGGCCCGCCGTGGGTCGAATGGTAGACGTCGCCGAAGGCGGGCGAGAAGGGGGTGCCATCGGGCATGAATTCGAGGCGGGCTGGCTGCAGGGGCATGGATGCAATTTTAACCCTGGCGGATGCGCGGGTCCGGCGCCGCGCGGGGCAGGCGATCCCGGTTTGCAACTCGCAACGACAGGTTCATAATTGCCGGCGACCTTGGGAAACAACATGCGTTCGCGACTGGCCCGCTACCTGCTGACTCTGATCCTCCCCTCCGGACTGCTTTGCCTGATCTTTGTCTTCTCGCTGCACCACGAGGACCAGGTCAGGGTCAGGGAGAGTCTGGAAGCGGCGGAGGAATTGCGCCTGCTTGCCGGGGCGCGTTCCCTCACCGGCGACATCGAGATGATTGCCGGCGATATCCGCCTGATGGCCAGCCTGCCCAGCCTCGCCGGGATGCTCGACAAGGGCGATCCGCCGAAGCTCGCCGCCTTCACGGCCGATCTGGTGGCGCTTTCCGCGAGTCGCCGGGTCTATGACAAGTTGCGCTGGATTGACGAGAGCGGAATGGAACGCGTCCGCGTCGACTACGTCCATAACCGGCCATTCGTGGTTCCCGCGGAGCGACTGCAGAACAAGGCGGAACGCTATTTCTTCATCGACACCATGAAACTGGCGCCGGGCGGGATCTACGCGTCACCGCTCGATCTCAACATCGAGCAGGGCCGCGTCGAAATGCCTTTCAAGCCGACACTGCGGCTCGGCATGCCGGTTTTCGATACGGCAGGGCGTCCGCGCGGGATCGTGATGGTGAACTATTTCGGGCGTTACCTGCTCGACAGGTTTTCCGACGTCACCGAAGCCAGGGAGGGCGGTGTTCGCGTGAATCTGCTCAACCGCGACGGATACTGGCTCATCGCGCCGCAGGCGGGAGATGAGTGGGGTTTCATGTTCGGGCGCAAGGAGAACTTCGGGATGCGTTTCCCCGAGGCCTGGGAGCGGATTTCGGCGGGCGAGCGCGGGCAGTTCGAGGATGATGACGGGTTGTGGTCGTTCACCACCGTGCGTCCACTGGCTGCGGGAATGTCCTCGGCAGCGGGTTCGCCGCTGGCGGATTCCGGCGGGTCAGCGCCGATCGGGCCAGACCAGTATGCCTGGAAGGCGGTGTCGCGGATTCCATCGGACATGTTGATGCGGATGGCAAATCGCAGTCTCGGCGGCTGGATCCTGATCACGCTGCTGTTCATGGGTGTGCTGCTCGCCGGCGCGTTCGTCCTGGCGCGTGCGAATCAACGGCGTGATGCCATGGCCGAGAGTCTGCGCACGCTGAACCGCCGGCTCGAGGAGAAGGTGCGCCAGCGCACCGAGGAATTACTGCAGCAGGCGATCCGCGATCCGCTGACCAGCCTGTTCAACCGGCGCTACCTCGACGAGACCTTGCCGCGGGAAATCCATCGCGCCCTGCGCGAGGAGCAGCCGCTGGCCGTGGTGATGATCGACCTCGATCACTTCAAGCGCTTCAACGACCAGTGGGGGCACGAGGCTGGCGACATCGTGCTGCTCGGGGTCGCCGAGGCGCTGCTCGACGGACTGCGAGCATCGGACATTGCCTGCCGCTATGGTGGCGAGGAACTGCTCGTCGTCATGCCCGGCGCCGATGCCGGCGAGGCGGTGCGGCGGATCAGCGCAATCGCGGCGCAAGCGCGCGCGGTGGGGGCGCGCGTGATGGGGCGCGAAATCGAGGCGATCACCTTCTCGGCCGGTGTCGCGATCGTTCCCGATAATGGCGACAGTGCGGAGGTTCTGGTGCGCGCCGCCGATCGCGCGCTTTACATGGCCAAGGAGACCGGTCGCGACCGGATCGTGGTTGCCCATCCCTCCGGCTCGGCGCAGTAGCCGCTTCGCCGCCTGCCTGCCGCCGGCAGGCGGCTGTCCGCAATCGCGTCGCGGATTCGCGGCTGTCGGGCCGCTGACCCGCAGCTATTCCAGCGCCGAAAAGGTGTCGACCATGATCAGCACGCGGGGTATCCCTCTCCTCGACCAGCGCCGGAACGGGCGGGCAAGCGCTGCGAGTCGTTGCAGCAGCGGCAGTCCGCGGCGGATGAGAGCCATGATCTCCGGATTGGGATTCGCGGCGCAGTAGCGATCGATCAGTTGCGGCAGCAAATGCCGCGCTTCGCCTTCGCCGATCGGGCCGCTCAGCGGAATCGAATTGAGAAAGAGGGCAAGATCGGCGGCCTGCGTCACCTCCAGCGGCATGATTTCGCCGAAGTCCTCCTCGAAGTCGATGCGGTAGCTGACGCCATCCTGAAGCGTCACGTTCCTGATCTGCGCGCCGCCGTGCCAGTGGCCGGCGCGGTGAAACTCGCCGAGTTCGGCCGCCAGACGCGGCAACTCGCTGCGCCAGGTTTCCGGCGTCCAGGTCTTCAGATGCGCCTGAACGATTGCGCCGCAGTATTCCAGGACGAAGAACTCCTTGGTCACCAAGGCGACCCGCGGCACGCGAATGCCGGCGGCCGCCAGATCCTTCAGCCGGGTCGCCTCGAAGTCCATGCTGCCGGTTGCCCCGGAGAGCGCCAGCGTCTCCAGCGGTAGGCGCTGTCCGGTAAGGCGCTTGACCAGCCACCACATGAACACCGTCTGGATCAGCCTGCGCGGCCGTGCGGCAAGTCGCTTGACGACGTAACGCCGGCCCTCGTGGTCGAAGATGCAGGTGCGGCTCGAATCCGTCGCGAGAACCGCGCGCGCGGCGGCTTCCAGCGCGACCGGATTTCCGTTCACGGGCGCCGGAGGCCCGGGTCTGCGCCGGCGAGACCAGCCCGCGGGGCGCGGCCACTCGTCATTCGGGACGCATCTGGGGAAAGAGGATTACATCGCGAATCGCTGGCGTATCGGTCAGCAGCATGACCAGGCGGTCGATGCCGATGCCGCAGCCGCCGGTCGGGGGCAGGCCGTACTCGAGGGCGCGGATGAAGTCGGCGTCGTAGTACATCGCTTCCTCGTCGCCGGCCTCCTTGGCCTTGGCCTGCTCCATGAAGCGCGCGGCCTGGTCTTCGGCGTCGTTGAGCTCGGAGAAGCCGTTGGCGATCTCACGGGCGACGATGAACAGTTCGAAGCGCTCGGTGATCTCCGGGTTGCTGTCCGAGGCGCGGGCCAGCGGCGAGACCTCGACCGGGTAGTCGATGATGAAGGTGGGATCCCATAACCGGGGTTCGGCAGTCTCCTCGAAGAACATCAACTGCAGCGTGCCAAGGCCGGGGTCACCCTTCATCTCCACCTTGCGCGCGGCGAGTTGCTCGCGCAGCCAGACGACATCGGCGAGCTGGGAATCGCTGTATTGCGGGCAGTAATGCTTCACGGCCTCGACCATGGTCATGCGCCGGAAGGGCTTTGACAGATCGAGTTCGCGGCCCTGGTAATGGAACACCTCGCGCCCGAGCGCTTCGCGCGCCGTGTGGCGCAGCAGGCCCTCGGTGAAGTCCATGAGGCTGCGGTAGTCGGCGTAGGCCTCGTAGAATTCCATCATCGTGAATTCCGGGTTGTGGCGCGGCGACAGGCCTTCGTTGCGGAAGTTGCGGTTGATCTCGAAGACCTTCTCGAAGCCGCCGACGACCAGGCGCTTCAGGTAGAGCTCGGGGGCGATGCGCAGGAACTGCTGCATGTCGAGCGCGTTGTGGTGCGTGACGAAGGGCTTGGCCGCGGCGCCGCCGGGGATCGGGTGCATCATCGGCGTCTCGACTTCGAGGAAGCCGTGGCCGCTCATGTAGTTGCGGATCGACGCGACGATGCGGCTGCGGGCGAGGAAGGTGACGCGCGTTTCCTCGTTCATGATGAGGTCGAGGTAGCGCTGGCGATACTTCATCTCCTGGTCGGCCAGGCCATGGAACTTGTCCGGCAGCGGGCGCAGCGACTTGGTCAGCAGGCGGATCTCGGTCGCATGGATGGTCAGTTCGCCAGTCCGGGTCTTCATCAGCGTGCCGACCACGCCGAGGATGTCGCCGAGATCCCAGGTCCTGAAATCGGCGTAGACGTCTTCGCCAAGACTGTCGCGGGTGACGTAGATCTGGATGCGGCCGGAGAGATCCTGCAACGTGGCGAAGGACGCCTTGCCCATGACACGCTTGAGCATCATGCGCCCGGCGACCCTGACTTCGACCGGCATGCCTTGCAGTTCTTCGGATGTCTTGTCGCCGTACCCATCGAGCAACTTGAGCGCCGTGTTCTCGCGCTGGAAGTCGTTGGGAAAGGCTTTGCCTGTCTTGCGCCACTCGGCGAGCTTGGCGCGGCGCTCGGCGATGAGCTGATTCTCGTCTTGCTGGACAGGCTGTTCGGCGTTGGCCATGAAGTATCCTCGGAAAATGGGGGCGGTTGCGGTCGACCGCGTAAAACCCTGAATTTTCGCCGATTTCACCCCGCCGGAACAAGCGTGCGCGAATATTTTCAGATTGCCCCGGGCGGCGGCAGGCCGCGACCGCCACCGTATCCGAATACACTGTTTGCCGCCAGCGGCAATGGCAGTGAGATAATCGCGCCGTGGCCGCCTGGTCTGGTTCTCACGGCCAGTCGTCAGGCGGGGCGCCGCACCGGCGTCCGGAAATTGACGGGAAAGGATATGCGTATGGCCAGAGCCTGGCAATCGACTTTGACTGGCGTGCTGTGCTTCGGGATCGCTCTCGGTACGGCGGTCGCCGCACCGCTCAAGATTCTCGGCTTCGACGACATGTCGTGTGCTGCCTGGGTCGCTTCGCGGGAGGACGGGGACCGGAGAGCCAGCTATGTCGTGTGGATCCGCGGATTCCTGACCGGGCACAATTACGGCGAGCAGGGCCAGCAGGTTTCAAGCATTTCCAGCGCCACGATCGAAAATTTTGTCAATCGCTACTGCACCCAGAATCCGAACGGCCAGTTCAGCGATGCGGCATTGCGCCTGAGCGACGAGTTTTCGGGGCGCAACCAGCCGATCAGGAAGTGAACACGGCTCCGGCCGGGCCGTGTTCAGACCGCCGCAATGCTGGTCGCTGAGCGCGCGTGCGATGGCCGGCGGACTGTCGCTTCCAGCCAGTTCGCCACGGCGTCGGCCGCCGCCCGCCATTGATGTTCCAGCATCAGCATGTGGCCGCAGTCCGGGATGCAGGTTTGCCGGGCGCGCCAGCGCAACGCGGTGTAGCCTGTGGCAAAGGGCGGAAAGACCGCGTCGCGCTCGCCGCCGACCACCATGACCGGAAGTCGCGGTTGCGGGCGATGCTGCCTGAGGCCGACAACCAGCATGTCGGAGATGGCGCGGACGGGCTCCGGCTGGATCAGGTGCGCGAAGTCGAGGAGTTCTTCGGGCCTGGTTACCGGCGAGAAATAGATGTCGCGCATCAGCGACAGGCTGGTCGGGCTAAGTTCGCCATGCTGGCTGAGCCGGGTGATCTCCGAAAACATCTCGGGGTGCTTCAAGGCAAGCCGCATGATCGAACCCCAGGTACCGGTCGGCGGCGCCGGCGCCATGAGCACCGCGGCGCGTGCCGTGGTCCGCTCGAGCGCACGCTCGATGACGCTGCAGCCCATCGAATGGCCGACCAGCACGGGTTCGCCGGGCAGGCGGGCGATGACCTGGCGCAGGTCGGCGGCGTAGTCATCGATGCCGAAGCGGTCGGCTTCGTCCTGGCCCTCGCTCAGTCCATGGGCGGTGAGGTCGAGCGCGTGACAGTTGTAGCCGAGCGCGCTGAAGTAGGGCAGGAAATGGATGTCCCAGCAACGGGAGTCCATGTAGGCGCCATGGACGAACAGCAGGTCGGGCGCATCCGTCTGCATCGTGGCGGGGCGGTAGAGGGTGTGAATCTGGCGCGGGGGCATGCGGTGTTCTCCGTATCGGCGGCGCGGGCGTGTTCTTAGACCCGCAGCAGTGCAATTTTAAGCGGTGGCCGGCCGTCGTGGCTGGGGAAATCGTCCTCCAGCATGATCCATTCGATATCCCGGATCGTCCGACCGATCTTCGCGGCACAGCGTGCCAGCTGGTCGGCCCAGACCTCGCGCGACATTTCCGCCGCATTGTTGCAGCAGATCAGGGTCCCTCCCTCGGTCGTGCACAGCAGCGCCAGCTTCATCAGCGCGGCGTAATCGTTGACGATATCGACGACCCCGAACGGGCTCTTGGCATAGCGCGGCGGGTCGAGGAAGACGAGGTCGAAGCGGCGCTGGTCGAGCCTCGGAAAAGCGGGCATACGCTTGCCCCTGACGACCGTCGGCTGGCCGATGCCGGCGAACTGGCGCATCGCGGCAAAGGCGTCGCTGTGGATGAAGCGCAGGCGGATCGGCAGGTCGTTGCGACGAGCGTTCTCCTTCCCCACCGTGAGGTTGGACTCGGCGAAGTCGACGTTGACGACATGCGCCGCGCCGGCCCTGCCAGCGGCGACGCCGATACCACAAGTGTAGGCGAACAGGTTGAGCAGCGACTTGCCGGAGGCTTCCTGCATGATCCGGCGCCGGCCGGCGCGCATGTCGAGAAAGAGCCATGGGTCCTGGCCGGCGTGACGGGCCTGGATGACGTAGCGCACGCCCATTTCGCGAAATTCGCGCGGCATCTGCGCCGCGCTCAGCAGTCCGGCCGGCAACGGGTTGGCGACGCGTGAGTTGGGGCGGCTGCGATCGTTGTAGACGCTGATCAGGCCGGGCAGGGCGGCGGCGTAGAAATTCTC
Source organism: uncultured Dechloromonas sp. (assembly GCA_964555315.1). GTDB lineage: Bacteria > Pseudomonadota > Gammaproteobacteria > Burkholderiales > Rhodocyclaceae > Azonexus. The sequence goes on from CAZKSD010000097.1 coordinate 8,963, forward strand.
GATGGCGGCCCGCTCGTCGCTGTCAAGGGCATTGTGGAAGGTCTGGATCAGCAGCAGGTCGCCGTAGCGGTCGACGGTCAGACCGGGCCGTTTTTCGCTGCTGCCGTTGAACAGGCGGTAGGCATTGGTGTCTTCTTCGTGCAGGTGCGCGATCAGAGGCTGCCGGGCGGCGAACGCG
>CAZKSD010000098.1:0-9073 GCA_964555315.1 uncultured Dechloromonas sp.
GCGTCTCGAAGTACATGTCCTGCAGCCGGTGGGTGAAGGCCAGATACCACTCCTTAATGATGTCCCAGGTCGCCGCATTCGTCCAGATCGGATCGGAGAAGCGGACGTCGTCGGGGTGGGGTTCGATCACATCCTCGGAGGGCATGCCCAGCGCCCGCCGCACGACATGCGCCTGCAAGGCCAGCAGGTCCCCCGACAGCGCGCTGGCGGCGCGCATCAGTTCCTGCGGGTGCATCATCCAGGCCATCTGGGCGTTGAGCAGCGACGAGGTCACGCCGTAAGGATCGGCGGCCTTGCTGATGGCCATCCCGGCGGTTTCGACCGGACTCAGGCCGCTGAGGTCGATGCCATGAGATTTTGCTGACGAGATCGCGGACATGCTGGTAGTTCCCTTGCCAATGAAGCGCCACTTATACCATAGAGACGGGTCGAATTCCTGGCCGGGGCCGGGATCGGGCCGCTGTCGCCCACCTTTGTCGCACCCGTTTCGCTTTGGCGATAGTTGGCGTAGGATGCGTCCCTAGAAATCCGCCATATCGGCACGCGCGAAAAAGGAGGGAGTACCATGTTCAAGCACATTCTCATACCGACCGACGGATCGGAGCTTTCCCGAGCGACGGCGCAGCGGGGGGTCGTTTTCGCCAAGGAGATCGGCGCCCAGGTGACGGTCTTCTTCGCCAAGCCCGAATATCCGGTCGCCTATTTTGGCGAAGGCGCCCTGATCGACCCGACCACGCCGGAAAAATTTGCCGAGCTCGCCGACCAGCAGGCAAGCGAATACCTCAGCGACGTGCAGGGCCAGTGCACGGCGGCAGGTATCGAGTGCGCGACCGTTTCGGCATCCAGCGATGTGCCCTACGAAGCCATCATCGAGGCTGCCGAAAAATCCGGTTGCGACCTGATCTTCATGGGTTCGCACGGCCGGCGCGGGATCAGTGGCCTGCTGCTCGGCAGCGAGACCCAGAAGGTGCTGACCCACTCGAAGATTCCGGTTCTGGTTTACCGCTGAGCGTTGGCGTCAGCGCGCCGCCCCGCGCGGGACGCGACAGTGGGTAGCCGTGCCCGCCCACGCCGACAGAGACGGCCGCCGGCAAAGCGCCATCAGGAGTTCGAATGCCGCAGCCGCATGGCATTCGGCTGCCGCGGTCAACGGCTCGCCAAGCGCGAATTTGTCGCCGCGCACGCAGAGCACGAAGGCCGGCGGCGGTTCCTTTCCCTCCATGCGGCGATAGACCTGCAGCACGGCCTCGGGTGGCAGCGCGTGGGTGGTGTGGGCGGTTGCGGTCGACGGGAATATCTGGTCGAAAACGAAGGGGGCAGGGGTGTCCTGGCCGGCGTCGATGAACAGTGCGAGTTCGCGGCCTTGCAGGTCGAGGGCGTGCTCGATGTTGAGCTGAAAGTCCTCGATCAGGTCGACGCGCTCGGTAAGTTCTTCATTTTCGAGCCATTCGGCCAGTCGACCGCAAAGCGCCGGCCCGATCGCGTCGTCGCCGCGACTGGGGTTGCCGACGGCGAAGACGACAACCGGCGCGGTCACGAACGGCTGAGTGTATGGACGACCTGGCCTTCGGGATCGACCAGCTCGACGGCCAGCGGCATCTTGCCGAGCGCATGCGTGGCACACGACAGGCAGGGGTCGAAGGCGCGGATCGCGACCTCGATGTGATTGAGCAGCCCTTCCGTGACCTCGCGGCCGTGCAGGTAGCGGCGGGCGACGTGGCGCACCGCTTCGTTCATCGCCTGGTTGTTGTTGGTCGTCGAGACGATCAGGTTGGCCATCGTGATCAGGTCGTTTTCGTCGACCTGGTAATGGTGGAACAGCGTGCCGCGCGGCGCCTCGATGACGCCGACGCCTTCCATCTGGCGCTCGCCCGTGACCATCAGGTCATCGCCGAGCAGGTCATCGTCGTGCAGCAGTTCCTTGATCACCTCCGCGGCATGCAGCATCTCGATCATCCGCGTCCAGTGGTAGGCGAGCGGCGCATGCATCGGCGATCCGCCGGCGTAGTCGACGAATTCCCGGCGCTCGTGTTCGGCGAACGGGGTCGAAATCTGGTCGCAGTTCTGCACGCGGGCGAGCGGGCCGACCTTGTACCAGCCATGCTCCTTGCCGATCGACTTGAAGAACGGGAACTTCATGTAACTCCACGGGCGCACCTCCTCCTCGATATAGCGGTCGTAGTGCTGGTAATCGACGTCGTCGAAGATGAGCTTGCCGTTGTCGTCGCGGGCGCGCAGCGTGCCGTGGTAGAAATCGAGATCGCCGTTGTGGCCGACGATGGACATGAAGTTCGAGCGGAAGATGCCGAAACTGTTGTAGAGGCCGGGGTTCTGGATATGCACCTTCTGGATCAGGCGCACCGCGTCGCGCGACCAGGCGACCACGTGATAGACCTCCTTGAGCAGTTCGTCGCGCTCGCCGACGGACAGCGACTTGTTCATGCCGCCCGGCACCGCCCCGGTGCCATGCACGCGCTTGCCGGCGGTGACGCGGATCACTTCCTGGCCGAACTTCCTGAGCAGCACGCCGCGCCTGGCGATCTCTGGATGCGCGGCGGCGACGCCGACGATGTTGCGCTTCGCGACATCGCTGTCGAAGCCGAACAGCAGGTCCGGCGAGCACAGATGGAAGAAATGCAGCGCATGCGATTGCAGGATCTGGCCGTAGTGCATCAACCGGCGCAGCTTTTCGGCCGTGCGGGTCAGCTTCCTGGCGCCGACGATAATGTCGAGCGCCTTGGAAGCCGCCAGATGGTGCGAGACCGGGCAGATGCCGCACAGGCGCTGGACCATGACCGGGACTTCCCAGTAGGGACGGCCCTGGATGAATTTCTCGAAGCCGCGAAACTCGACGATGTGCAGGCGAACCTGGTGCACCCTGTCCTGCTCGTCGAGCAGGATGGTCACCTTGCCGTGGCCCTCGACCCGCGAAACCGGGTCGATCGCGACGCGACGCAACCTCTCCGGATGGGCGGCTGTTTCCAGTTGATAGGTCATTCATTTCTCCCAATCCGTGGCGACTTCGGTTCAGGACGCGAAAACGAGCCGCAGACAGCGCGAATGGCACGGCAAGGCGAAGTTGACAAAGTCATGAGGCGAAGTCGCCACGGATCAATCGTAATGCATCAGGCCGTGACCCAACTCCGGTTCCCTGCCGTCCAGCAGATCGGTCAGCACCTTCCAGATCGCATCGGCGGAGGGTGGACAGCCGGGAATGAAGTAGTCGACCTGCACCACTTCGTGGATCGGATGCACCTTGTTGAGCGGCAGCGGCAGTTCCGGGTCGTTGGGAATCATGCCGTTGGCGAGCCCCGGACTGGTGTGATAGATCTCCTCGAGTATCGTCGGCAGCGGCAGGTGGTTGCGCTGCGCTGGCAGCCCGCCGTTGATCGCGCAGGCGCCGACGGCGATCAGCACCTTGCAGTTCTTGCGGAAATCGCGCAGCACATGGACGTTTTCGGCATTGCACAGGCCGCCCTCGATGACGCCGATGTCGCAATCGGCGCTAACCTCCTTGATGTCGGTCAGCGGCGAGCGGTCGAACTCGATGTGGTCAAGCAGCGTGAACAGGCGCTCGTCGATGTCGAGAAATGACATGTGGCAGCCGAAACAACCGGCCAGCGAAGTCGTGGCAACCTTGAATCTCTTCCTCGGACCATTCATCTCGGCGACTCCCGCCTGACTTCGACGGTCTCGCCTATCGACTTCCTGTCGTAGGTGCGCTCACCGATCGGCACGGCGAAACCCTTGCGCTTTCTCAGGATGACGCCGACCGGGCAAACCTGCGCCGCCTTGTCGGCCGGCGTGAAATTGGTGTCGCCCAACTGGCCGGACCTGGCATTGACGATCAGGTGCGTCGCGATCCCGCGCCCGGAGAGCGCGAAAACGTTCTTGCCATCGACATCGCGGCTGGCCCGCACGCACAGCGAGCAAAGGATGCAGCGGTTGAAATCGAGCAGAAAGTCGGGATGCGAGGCGTCGACCGCGCGGTTCGGGAAGAAGTGGTCGTAATGCGGACTCATCATCCCGAGGTAGTAGGCCGTGGCCTGCAACTGGCAGTTGCCGCTCATCTCGCACGAGGGACAGAAATGGTTGCCCTCGACGAACAGCATCTGCGTCAGCGCCCGGCGCTCACCGTTGAGTTCCTCGGTATCGCTCTCGACGACCATGCCGGCCGTCGCCCGCATCGTGCACGCAGCCGTATGCCGGCCATTGACCTTGACCGTGCACAGCTTGCACGAGCCATGCGGCTTGAAATCCGGGTGGTAGCACAGGTGCGGGATGAAGACTCCGGCCCCGGCCGCCGCCTGGATGATCGTCTGGCCTTCGGCGAAGGGAATGATCCTGCCATCGATCGTAAAGGTCTGGCTCATGCGCCCTCCCCGGAATTCCCGGCGATGATGTGTGCCGCGGCATCATCGCGCCCGGTCATCTGCCGCGCCGGAGCGAGGGCGCGGTCGAGATCGAAGGCCGGCGAGAAATCGTCGTGCTCCATGCGCCGGTCGTAGGCCGGCCTGAATTTGGCGATGGTGTCGAGCACCGGGTTGCACGCGGTGTGGCCCAGGCCGCAGTGGCTCATCGACTGCAGCAACTGGTTGAGCTTCTCGATTTCGGCGAAGTCGTACGGCGAACCGTGACCGTTATGCAGCTTGTCCATCAGGTTCCTGAGCAGCGAGGTCCCGACCCGGCACGGCGTGCAGAACCCGCAACTTTCGTGCTGGAAGAAATGCACGTAGTTGCGCGCGACCTCGAACATGTCGCGACTGTTGTCGAAAACGGTGAACGCCCCGGCGGTCGGAATGTCCTCGAAGCCGATGGTCCGGTCGAACTCGGCCGGCGCCACGCAAATGCCGGACGGCCCGCTGACCTGCACCGCCTGCGTATCGCGGGCGCCGCAATCGGCCAGCACCTGGCGCACGCTGACGCCGAACGGGTATTCGTAGAGACCGGGGCGTTCGCAGTCGCCGGAGACCGACAGTATCTTGGTGCCAGCCGAATGCCGGGTGCCGATGCCGGCGTACCAGTCGCCGCCGTTCAACGCGATCAACGCGGCAGCGGCGAAGGTCTCGACGTTGTTGACGATGGTCGGCTGATCGAGATAGCCGTTGGTCACCGGGAACGGGGGACGGTTGCGCGGGGTGCCGCGCTTGCCTTCGAGCGACTCGATCAGCGCCGACTCCTCGCCGCAGACATAGGCGCCGGCGCCGACATGGATCTCGATGTCGAAATCGGCCACCGGGATGCCGAGGATGTCGCTGCCGAGAAGCTTCTCGCGCCGACGGTGCGCCAGCACGGCATTCAGATGGTCGAGCAGATAGCGGTATTCGCCGCGCAGATAGAGAAATCCGCGTCTGGCGCCCACCGCGTAGGCGGCCACGGTCATCCCTTCGAACACGAGATCGGCGTATCGGGCGAGCAGCACGCGATCCTTGAAGGTTCCCGGTTCACCCTCGTCCGCATTGCAGACGACGACGCGCTGTTGCCCGGCCTTCAACTGGGCGTTGCGGCACGCATCCCATTTCAGCGCGGTCGTGAAGCCGGCCCCGCCACGCCCGCGTAGGTTGGCCCGCCGGATCTCGTCGAGCATCGCGATCGGGCCGCTCAGGCCGGCCGGCAATCCCTCGCGCCACGAACGCATGTTGGATGCCGTCTGTTCTTCGCCCGGCGCCCGCGCGACGGCTGCCTTGATCGCATCTCCCGCCTTCAGGTCGGTAGCGAGCAGGATGTCGGCGCGCCGGATGTTGTCCTCGATCCGGAAGTATTCGGCCGGCCATTCGGCGAGCGGCACCTTGGTGCGGATCAGCTCGGCGATTTCGTCGATGCGCGCCGCGGTCAACCCCGCCACCGCGTAATTGTTGACCAGCAGCGCCGGACCCTGATCGCACATGCCGGTGCAGGCCGTCTGGCCAACGCTGACCAGGCCGTCTTCCGAAACCTTGCCGCGTTCGATCCACAGGTTGTTGCAGAGGCGATCCATCAACGCCTTGCTGCCCAGCATGCGGTCGGTGATGTTGTCCGAAAACAGGACGCGGTATCTGCCGCGCGGCCGCGTATAGAAAAAGGAGTAGAAGCCGGCAACGCCCTCGATCTTGGTGCGCGGCACCCCGAGGGTCGCCTGCATGCGGTCGATCGCCTCCGGCGGAATCCAGTCGCAGGCTTCCTGCACCTCGCGCAGGATCTGCACGATGCAGGTAGGATCGCGCCGATAACGCGCAACGACGCGGTCCACAATCCCGGCAACCGCCCCGGCATGCAATTCGTTGAGTGGCACGAAAACCCCCTGCCAATGTTTCATCACCGCGTCAGGCGCGGTACCGATGCATCATGGCCAATTGTGCCACAAGATTCCGGCAACCCCGGTGCGCGGAATGAACCCGGCATCACGAACGACAGGCTGATCAGCCCGGCGCAGGCAAGCGATATTGTTTGCTGCAATGCAGCATACTATACTGGACAGAATTTGCAATGAATCTCAAGGAGCGCGGCAATGGCCGAAGAAAACGAGAAGCGACACATCGTCAACAAGATTTACGACGAGATCCGGATCGGCGACTGCGCCAGCCTCTCGCGCACGCTGATGCCCGAGGATGTCAAGCTGTTCGCCGTCCTCTCCGGCGATGGCAACCGCGGCGGCGCTGGCCATCAGTATTCCCAAAGCGGCATGTTCCGCGAGGTCATGGCCCACGGCATGTGGAGCGGCTCGCTGATCGCCACGGTGCTCGGCACCCAGTTTCCCGGCCCCGGCACCATCCTCATCGACGAAACTCTGCATTTTGCACGACCGGTGACGATCGGCGACACCATCACCATCACGGTGACGGCCAAACAGAAATTCGATCACAACAAGCATGTCATCCTCGACTGCGTCTGCACCAACCAGGAAAACCTGCAGGTCGTGCGCGGAACGGCGGAGGTTCTGGCGCCGACGGAAAAGATCTCGCGCATCGAGGAGGTCCATCACCCGCTGGTCAGCGTCGACGACAAGCACGAGCGCTTCCTGCAGATGCTGTCGCTGGTCCGCGGACTCGAGCCGATTCCGATGGCGGTGGCCCACCCGTGTGACCGGGAATCACTGAAAGGCCCGATCATTGCCTTCCACGAAGGCATCATCGAACCGATCCTGGTCGGTCCGGAAACCAAGATCCGCTCGGTGGCCGAGGAATTCGGCATCGACCTCAACGGGGTACGGATCGTCAATGCCCGGCACAGCCATGACGCGGCGGCGATCGCCGTTTCGCTGATCCGCACCGGCGATGCCGAGGCCCTGATGAAGGGCAGCCTGCACACCGACGAACTGATGGCCGAGGTCGTCTCGCGCGCCAACGGCCTGCGCACCGCGCGCCGCATCAGCCACGTCTTCGTGATGAACGTGCCGACCTACCATCGTCCGTTGCTGATCACCGACGCCGCGATCAACATCGCGCCGACGCTCGAAGACAAGGTCGACATCATCCAGAACGCCATCGAACTGGCGCACATCATCGGCATTCCCGAGCCGAAGGTGGCCATCCTTTCGGCGGTCGAGACGGTCAACCCGAAAATCCAGTCGACGCTCGATGCCGCCGCGCTGTGCAAGATGGCCGACCGCGGGCAAATCACCGGCGGGCTCCTCGACGGCCCGCTCGCCTTCGACAACGCGGTTTCGATCATCGCCGCCAAGACCAAGGGGATCAAGTCGGCGGTCGCCGGCCATGCCGAGATCCTCGTCGTGCCCGATCTCGAGTCGGGCAACATGGTCGCCAAGCAGCTCGAATACCTGGCCAACGCGCTGACCGCCGGCATCGTCCTCGGCACGCGGGTACCGATCGTGCTGACCAGCCGCGCCGACAGCGCCGAGACGCGAACCGCCTCGTGCGTGATCGCCGCGCTCGTCGCCCATTCCTACCGCAACCGGGCAGCCGCATAGCTGGCGCGCGGCATCCTGACCATCAATGCCGGCTCGTCGTCGATCAAGTTCGCGCTGTTCGAAGTCGACGAAGCCGCCAACGCCGCGAATCGTCCGCGGATTTCCACCGCCTCCAGCCGCGTCGACCTGCTGGTCATCCCGACCAACGAAGAGTGGATGATCGCCCATCACGCGCAGGTCCTGCTCGGTCTGTGAACCGCTTCCCTTCGTGCCTTGCCCCGGCGCCAACACGCCCCGGGGCTTGGTTTTGCGGGCCTTCCGCGCCACCGGCGCGGCCTTCGGGAATATGCAGAAAACACTATATTTAGTCAACTTGTTGCCTTGACCCACTAGATATAGTAGCTTTGCGAAATCCAAAGACATCACAACCCGACAATCAACACGACGCCGAGGAGCACCCCATGAGACCAGTTTCCGAACAACTCTCGCTGACCGACATTCCCGCCCCTCCGCTGTTCGCCCCGCTTCCCGACCAGGAGATTTCCGGCGAGGTGCTGATCGAGAAGTACGCCAAGGGCAAGGAAACCAACGTGCACGACGTGCGCAAGCGCGTTGCCTATGCGCTGGCGCAGGTCGAGCAGGAGAAGGACAGAGCGCATTGGGAAGCGCGCTTCCTGTGGGCTCAGGAAAACGGCTTCATCCCGGCCGGCCGCATCAATTCCGCCGCCGGCACCGACCTGCATGCCACGCTGATCAACTGCTTCGTGCAGCCGGTGGGCGACTCGATCGTCGAAACCGTCGACGGCAAGCCCGGCATCTACGCGGCGCTGGCCCAGGCGGCCGAAACCATGCGCCGTGGCGGCGGTGTCGGCTATGACTTTTCGAGCATCCGCCCGCAGGGCGCCCACGTCAAGGGTACACAGTCGCGCGCTTCCGGCCCGGTGTCGTACATGCGCGTCTTCGACCGCTCGTGCGAGACCGTCGAATCGGCCGGCGCCCGGCGCGGCGCCCAGATGGGCGTGCTGCGCTGCGACCATCCGGACATCGAGGACTTCATCCACGCCAAGGATCATGGCGACCTGACCAATTTCAACATTTCGATCGGCGTCACCGACGCCTTCATGGAAGCGGTCGACGGCGACGGCAATGTCGAATTGCTCCATCGCGCCGAGCCCAATACCGACATGAAGCAGTCGGGCGCCTACCAGCGCGACGACGGCATGTGGA
>CAZKSD010000099.1:0-9018 GCA_964555315.1 uncultured Dechloromonas sp.
AATCAGGACGACAGCGGCACCATCACTTACAACAACACGGCGCCTTTGCTGGCGGGGCGCTCTACCGCTTGACGCCGACGCTCAATGTTTACGCCAGCGCTGCCTGCGGCTTCGAGACGCCGACGCTCAACGAACTGTTCTACTCCAGGCCCGGCAGCGGCCGCACCAGTTACCAGAACGTGGCGCAGACCACCCGCAAGGGTGTCGAGGTTGTGGTCGACAGCCGCTGGGCAGGCGATTTCACGACGCGGATCGCCTACAGCGGACTCGTCGCCCGCTATGCCGAACCGTTCGTGACCGTTGTCCTCGGCGCGCCGACGCTGATCGAGGCCGGCCGCTATCTGCCGGGAATCCCCGGGCACACGCTGTTCGGCGACCTGGTCTGGCGCCAGCCGGCTGGCGGCTGGCATGCCGGGATCGAAGCGATCGCCCGCAGCAAGGTCTATGTCGAGGACAGCAACACCCAGCAGGCGGCGCCGGCCTACGCCATCGCCAACCTGAGCGTTGGCTTCGAGCAGCGGCGCGGAGCTCTGCGCTACGGCGGGTTCCTGCGCCTCGACAACGTCTTCGACCGCCAGTATGCGGGGTCGGTGGTCGTCAGCGACGCCAACGGGCGCTACTACGAAGCGGCGCCCGGCCGCAACTGGCTGGCCGGGTTCAACGCCAGCTACTCCTACTGAGGAAGGCCGGGGTCGGTCGCGGCCGGGTGCGGAACGTGCCTGTCAACCCCGCTGCGGGGCACGGTCTCCGTGGCGAAAACCTGTGAATCGGGGTAGAGCTGGTTCAGGGTCGATCCGAGCAGGTTGTCGATGGCGCGGCTCAGCCTTTTTTCCAGCCAGTCCGAACCCGAGAGTTCGGTCCGGCCGCCCCAGATTACGGCGAGCGGGCCCGACTGCGCGGCGACCGCGGCTTCGATGGTCGAATTCCAGTACGCCGGATGCTCCGACCGGCTCCATTCGCCGCGGCCCCTTCCGAAGTGCGCGACGGCCAGGTACAGGAGCAGCGACTCCTTGAGTGTCCTGTTCAGGCCCGCGTCGCCCCAGCTGACGGTGGCGCCATCCTTGCCCTTGTAGACGTTGTAGCCCCTGGCGATGCCGGCGGCACCGAGGGCGCCAAGCCCGGCGCCGGCCAGCGCGCCGGCTCCCAGCGTCAGGCCGCCGGCCATGAGGTCCGCCGCGAGTCCGGAAATGGCTCCGCCCAGGATCGCGCCGACGGTCCCGACGGCGCCCTCGTTCAGGGGTACATCGACGTTCCAGTCAGCCGCCAGACGCTGCAGCACCTGTTCCGCGGCGCGTCCCTTGAGTCCGTGGATGTCGATCAGTTGATCGGTCAGGGCACGCAGGGCTTTCGCGGCGCGCTGTTCCAGGGCCAGCATCGCGCACGCCTCGGGATCCGGTTTGCCGTCATCCCCGACGCCGATCGCCCGACCGAGCTTTCTGATGGTTGAGGAAATCCGACCTTCGGCAACCCGCTCGCGATCCCTGGCCAGGGTGGCGAGATACCTCGCGATGGCTTCGGCGGACGCGCGATAGGCAGCCAGCCGCTGCGCCTTCCAGGCCTCCCGAAGCGACTTGAAGGCCGCCTGTTTCGCGCCGGGGAGGGTGCTGGCGACGGCGTCGAGCAGGGAGAATTCCTGAACCCAGCAGCGCGCGAACGCATCGAGCGACATGACTTTCCTGACGAAGCCGTACCGTGAAACGTAGTCACGCCACAGATTCTTCTCGGCTTCCTCGATTTCTCTTGGGCGCGGCTCTCCCATCTGGTTGAGCAGCACCAGAACGGGCTTGCCGATCCACGACAGGATTTCCATTTCGGCAAGCACGTAGGCGGCGTCCGCCGGGTTCTCCGAAGCATTGACCAGGTAGAGCACGACGTCCGACTGGTCGCGAACGGTCTTCAGCACCTGCTGGCTTGACCACGATGCCTGGTCCCGCCAGCGATCCCAGATTTCGGCGAGAAACCAGCCGATCGGATTGCTTCTCTGGCGCAAGCGCCTGGCCAACCGGATGCTGTCGCCAAATCCGGGCGTGTCCCAAAGGGTGAGGACGTGTCCCTCCGGGCTCCTGATCATGGCATGGGGTTCGGAAACCGTGGTCACATGGGGCGCATCGCGGACTTCCCCGATGTCGCGGCCGAGAAGGGTTCGCGCCAGCGTCGTCTTGCCGACGTTGGTATGGGAGACGAGGCTCAGTTCGATTCCGGATGTGGCGTCGCTCACCGGCGGTCCTCGCGTGACGTGTCAGAGGCGAACCCGAGTCCGGCAAAGGCTTGCGCCGCGTCCGGCTGGGTCAGGTTGCAGAAGGCATGGTCAAGCGACGCGGCAGCGAAGAAGCGGGACCATAGCGCGCGCCGCTCATCCAGACGCTCGCTGTGATTCCCGAAACGCTTGAGAAAAGCGCTTTCGTCGACGATGCCGACCACGCGCGGCCCCTGGCGGGTTTCCGCCTGCAGCGTCCGGAGCAGGACACCGTGCGCATCTTCCTCGGGCGTCGAGGTCAGGCTGAACAGGACGAAGCGCGCGGCAAGATCGGGCGGGCAGACGGCGTCGGGAGGGTTGTCTTCCTGGCCGATCGGGATCGGATCGAGTATTTCCAGCCGGGCATCGCTATCGAACAGTGCCTGAACGACCCCGTTCAACCCCAGCGCGACGGGGGGGGTGATCTGGTAATTGTAGGGGGCGACGACAACCCTGGCCACGGTCCCGTGGAACCGGCGCAACAGGCGCTGATAGTAGGCCTCCCGCAAATCGATGGGGAACCTGCGCTGCAACCGCTTTTGCGCGAGCCATGCCCAGCCTGCCAGCATCAGGCGCGGCAGCACGACCAGGGTTCCGAGCGTCAGCGCAATCCGGTGAATCCACGGAGCGGCCCCGACCCCGGCCGGGTGCTGCGCCAGATCGAGCGCCGTGAGTTCGTCGGCGGCGGGTGGCGGTATGCCGAAAAGCGAAGGGACCACGCCGATAACCGCCGTCACATACCATTGCACGACGCGGGCTGCGGCAGGGACGAAAGTGCTCTTCCATCCGGCAAGGTACTCGTTGAAGAACCCCCGGTAATACAGCGAGCCAATGATGCCGGCGGCGAATGCGGCGGCTGCCAGGTGGAGCAGCCGGGTGACATAGGCTTTGGACAGCGGATAGGAAACCCGACTCCAGTCGCTCCAGTACGCGGTCCGGAACGATACATCGGCCTTGTCGGGAGCGGTGCTGCGGAAGCGGCCGACAACCGCGGCAACGGCCCGGCGCAGCGGGCCGGGCGCCGCCGCCTGGCGGCCGAGAAGGCGGCCTGTCGTCTGTCCGAGGAGGAGCGCGTAGACTGCCATGTTCCAGAGCAGCAGCCCGAGGAGCGGGAGCGAAGTCAGGTTGATGAGGTTGTCCGGGCCGACCTGGTCGACCAATGCGCCGGCAACCAGCGCCGTCCCCACCAGCGCCGAGCCGAGCCACTCATGCCAGTTGGCGTCGGTTTTCAGGCGCGCCAGATTCGGCTGCCGCGCGGTGATCCTCTCCCAGGCCAGCTCTGCGCGGCGCCGGATGAAGGTCTCGTCGCTGGCGTTGGCGCCGACTTCCTGCGCCGCCCTGTCACCGGCCAGCGCGGAATCCACCCGAGACCACGAACTCCCGGGCTGCGCGGCGGTCTCGAAGGCCTTGACCAGGCACACGGTGCGCGCCGAGTCCTCAGTCATTGGGGTCGGCCTGGGTCAAGAGCTCGATCATGGTGGTTGTTGTTGGGCACGCGACAGGGCAAGAGCTTGTCATACATCGGCGCCGTCTTGCAAGCCTGTCCGGTGTCGGCGGGAAAGCCCCAGGCAAGGCCGGGCCGGGGAGTTGCGTCACCTGTCGTGGAAGAACATAATGCGCCGGTCGCGTGAAGTCGGACCGGATGCTTGCCGCTGGTGTCATCTGCGTTCGCACCCAAGCAAGAGCAGAGATGCGCGACCCGGCAGCCCGCCGGCCGAATGCCTCGCAATACGTTTTCCCAACCCAGGAGATAACCATGGTACGTAAGAAACTGGTGCTCAGCCTGCTGGCGGTCATGCTTGCAGCGCCCGGCGTCCATGCCCAGACCGCGCCGGCCGCTGCCGCGGCACCGGCGACGGCGAATGCGGTCGATCCGGCTTCGATCCAGGCCCTCAAGGACATGGGCGCCCATCTGCAGACCCTGAAACGCTTCCATGTATCCACCGAACTGACTGGCGAGCGGGTTCTCGCCGACGGTCAGAAGCTGCAGCATACGGCGACGGCGGACATGGACGTCGAGCGTCCGAACCGGCTGCATGTCCGGATGTGGAGCGCCCGGGCCGAACGCGAACTGATCTACGACGGCAAGACGGTTACCCTCTTTACGCCCGCGCAAAAGTACTACTCGACCATCGAGTTTTCCGGAAACCTCGGCGAACTGATCAAAAGGCTGGAAGATCGTTATGGCGTGGAAGTGCCGTTGGCCGACATGTTCGTCTGGGGTACGCCGGCGGCGACGTTCGACAAGATCGAATCGGCGATGAACGCCGGCCAGGACTTCATCGGCAAGGATCTTTGCGACCACTACGCCTTCCGCCAGGGATTGTTCGACTGGCAGATCTGGATCACCGTCGGCGACAAGCCGCTGCCGCGCAAGCTGGTCATCACCAATCGCAGCGACGAGGCGCGCCCGCAATCGGTCTCGCTGATCGACTGGAACCTGAAGCCGACCTTCAAGGACTCGGTCTTCAAGTTCACGCCGCCCAAGGGCGCGACCGCCGTCGAGATTCGTCCGCTGGTCCAGAAGTAAAGGAGCGCCACCATGAAAAAGTCATTCAGCAAGTTCTTCCTGGCCCCCCTGACGGTTCTCGTACTGGCCAGTTTCGCCATGGCCCCGGTCGCCGAGGCGCGCGGCGGCGGTGGTGGCGGCGGCGGGCGCGCTGGCGGTGGCGACCGGCAGGTCAACAATAGCCGTGCCGACGTGCGCAGCAACAATGTCCGCAACACCAGCGTCAACAACGTCAATGTCAACCGGAACGTCAATGTCAACGCCAATCGCGGCGGCTGCTGCAATAGTGGCTGGGACAACGACTATCACCCGGTCGCCACGGCGGCGGCGGTGACTGCGACGGTGGCCGTGACTTCCGCCGTCATCGGTTCGATGGTGCGTACCGTGCCGGCCAACTGCGTCCCGGTCAACTACGGCGGCATCGTCTATCAGCAGTGCGGCAGCACCTGGTACCAACCCCAGGGCGGCCAATATGTGGTCATCAATCCGCCCTACTGAACGCTTGAACCGGAAGACCGTGCTGTAACCCTATGCCGTTCAGTTGGCGCTGAACGGCATTCTGATTTTGTACGCAAGTATCTGTAAACTTCCTCCAAGGCGGTCAACTTCCGGCGCGCTGCGGTGCGCCTTGCATGGGCCCACTGTTGAGCATCTCCCGGCACCGCTGCAGCACCGCCTCCAGCAACGACTTGCGCGACTTCCCGGACGCCATGGCGCGGGCGATCATGACCGCACAGCCCCGTGCCGGTTGCTGCGCAGGCGCGTAAGCGAGCCGAGGGCGATGGTCACCGCACCGCTTTCGCCGCGCAGCAGCCAGGAGCCAATGCTCGTGATGCCGATGCGGCCACTTCCCTGAACGAAGCCGTAGACCGTGTCTTCCGGCGGGAAAGGCAGGGCGACATGGCCGTGGGAAACGATGCCGGCTGGCCACGAAAGATCCGGTTCGTGCTCTGTCCCCGCGCCATCGGCCGCGAATCTGCGCACGTTGGGTTCGAGGTCCTCGGGGGAGGCATTGCCGATGACCTCAATCTCGTAGCCGCGTTTCTCCTGCAACAGGCGCCCGATCAGTGCGCCAGCTTGTGGGCGCTGCACGCTTCAGAACGGCTGGCCGGCGGTGGCACGCGCAGCCGCGTCGCGGGCGGCGAGGCGCGCGGCGGTGACCCAGTCGCCGGTGCTCATCTCGGTCATCATCGAGGGCTGGGTGACGCAGCGCCGAGAATTCCTCGTGCAGGCGCTCGGTGTGCCAGGCGCCAGCGGCGGCGGTACGGCAACCGCATGGAGCGTGAGGCCGAAGGCGATCGCCGGGGTAGACAAGTCCCGGCAGCCCGGCGGGCTTCAACCCGAGACGCCAGCCGTGCCGGGGCGGCAGCGGAAGTCAGCCTGGCAAGGCCCGGTATCAGCGCTTCAGTTTGGCGAACGCCGCGGCCATCGCATTGCCGGCGGGGGCAGGGCCGGTGCTGCGCTGCTGCAGTCGCTGCTGGCCGGGGTTGCCGCGCCCGGCCGGGGCAGCGTCGTGGCGCTTGCCCTGCGTCGGCTCGTCGCCCATGCGCATGGTCAGCGCGATGCGCTGGCGCTGCAGGTCGACTTCCAGCACCTTGACCTTGACGATCTGCCCGGCCTTGACCACGCTGTGCGGATCCTTGATGAAGGTGTTGGCGAGTGCGGAGACGTGCACCAGGCCATCCTGATGCACCCCGATGTCGACGAAGGCGCCGAAGGCGGCGACGTTGGTGACGACGCCCTCCAGAATCATGCCCGGACGCAGATCCTTCACTTCCTCGACGCCGTCGGTGAAGGTCGCCGTCTTGAATTCCGGGCGCGGGTCGCGGCCCGGTTTTTCCAGTTCCTTCAGGATATCCTGCACGGTCGGCAGGCCGAAACGCTCGTCGGTGAACTTGCCGGCGTTCAGGCTCTTGAGCAGCCGGCCGTCGCCCATGATGTCCTTGATCGGCTTCTTCAGGTCGACAATGATCTTCTCGACCAGCGGATAGGCTTCCGGGTGCACCGACGAGGCATCGAGCGGGTTGTCGCCGTTCGGCACGCGCAGGAAGCCGGCGGCCTGTTCGAAGGTCTTGTCGCCGAGACGCGGCACCTTCTTCAGGTCGTCGCGGCTCTTGAAGGCGCCGTGGGCGTCGCGGTAGCTGACGATATTGGCGGCCAGGCCGGCGTTGAGGCCGGAAATGCGCGTCAGCAGCGGCACCGAAGCGGTGTTCACATCGACGCCGACGGCGTTCACGCAGTCCTCGACCACGGTGTCCAGGGAGCGTGCCAGCCTGGTTTGTGAGACGTCGTGCTGGTACTGGCCGACGCCGATCGATTTCGGTTCGATCTTGACCAGTTCGGCGAGCGGGTCCTGCAGGCGGCGGGCGATCGACACGGCGCCACGGATCGAGACGTCGAGATCGGGGAATTCCTTGGCGGCGAGTTCGGAGGCCGAATAGACCGAGGCGCCGGCTTCCGAAACCACGATCTTGGTCAGGCGCGCTTCCGGGTAGCGCTTTATCACGTCCTGTACCAGCTTGTCGGTTTCGCGGCTGGCGGTGCCGTTGCCGATGGCGACCAGCGTCACGCCGTGCTGCGCGGCCAGCCGGGCGATGGTCGCCATCGAGCCATCCCAGTCGTTGCGCGGCTCGTGCGGGTAGATGGTGGCGCTGGCGAGGAGCTTGCCGGTGGCGTCGACGACGGCGAGCTTGCAACCGGTGCGGATGCCGGGGTCGATGCCCATGGTCACGTGCTGGCCGGCCGGGGCGGCGAGCAGCAGGTCTTTCAGGTTCTTGCCGAAGATGCGGATCGCTTCTTCCTCGGCGCGCTCGCGCAACTCGTTCATCAGTTCGAGTTCGAGGTGGGTATGGATCTTGACTTTCCACGTCCAGCGCACGGTGTCGGCCAGCCATTTGTCGGCTGGCCGGCTCTGGTTCCGTATCGCGAAACGGACGGCGATGCGCTGCTCGCAGGGTCCGGGACCGGGCTGGATCTTCTCCGCGTCAAGCTCGGAATCGAGCACCAGCGCGACGTGCAGCACGCCTTCGTTGCGGCCGCGCAGCAGGGCCAGCGCCCGGTGCGAGGGCATGGTTTCAATCGGCTCGGCGAAGTCGAACCAGTCGCGGAACTTGGCGCCTTCGCTTTCCTTGCCTTCGACGACGGTCGACCGCAACAGGCCGTGTTCCTTCAGGTGTTCGCGCAGTTGGCCAAGCAGTTCGGCATCCTCGGCGAATCTTTCCATCAGGATCTGGCGGGCGCCGTCGAGTACGGCCTTGCTGTCGCCAAAGCCGGCTTCGGCGTTGAGGAATCTTTCGGCTTCCTGCTCGGGCGTCAGGGTCGGGTCGGCGAGCAGGGCGAGCGCCAGCGGCTCGATGCCCGCCTCGCGGGCGATCTGGGCCTTGGTCCGGCGCTTCTGCTTATAGGGCAGGTAGAGGTCCTCGAGGCGCTGCTTGGTTTCGGCGTCCCCGATCGCGGCCTTGAGCTCGGGCGTCAGCTTGCCCTGCTCGTCGATGCTGACGAGGATGGCGGCGCGGCGTTCCTCGAGTTCGCGCAGGTAGGTCAGGCGCTCTTCCAGACTGCGCAGCTGGGTGTCGTCCAGCCCGCCGGTCACTTCCTTGCGGTAGCGGGCGATGAACGGCACGGTGGCGCCTTCGTCGAGCAGGGCGATGGCGGCGACGACCTGCGCCGGACGGACGCCGAGTTCGACGGCGATGCGGTGTTCGATGGGTGCGAGCATGGATGCGGCGGGGCGACAAAAGGGGGCGCATGATGCGCAATCCGCGGCGAAAACGCAACCGGCGGCGAATCGCCGCAGCGGCGGAATCGCCCCGCGACCGCGGTTACAGGTGGATCAGTGTGTCCTCGTAACGCCGCGCGTTGGCGACATAATGCGCGGCGGCGTGCTTGAGGTGGATGACCTCGTCGGCGGTCAGTTCGCGCACCACCTTGCCCGGCGAGCCGACGATCAGCACTTGGTCGGGAAAGACCTTGCCTTCGGGGATCAGCGTGTTGGCGCCGACCACGCAACCCTTGCCGATCACCGCTCGGTTGAGAATCACCGAGCCGATGCCGATCAGGCTGCCGTCGCCGACCGTGCAGCCGTGCAGCATGACCAGATGGCCGACGGTCACGTCGGCGCCGATGTGCATCGGCACGCCCTCGTCGGTATGCAGAACCGAGCCGTCCTGGATGTTGCTGTTGTCGCCGATGTGGATCGGATCGTTGTCGCCGCGGACGGTGGCATTCCACCAGATCGACGCGTTGGCGCCGAGATGGACGTCGCCGATCACCG
>CAZKSD010000100.1:0-8966 GCA_964555315.1 uncultured Dechloromonas sp.
TCAAGCTCGGCGACCTGGCGCCCGGACACTGGCGCTTCCTGCGCGCCGACGAGGCTTTCTGAAACCACGGAAAACGCCGGCCGCGAGCCGGCGTTTTCCGTTCATGAAGCCGCTCTCAGGCGGTTCCGGCGACGCCCTGCCCGCGCGCCGGCGGCATCATCAGGCAGTCGCCCTCGATGACGACCTTGCCGGCGACCGTGCACACCGTATCGAGCGCGACGCGGTTTTTGGCGACATTGACTTCCTTGACTGTGACCGTAGCCCTGACGGTATCGCCGGGACGGACCGGCGCCCTGAATTTCAGCGTCTGCGACAGGTAGATGGTGCCGGGACCGGGCAGGTGATTGGCGAGCACGGCCGAGATGAAGCTGGCCGACAGCATGCCGTGGGCGATGCGCCCGCCGAACACGGTGTCCTTGCAGTATTCCTCGTCCAGATGCGCCGGATTGACGTCGGTCGAGACGCCGGCGAAAAGGATGATGTCGGCTTCGGTGACGGTCTTGGCGATGCTCGCCGTCATGCCAGGATGCAACTGGTCGATATGGTGCGTCATGTCGATTCTCCGAGGGTCATTGGTGGTGGGCGGGACTGTACCACGTCATTCGGTGCGCAGCGCCTCGACCGGGTCGAGACGGGCGGCGCGCCGTGCCGGCAGGACGCCGGCGGCGAGACCGATGGCGACGGCGACGGCCTCGGCGAGCAGCACGAAACTGAGCGGGGTATGCACCGGCAGCGCCGGCAGGGCGAAATGGATCGCCTGCGCCAGCCCGAAGCCGAGCAGCAGGCCAAGCAGGCCGCCAAAGCCCGAGAGCGCGACCGCCTCGCCGAGAAAGAGCAGCAGGATGGTGCGCCGCGGCGCGCCGAGAGCGACCAGCAGGCCGATTTCGCCGGTGCGCTCGGCGACGGCGATGGTCATGATGGTGACGATGCCGACGCCGCCGACCAGCAGCGAGATCCCGCCGAGCGCGCCGACCGCCATGGTCAGCACGTTGAGGATGTTGGACAGCGTCTTCAGCATCTCTTCCTGGGTGATGATGGTGAAGTCCTCGCGGCCATGCCGGGCGAGCATGCGCTCCTTGACGGCGGCGGCGACGAGCGCCGAAGGAACACCCTCCTCGGCGGCGATGTTGATCTCGTCGACGCCCTCGCGGTTGAACAGTTCCTGGGCGCGCGCCGCCGGAATGAAGGCGGTGTCGTCGAGGTCGATGCCAAGAAACTGGCCCTTCGGCGCCATGACGCCGATCACCCGGAAGTGCAGGCCGCCGATGCGCAGGCGCTGGCCGAGCGGATTCTCGCTGCCGAACAGTTCGTCCCTAAGCCTCGACCCGAGAACGACGAAGGCGCGGGCGCTGCTTTCATCGTCGGCCGGCAGGAATTGCCCGCTTTGCACGGTCGACCGGAACACCCGCGGCAGATTGGCATTGACGCCGGAAACCAGCGTCCGCCGCGTGCGCCCGTTGCCTTCCACTTCGGCATTGCCGCGCACGATCGGGGTCACGGCGATGATGTTCGGCAGACGTTCGAGCGACCGGGCGTCGTCCAGCGACAGGGGCCTGGCGCTGGACGGCAGGCCGGACGGCGGATGGCCGCCGGTCTTGGTCTTGCCCGGATGAACGCCGATGACGTTGGTCCCGAACTGGGTGAACTCGCCGAGGACGAAGCGGTGGATGCCTTCGCCGATCGAGGTCAACAGGATCACCGCGGCGATGCCGACGGCGATGCCGAGCAGGGTCAGGAAGCTGCGCAGGCGCTGCGCGGTGACGGCGCGCAGAGCAAGCTGGAGGGCGTCGGCGAACAGCATCTCAACCTAGTAGAAACCGCAGTTGGACGCGCCCGCTGGTGCGTTTGGGCGGGTGGCTGGCGCGAAGCGACAACGCGGCAGGCTAATGCCTGCAAGGCGGAGCGACAAAGCCAGGCGCCCGACCGGACGTGGCAGCGGGTGCGTAGCGCTCTCACCGATCAGGTGATGCTTGGCGGAGGGACAAGAGTCAGTGTTCATGGGGCTGCTCATGAGAATACAAGCGGTCAACTGCGGTTTCTAGGTTCAGTGCTTCATCAGGGCCTGCACCGGGTCGAGCCGGGCGGCGCGGCGGGCCGGCATGACCCCGAACAGCAATCCCGTGACGAGCGCCGTCCCGAGGCCGGCGATCACCGCCCAGTCGGGCGGATAGGCGGGAAAGACCGGGAAGAACTGGCGCAGGGCGAAGGCCCCGGACTCGCCGAGCAGGTAGCCGAGCAGCGCGCCGACGGTCGACAGCATCGCCGCTTCGGTCAGGAAGGCCAGCCGGATGGTGCGCGCCGGCGCGCCGAGCGCCTTGAGCAGGCCGATTTCGCCGGTGCGCTGGGTGACGGCGACGAGCATGACGTTCATCACCAGGATGCCGGCCACCGCCAGGCTGATGGCGGCGATGCCGGCGACGCCCAGCGTCAGCGTGCCGAGCAGCTTGTCGAACGTCGCCAGGATGGCATCCTGGGTGATGACGGTGACGTCCTCCTCGCCGCGATGGCGCTGCCTGAGGATCTCCAGCGCGCGTTCCTTGACCTCGGGAATCGCCTCGCGGCTTCTGGCCTCGATCAGGATGCGGAACAGCGTGTTGGAGTTGAACATCGCCTGCGCCAGCGCCACCGGGACGATGACCAGTTCGTCGGTGTTCATCCCCAGCCCCTGGCCGACCGACTTCAGGACGCCGACCACCCGCAGGCGGCGGTCACCGACGCGGATCAGCTTGCCGACCGCCGGTTCGGCGCCGAACAGTTCATCGCGGATCGTCGCGCCGATGACGGCGACCGGCGCGCCCCGGCTCCAGTCGTCGTCGGGCAGCCCGCTACCCTGAGCGAGCTCGAAGTTGCGGATGGGCAGGAAATCGCTGACCGAACCGGCAACCATGACTTCGCGCAGCCGCCCGCCGAAGCTGATCTCGGAGGTTCCGACGGCAAGCGGCGCGACCCGCCGGACCCCGGCGGCACGGAGCAGCGCGGCGGCGTCGTCGATGGTCAGGTCGCGCGGCGTCGTCGTGATCGCATTGGCCGGATTGAAGCCGCCGGTGCCCGAGCGGCCGGGCAGGACGATGACCAGGTTGGTGCCGATCGACGCGAACTGGCCGACGACATAACGCCGCGCGCCATCGCCGAGCGCCGTCAGGATGACGACGGCGGCGACGCCGATCGACATCGCCAGCACCGACAGCGCGGTGCGCAGCGGGTAGCCGGTCGCCGCATCGCGGGCGAAGCGCAGCGTGTCAGCCAGGCGCATGGTTGCTGCCGTGCTTGATGCGGCCGTCTTCCATGACGATCTGGCGGCGGGCGCGGGCGCCCATCGCCTGGTCGTGGGTGACGACGATCAGCGTGACGCCACTGGCATTCAGGCTCTCGAGCAGATTGACGACCTCGTCGCCGGTATGGCGGTCGAGGTTGCCGGTCGGCTCGTCGGCGAGGATCAGGGCCGGCTCCATGATCGTGGCGCGGGCGATGGCGACGCGCTGACGCTGGCCGCCGGAGAGCTGGTCTGGCCGGTGGCCGGCGCGATTCTCCAGGCCAAAGCCGGCCAGCGCCCTGGCGACGCGGGCGTTGCGCTCCCTGGCCGGAATGCCGGCGAGCATCATCGGCAGCGCGATATTCTCGGCGGCGGTCAGCCGCGGCACCAGATGGAAGCTCTGGAAGACAAAGCCGATGCGTTCGCTGCGCACGCGCGCCTGCTCGTCGGCCGACAGCGTCGTCACGTCGCGCCCTTCGAGCAGATAGGTTCCGCTGTTGGGGCGGTCGAGCAGGCCGAGCAGGTTGAGCAGCGTCGATTTGCCGGAACCGGACGGCCCCATCACCGCCACGTATTCGCCATTGTCGATGCGCAAATCCAGCCCCGCCAGGGCGTGGACCGCCGCATCGCCGAGCTGGAACACACGCTCGATGCCCTTCAGTTCGATCAGCGCCATGCCGCCCCGGCCCTCTTGTCAAGCTTGCGTGACACGGCGCTTGCAGTCGCAACGGGAATCGGGAACTCCGTTCGCGGACAGGAAGCAAAGGGCACCATTCTCCCCTGTGCCGCATCAATGTCCAAGGCCATGTCACTCGGCGGCGGAACGGGGTCGGTCTTCAGACATCGGCAACGAGTTCGTACCCCTCCCTGTTGGCGGACGACTTCCTGCGCCGGCGCAATGATGATCATGTGCGAACGAGGCGCATCAACCATTTCCGAGCGGCGGAGCGACCGGTTGGACATTCCTGAACAGCAGGTAGACCTCCGAGTTGAGGGCGGCGCCCAGAACGGGAAACGGGCTGAACCATTTTCCCGCAAGCTGAAGTCGCTCCTGAAATTTCTGCTCCAGTTTGCGATAGTCGAAACCAAGGTGGTGAAAGTGATACCGGAACCCCGGGGATATCTCCGCGACCGGTCGCTGCGTGGGCGCGCGCCCCCGGAATGCGCCGAGAACATGGCCAAGGCGGGCGTCGAAATCACCGTAACGACGGGACATGCGGAAAAGACCCTTGAGTAGCGCGGGAAGAAACAGCTCATGGGGCACACCAATCACGGCGACGCCATCATGCTTCAACAGTCGATGGATCCCGGCTATGGCTTCGGCTGTTTCCTTGTCGGGAAGGTGCTCGAAAACTTCGAGGCAGAAGACATAATCAAAACTTCCGGACTCGACCGCATCGAGGTTGTCGGCAAACGCCACCGAATCCAGGGCCGCCAGTTTGTCTCTCGCCTCGGCCATCAGGCCGGGAGTCGGTTCAAAGACCCACGCTTCGATATCGGCCAAGCCGACCATCTGCCGCACAAGCTCGCCATCGGCCGCGCCATAGTCAAGAATGCGCAACCGGTTGCCCGGCCGGGCATCTCGCAGCACGCCAAGGGCATCTGCGAAGCGGCGTCGCTGCAACCAGCGCTTGACGGGGTTGCGGTCGCGTATTGTGATGTCCGAGTATTTCATGAAAGCAATGAACTGCCTGCAAACAAGTCCTTCTGAAGCGGTGAGAGGATTTCCGTTTCGGCTATCTGGCTTTCACCTTGTCATCCGGCGTCACCGTGGCGCCAGCCTTGACGCCCTCCTTTTCCAGCGAGGTGACGATGCGGTCGCCGGCGGCCAGGCCTTCGAGGACTTCCGTGTATTCCCAATTGGCGAGGCCGGTCCTGATCTTGCGCTCTTCCAGCTTGCCGCTGTCGGGGTTGAACAGCAGCACCCTGCCGCCTTCCTGAATGGCCGCGGTCGGAATACGCAGCACCTTGTCGCGGCCGTCGAGGATGATCTCGACATCGGCGCTGTAGCCGACCAGCAGCTTGCCGGGCGCTTCCGGCTGGTCGAAGTCGACTTCGACATCGACCGTGCGCGCCTGCTTCTCGACCGCCGACACATAGGGCGCGACGCGCCGCACCTTGCCTGGCAGGTGCTTGCCGGGCAGCGCGTCGAGCGTCACGCGCACCGGCTGGCCGGGGGCGATCTTCGGCGCGTCGACCTCGTCCATCGGCGCCTTGACGTAGAGGCAGGAGTCGTCGATCAGGTCGATCGCCGGCGGCGTCGGCACGCCGGGCGGCGACGGCGTCGAGTATTCGCCCAGCTCGCCGACGATCTTGGCCACTGTCCCGTCAAAGGGAGCGTACAGCGCCACGCGCCCCTGCTCGACGCGGGTGGCCTTCAGCTTGGCCTCGGCCTGGGCGACATCGGCCTTGGCGGTATTGCAGCTGGCGCGCTTGACCTCGGCCTCGGTATGCGCCGCCTCTTCCCTGCTGGTCGAAACGAAGCCCCTGGCGCGCAGTTCGGCCTGCCTTTTGGCCTCTTTTTCGGCGTTGACCGCGGCAATGCACACTTCCTCGACCCGCTTGGCGGCCAGGGCGACCTGCGCCTGCGACAGCGCCGCCTGCGCCTGCTGGTCGTCGTTCCACAGCTTGAGCAGCAACTGTCCCTTCCTGACCCGGTCGCCCTCCTTGACGCCAAGGTATTCGATGCGGCCGCCGATGATGGTCGACAGCTTGGTGCGCTGACAGGCTTCGACGGTACCGGCGCGGGTGTTGGCCAGCGTCGCCTCGACCCTGCCTTCGGCGACCTCCTTGAGCGCGACCGGGATCGGCTTGGGCCGGGTGAACCAGGCAACTGCCAGGCCGAGCACGGCAACGATGGCGACAACGATGGCGATCCGACGCATTTGCATTCCTCGAACAACGGCCGCCCGGCCAACACCGGATCCCGAATCGATCCGGCGCGGCGGCGCACCGCGCTATTTTCGCTCATCCCGGGTCATAATCGAAAACCCGTGAGCCGCCATGCCGCAAATGGGGAACCAAGTTGCCTATGCGCTCTCTTATAACAGTCTTGACACGAAGGAGACTCCGATGAAAAAACTGATTTCCGCAATGCTCGCCGCCGTTTTCGCGCTGTCCGCTGTTTCCGCGCTGGCCTGCGGCGACAAGGCCAAGGACGAGAAGCAGATGAGCACGCCGTCCAAGCCCAAGATCTGACGGCCGGGGCGGCAACACCCGAAGGCGCCCGCAAGGCGCCTTCTTCTTTCCGGAATCAGGCAACGCGACCGCCAGCGCCCGCGGAAGTCATGCTCGACAGCGACAACGCCGCCTTTATCCGGACCGGAGTCAGCATCAGCCTGGCCTCCTGCGGCCCCGATCACCTGCCGGGCATGAGCCGGGGTCTGGGCTGCAAGCTCCTCGACGCCGGCAGGCAGGTCGCCGTCTTCGTGGGACACTCGCAATCGAAAGCGCTGCTCGATCACATTCGCCGCGGCGGCCGGGTGGCCAATGTCTTCAGCCTGCCCAGCAGCAACCGCACGCCGCAACTGAAAGGCATCGACGCCGGGATCGTCCCGGTCGCCCCGGCTGACCAGCCCATCGTTGAGAAGCACCTTGCCGACTTGATTCTCGAGGTCATTCCGCTGGGCATGGCCGAGGCCGTGGTGCGCGCCATCCTGGCCTCCCGGCCGGACGATTTGTCGACTGTCGTCTATACCCCCTGCGCGGTCTTTTCGCAAACGCCCGGCCCCAAAGCCGGCGAGCGCCCGGACTGAGTCATGGGCCTGCGCCTCGACACGATCCGTGACTGTCTCGAGGACGTGATTCCGGGGCACATCGCCACCTGCGCCCGCGAGCGGATTCCCATCCGCATCGGCTTCATGACCAGCGAGTACGGGTACGGGCGCTGCGTCCGCGACAGTGTCGCGGCCGATGACGGCCCAGTGCAGATGCGGGCCGGTCACCCGCCCGCTGGCGCCGGCGGCGCCGGGGATTTCGCCCTTGTTTTCCGGTCGACCGGAACCGACGTCGATGCGCGACAGGTGCATGTGGGCGGTGATCAGCCCCTGGCCGTGAGCATCCGCGCCCGCAACGCCGCCCGCGGTGTGCCGGAAACGACCGGCCTCGTCCGATGGAGTCGCTCAGGCCGCGTTGCGCAGCGGTTCGGTGCGGGCCGACAGTTGGCGGGTCAGCGGGCTATGGCCGCGGGTGGTCAGACGTTCGGCACAGAGCGCCATGGCCAGCGGGCGCTGGCCGGCGCGCAGTGCGGCTTCGATCAGCGTCAGATCGAGCAGGTCGCGCTGGGCGTGGCTGCCGCCGAAGCGCTGGGCGATTTCGCGGACCTGGCGGATCAGGCGCACGGTTTCTTCGTAGCGCGCCTGGCCGAAGGCCTTGATCGCCAGCGCCAGCGGATGGCCGACCTCACGGGTGAAGACCTCGTTGTCGTCACTGCCCTGCATCACCCGTTGCTGCGTTTCGAGAACCGCCGCGACGGCATCGGGTCGTCGCGCGCCGACGAAGGCCATCACCGCGTGCACGTCATTGAACGCGTAGTTGCCGGCCGTGGCGATGGGTTCCCAGCCGTCGGCCACCGTCGCCCAGCGCTGGCCGACGTCGATACCGCGCAAATGCAGGCGCCAGAGCAGCGCGGAGGCGTCGATCATGTCGAGCACCATGGTCGAACGCTCGCCGTGGATGGGGCCGTCGAAGAGCGCCAGCACCTCGTCGATCTCGCCCAGTTCGAGGTGGTAGAGCGCCAGGTGCCACCACAGGTGCACCTTGAAGAAACTGTCGGTTGACCAGGCGTTCGGGTTGGCGCGCATCCAGGCGATGCCTTCACGCGTGCGGCATTGCATTTCCATGACGTGGGCCACCGCGTGCTGAGCCCAGCCGTCGCGCGGCTCCAGTTCGACCGCTGCCCGGCCCCGCGCCTCGGCGCGGGCGTAGTCGGCGGTTTCCTCCAGACCGAAGGCGTGCATGCCGAGGACTGCATGGTAGCCAGGCAGGTCCCGCGACCACGCCGGCAACGCACGGGCGATGCGGTCGCGCAGCATGCGGGAATTGCCGACGTAAAAATCGGCCAGATGTCCGGCCTGCAACGCCAGGATGTCGCGCGGAAAATCGATGGCGACATCCTCAAGCAGGCGGCCGGCATGGTGCCATTGCCCATCGACCATTCGAGTGACGGCCGCGATGTGGCCGCGCTCGCGGGCATTGGCCGGCAGCCGTTGCGCGCTGTCGAGACAGTCGCGCGCCACGGCGATGGCGGCCGGCTCGGTGCCGAGCAGGTGAAGGTAGGCCTTGAGGACGTGGGCCATGACGAAGTCGGGACGTTGCTCGATTGCCGCATCGACGCTGGCCACCGGGTCTTCGATATAGCAGTGGAACTGGTGCAGAGCGCGCCGGTAGTGGGCCAGGCTGTCGGCGTTGGCACCGGAATGCGCAAGGCCCAGGTCGTCGTGTATGGTCATTGTGATTCTCCTTTGGGTAGGGAATGTTTCTCCCGAGTTTGACACTTTTGAGGCACATTTTTGGGTGACCCCCGGCAATGGTGCGGGTTTCCGGGCGCTGAAGCGTCAAACGCCTAGATACATGGATTGTTGATTTTGGTTCACGCGAGGCAGTAGGATACGGGCCATGTATCTGCGCGAGAGCAAACAACGGCGAGCCGATGGCAGCGTCGTGACCTACCTGCAACTGGCGGAGAACGTCTGGGATGCCGCCAAGGGAAGAT
>CAZKSD010000101.1:0-8919 GCA_964555315.1 uncultured Dechloromonas sp.
TTGGCGACGAAATCCCGGCGCATGCGATCGAGGCGGTCGGTCTGCGTCACATCCTTGACCTGCAGCAGACGCTGCTGGTTCGCGAAGGGGATGACATGGATGGCCAGGACACGCTCCCCGGCGCCATCCGGGCGCAGAATCAACGGGCGCGAATAGTCCCCGGCCTTGAGAAAGACCGCGAACTCCGGCTGGCGGACGAGGTTGACGATGGGCTGGCCGCGATCGGTGGCAACCGCCAGACCCAGTTGCATCTCGGCTGTCGTGTTGCAGAACCCGATCGCGTCGTAGCGATCGAGGAGGACGATCCCGTCGGTCAGCGCCTGACCGGCGGCGATCAGTGTGTCGATCTGCGCAACCCGGCGTTCGATCTGCCCGCGCAAATCCCTTTCGTGGCGATAGATGCGCGCAAAGACGCCATCCCAGATACCCAGCGCTTCAAGGGCGGGATCGGTTGTCGGCGCCCGCGACCAGCGATCGAGGCGGGCGAGATAATGCAAATGGAAGCCCAGTTGCAGCGCGAGCCCGGCGCTGAAGACCGCCCAGCCGACCCAAGGCGCGACAAAATGGCCGAGTGGCCAAGAGACGACGGCTCCCAGCAGAATCAGCGGCAGCGACGGGAGCAGATAGGTGGACACCCGGATCAGACACCCCGGAAACGGTAGCCGGTGCCACGCACGGTCTCAATACGCTCGTGATGTCCGGAAGTCTCCAGCGCCGCGCGCAGACGGCGGATATGCACGTCGACCGTGCGCTCCTCGATGAAGACGTGGTCGCCCCACACTTCGTCGAGCAACTGGGCTCGCGAATAGACGCGCTCGGCGTGGGTCATGAAGAAGAACAGCAGGCGAAATTCGGTCGGCCCCAGTTCGACCGGATCGCTGCCGGCCAGCACGCTGTGGGTCGCCGGGTTGAGCATCAGATCGCCGATCTCCACCGCTTCGCCCGCCAGATGCGGCGCCCGCCGACGCAGCACGGCGCGGATGCGGGCAACCAGTTCCTTGGGCGAGAAGGGCTTGGTCACGTAATCATCGGCGCCCGCCTCGAGACCCTGCACCTTGTCGTCCTCATGCACGCGGGCGGTCAGCATGATGATCGGCAGCTCGCGCGTGCGCTCGGCGGCGCGGAGCTTGCTGGCCAGCGCAACCCCGGACTGGCCGGGCAGCATCCAGTCGAGCACCACGAGATCGGGCAAGGCTAAACGGATCGCCGCTTCCGCCTCCTCCGCGCTGGCGGCGCGCACGACCAGAAAATCGGCGTGCCTGAGATTGATGGCTACAAGTTCCTGGATTGCTGGTTCGTCCTCGACGACCAGAACTGTCGTTGTCACGCCTGGCTCCCCTTCGGATGCCGGATATCCCTACCCTCGACGATATACACAACGTGCTCGGCAACGTTTTTCGCGTGGTCGCCGATGCGCTCGACCGCTCGGGCGATCCTGATCATGTCGATCGATGTCGTGATCGTGCGCGGGTCTTCCATCATGTGGGTAATCAACTGGCGGATGATCGACTTGAATTCGCTATCGACGTCGGCGTCGGCGAGGATGACCTTCCGCGCCAGTCCGGCGTCGACTCGCCCAAAGGCATCCAGCGCCTGGCGCAACATGCCGAGGGCCACTTCGGCAATGTGGCGGACGCCGGTCCCGTAGTGTGCCGGCATCTCGCCCGCCTCGCAGATGCGGCGGACGCCCTTGGCAATTTGCTTGGCCTCGTCGCCGGCCCTTTCGAGGTCGGTGACGATCTTGGAAATCCCGAACACCAGGCGCAGATCCGAAGCTGCCGGCTGACGCTTGGCGATCAGGTGTGCGCAGTCGTCGTCGATGGCCTTCTCGATGTCGTTGACCATGCGGTCGGTCTCGACGATCTGCTTGACACTGCCTACCCCGCCCGAGCTGTAGACATCGATGGCGGCGGCCAGCTGGGTTTCGACCAGGCCGCCCATCTGCAACACCGAGGTACGCAGGCGGCTGAGGTCGCCTTCGAACTGACTGGAAAGATGCTGGTTTTCGTTCATTTTGCTGCCCCCGTTAGCCCATGCGGCCGGTAATGTAGTCTTCGGTCCGCTTGTCCTGCGGCTTGATGAATATTTCATCGGTGATGCCGAATTCGAGCATCTCGCCAAGATACATGTAGGCAGTGTAGTCTGACACACGCGCCGCCTGTTGCATGTTGTGGGTGACAATCAGGATCGTGACGCGCTTCTTCAGTTCGTGGATCAACTCCTCGATGGCGCCGGTCGCTATCGGGTCGAGTGCCGAGGTCGGCTCGTCGAACAGCAGTAACTCGGGGTCGGTGGCAAGGGCGCGGGCGATGCACAGGCGCTGCTGTTGACCGCCGGAGAGGTTGGGTGCCAGTTCCTGCAGGCGATCCTTCACTTCGCCCCAGATCGCCGCGCTTTTGAGGGCATGTTCCACCTTGTCGTCGAGCACGCGCCGGTTGCTCTCGCCGCGCACGCGCAAGCCGTAGGCGACGTTTTCATAGATCGACTTGGGGAAGGGATTCGGCTTCTGAAAGACCATGCCGATGCGCATACGGACTTCGATCGGATCGACGTCCGCAGCCAGCAGATTGGTATTGTCGGGCAGAAAGCGTATTTCGCCTTCGTAGCGATTACCGGGGTAGAGATCGTGCATCCGGTTGAAGCTGCGCAGGTAGGTCGACTTGCCGCAGCCGGACGGGCCGATCAGCGCGGTGACCTTCTTGTCGTAAATCGGCATGTTGATGCCCTTGAGCGCCTTGGCCTCGCCGTAATAGAAATTGAGGTTGCGGGCCTCGGCCTTGAGTTCCGGCTTGTCGTGAATCTGCATTTGCGACTCCATTTCAATATTCGTTTTCGGGCGATTTTTCCGCGTTGACCACAGAAGTCA
The DNA here is from genome assembly GCA_964555315.1 of uncultured Dechloromonas sp. Taxonomy (GTDB): domain Bacteria; phylum Pseudomonadota; class Gammaproteobacteria; order Burkholderiales; family Rhodocyclaceae; genus Azonexus. The sequence continues at coordinate 2,867 of CAZKSD010000101.1, forward strand.
CCATTTGATGTTCTTGCGCAACCGATAGCGCAGCCAGATGGCCAGCCCGTTCATCGACAGCACCATGACCATCAGGATGAAGCCGGCGGCAGCCGCGTTGACTTCGAAGGCCGGGTCAGGGCGCGAGGTCCAGTTGAAGATCTGGATCGGCATCACCGTGAAGGGCGACATCAGCCACTCGAACGGGCCGGCCATCGTGCCGTCCGGCAACTGGCTGAACGGCAGCGGCGGCAGGAAGGCGATGAAGGTCAACGCACCGATGGTGATGATCGGGGCGGTCTCGCCGATGGCGCGCGCGAGGCCGATGATGACCCCGGTCAGGATGCCGGGCATGGCGTAGGGGATGATGTGGTAGCGGCAGGTCTGCCAGCGCGTCGCGCCGACCGCCATCGAGCCTTCGCGGATCATCGACGGGATGGCGCGGATCGCTTCGCGGGTGGCGACGATGACGATGGGCAGGATCAACAGCGCCAGCGTCAGGCCGGCAGTGAGGATACTCTGCCCGAAGCCGAAGGCATAGACGAAGATGCCGAGCGCCAGCAGGCCGTAGACGATCGAAGGCACCGCCGCCAGGTTAGTGATGTTGATCTCGATGATCTCGGTGATCCAGTTGCGCTTGGCGTATTCCTCAAGATAGACACCGGCGGCGACGCCGAGCGGCACCGCCGCGCAGGCGGTGACCAGCATGACCAGCAGCGAGCCGGCCCAGGCCGACAGGATGCCGGCCTGCGACGCCCGCCGCGAGGCGAACTGCGTGAAGAACTCGAGATTCAGGCGGTCGTAACCGCGGATCACCATGTCGCCGACGAGCAGGAAGATCACGACGAGGCCGATCGCCAGACAGAGGATGCCGACGGCCTGGAAGATGGCGTCCCTGGCCTTGCCGCGGGCGATGACGGAACGGATCTGTTCGGTGGTCAGGGGTTGCATCAGTAATTCTCCCGGAACTTGCGGCGCAGCCACTGGCCGAGGATGTTGAAGCAGAGCGTGATCAACAGCAGGGTCAGGCCGGCGGCGAAGATGGTCTGGTAGCCGATCGAGCCGTGCGGCAGGTCGCCGAGCGCCACCTGGACGATGTAGGAAGTGATGGTCGCCGCCGGCTCCATCGGGTTCCAGGTCAGATTGGGCTGCATGCCGGCAGCGACGGCGAGGATCATCGTCTCGCCGACGGCGCGCGAGATGCCGAGGATGTAGGAAGCCGCCAGCCCGGAAAAGGCTGCCGGCACGACGACGTGCAAGGCCGTGTAGAGGCGGGTCGAGCCCAGCGCGAAAGCGCCCTCGCGCAGGCTCATCGGCACCGCGCGCATGGCGTCCTCGGACAGCGAGGCGACGTAGGGAACGATCATGACGCCCATCACGAGGCCAGCCGAAAGGAGCGAGAAGCCGGGCAGTTCCGGAAAGAGCTTCTGCAGCAGCGGCGTGACCATGAGCAGGGCGAAATAGCCGAAGACGATGGTCGGGATGCCGCCGAGCAGTTCGAGGACGGGCTTGGCGATCTCCCGGACTTTCGGGTTGGCGAATTCGGACAGGTAGATGGCGATGATCGTTCCCATCGGGATGGCGACGGCCAGCGCGACGAAGGACGACACCAGCGTGCCCGACACGAGCACCATGATGCCGAAGTGGGCGTCGTCGAAGAGCGGCGTCCACTGCGTGTCGGTCAGGAAGTCGACGATGCTGACGTGCTGGAAGAAGAGGATCGACTCGCTCACCAGCACGTAGACGATGCCGAGGGTGGTCAGCACCGAGACGGCGGCAGCAGAGAACAGGATCGCCTCGATGATGCGCTCGTTGACGTTGCGCATCGCGTTCCTGGCAAGGCGGTCGCTGACGGTCGGCAAGTCGGAAGATTGGTTGGCGGACATGGCGGATGGAGTCATTGGAATGTTCCCGGTGTCGAGGCCCGACCGGTCAGGAGCTGGGCCTCGGGGATGCCTTGCGGCAGGTCGGGCTTAGAGCGCGGCTTCGCGCTTCATCAGTTCCTCGATGGTGATGCCGACTTCGTTCTTGCCGCCGAACACCGAGCCGTACTTCTTGTCCCTGGCGTGCTTTAGGTTGCCCTCGTAGGCGGCCTTCGGCAGCGGCACGTACTTGACCTCGCGCACCAGCTTCTCGGCATTCTTCATGTAGAAGTCGACGAACTCCTTGACCTCCGGCTTGTCGAGCGACTTCGCCTTGACGTAGACGAAGATCGGGCGCGACAGCGGCTGGTAGCTCGCATTCTCGACGTTGGCCGCCGACGGTTCGACCGCCTTGCCCGTCTTGGGATTGACGACGGGCAGCCCCTTCAGGCGGGCCTGGTTCTCGGCGAAGTAGGCGTAGCCGAAGTAGCCGAGGGCGTTGATGTCGCGCGACACGCCCTGGACCAGCACGTTGTCGTCTTCGGAAGCGGTGTAGTCGCCGCGCGACGACTTGGCCTTGCCGACGATGGCCTCGGTGAAATACTCGAAGGTGCCGGAATCCGCGCCGGCGCCGTACAGCTTGATCGGCGCGTCGGGCCAGGCCGGATTGACCTGGTTCCACCGGGTGATCTTGCCCTGGGCGGCGGGCTCCCACATCGCCTTCAGCTCGGCGACGGTGGCCTGCTTGAGGAAGCTGTTCTTGGGGTTGATGACGACGGTCAGCGCGTCGTAGGCAACCGGCATCTCGATGTAGTGAACGCCGGCGGCCTTGCATTCTTCCATCTCCTTGGCGGTGATCGGGCGCGAGGCGTTGGCGATGTCGATTTCGTCGCGGCAAAACTTCTTGAAGCCGCCACCGGTGCCGGAAATGCCGACGGTGACCTTGACCGCGTTCTTCTTGGCCTTCTGGAACTCTTCGGCAACGGCTTCAGTGATCGGATAGACGGTCGAGGAGCCGTCGATTTTGACGACCTGGGCGCTGGCGGCGTGGACGCCGAAGAGCGTGACGCCAGCGACGGCCAGCGCCCGAACGAGCTTGGATTGTTTGAACATGGGGAACTCCTGCACATTTGTTGGATTGACGACGATGTGCAGGTTAGCCATCGATTGTTACATCCGGATGACAGGCTGCAACCATCAGATTTCTGTCGCGCACCCAGACCTTGGCTGCAAAGCGGCGCAACGACGCGGCGCACCGGACCCCACCTGTCTCCTGATGGAAGTCCCCCTGGAGGCAACAGCGATTTCCGAAATTCAGGACCGGCCTGCGCTCATCTGGCTGTGTTAACCGGTGACTGCTATGCAAGGCAACCACTGGCGCAAAGGATTGGAGTGAAGAATTTGCTACCGGTTTTAGAGCCCAGAAGCACCTCAGTCCGCCCGCCGTCACGGGGCCAAGAGGCGCTTCGCCGAATCCTCGCGAATCGCTCGGAAGGCTATTTTCCGATACAGAACCGGCTGAAGATCGCGCCAAGAAGATCGTCGGCGGTGAATTCGCCGGTGATTTCGCCGAGTGCTTGCTGGGCGAGGCGCAGTTCCTCGGCGAAGAGTTCGAGGGCGGGCAGGGAGCCCGTAACAACGGCGCGGGCGGCACCGATGTGTTCGCGGGCGGCGGCCAGCGCGCGCAGGTGGCGTTCGCGGGCGATGAAGACGTCCTCGGCCGGGTGCCAGCCGGCGACGCGCAGCAGTTCGGCGCGCAACAGGTCGATGCCGCTGCCGTCCCTGGCGGAGAGCGAAATGGCGACGGCGTCGCCGTGGGCGTCGTGCTCGTCGTGGCGCTCGGCCGGCCGGCCGGCGAGGTCGATCTTGTTGTAGACGGTGATGCGCGGCAGCGTGGCCGGGAGGCGGCCGAGGATGACACGGTCGGCGTCGCCGATGCCGCTGCGCGCATCGGCGAGCAGCAGGACGACGTCGGCGCGGCCGATCTCCCGCCAGGTGCGCTCGATGCCGATGCGCTCGACCTCATCGTCGGTCTCGCGCAGGCCGGCGGTATCGATGATGTGCAGCGGAATTCCCTCGATCTGGATGGTCGACCGCAACGCGTCGCGCGTCGTCCCCGGGACCGCCGTCACGATCGCCAGTTCGTCGCCGGCCAGGCGATTGAGCAGCGAGGACTTGCCGACATTGGGCTGCCCGGCGAGGACAACGTGCAGTCCGGATTGCAGCAGCTTGCCCTGGTGCGCCCGATCGAAGACCTCGGTCAGCCTGGATTGCAGCCGCGATAACCGGTTGAAGGCGTCGGCCTTCCGCAGGAAGTCGATGTCCTCTTCCGGGAAATCCAGGGTCGCCTCGACGAGCATGCGCAGGTCGGTCAATTCCTCGTTCAGACCATGAACGGCCTTCGAGAACTCGCCCTGCAGCGAGCGCACGGCGGAGCGGGCGGCGCTCGCCGTCGCGGCGTCGATGAGGTCGGCCACTGCCTCAGCCTGGGCAAGATCGAGCTTGCCGTTGAGGAAGGCGCGGCGGCTGAACTCACCGGGCTCTGCCAGACGCGCGCCGAGGTCGAGGCAACGCGCAAGGAGCATCTGCATCACCACCGGGCCGCCGTGGCCGTGGACTTCGAGAACGTCCTCGCCGGTGAACGAATGCGGATCGGGAAAGAAGAGCAGCAAGCCACTGTCGATCGCGCTGCCATCGGCAGCCAGGAAATCCGCCAGCGTCGCATGCCGGGGTCGCGGGGTCGTTCCGCTCAGCGCAAAAGCAAAGGGCAGCAAGTTGCTGCCCGAAATGCGGATCATGCCGACACCGCCACGGCCGGGGGCCGTGGCGATGGCGGCAATGGTGCCGGAGTTCACACGCTATGCCTTGGCATCGTTGGCCGCCTTGCCGCCTCCCTCGATCATGCGCGTGATCTGCCATTGCTGGGCGATCGAGAGAATGTTGTTGACCACCCAGTAAAGCACCAGACCGGCCGGGAACCACAGGAACATCACGCCGAAAATGAAGGGCATCGCCATCATCATCTTGGCCTGAATCGGGTCCGGCGGGGTCGGGTTCAGCTTGGTCTGGATTATCATCGAGACAATCATGATCACCGGCAGGATGTAGTAGGGATCGGGCGCCGCCAGATCGTGAATCCAGAGGATCCACGGCGCGCCGCGCATCTCGACGGCGCCGAGGAGCACCCAGTAGAGCGCGATGAACACCGGGATCTGCACCAGGATCGGCAGGCAGCCGCCGAGCGGGTTGACCTTCTCGGTCTGGTACATCTTCATCATTTCCTGGTTCAGGCGCTGCTTGTCGTCGGCGTAGCGCTCCTTGAGTTGCATCAGGCGCGGCGTCAGCACCCGCATCTTGGCCATCGACTTGTACGAGGCGGCGGACAGCGGATAGAAGATGGCCTTGATGATGATGGTCAGGATGACGATGGCCCAGCCCCAGTTGCCTACCAGCTTGTGGATCGCCTGCAGCGCCCAGAAGATCGGCGCCGCGACGACGGTCAGCCAGCCGTAGTCGACGACCAGATCGAGACCCGGCGCCAGCTTTTTCAGGCTGTCCTGTTCCTGCGGGCCGGCGTAGAGCTTGACCGAGGTGCCGCCCTTGGCCCCCGGCGCGATTTCCGCGACCGGCACGATGACGCCGGCCTGATAGAGGTTCTGCCCTTCGACCTTGCGCATGTAGTACTCGCGGGGGGTGTTCTCCTTGGGCAGGAAAGCCGACACGAAATAGTGCTGGACCATGGCCAGCCAGCCGTTTTCCGCGGTCTTGGCGAACTTCGCCTTGCCGGCAGTAATGTCCTCGAAAGACACCTTCTGATACTTGTCGGCATCGGTGTAGACCGCGGGGCCGGTGAAGGTTGACACCATCCTGGTTTCACCTTCGGGTGTCGCATCGTCGCGCTGCAGCTGATAGTAGGCGTGGGTGGTCAAAGGCTTGTCGCCGGGATTGGTGATTTCCCAGGCCACATCGATCAGGTAGGAGTCACGCCTGAAAGTCAGTATCTTGGCAATATCGGCGCCATTCGCGGCCTTCGCTTCGAGGCGGACCTTGAGTTCATCGGCGCCGTCGGCAAGCTTCAGCGGACCGTCGACCAGGCGGAACTGCGTACGGTGATTGGGAAGACCCTCGCCGATCAGGCCACTCTGCGCCTGATACTTGTGCTTGCGATCGAAAAGATCGAGGGTCTTGTCCTTGTCTTCATGAGCCTTGTAC
>CAZKSD010000102.1:0-8862 GCA_964555315.1 uncultured Dechloromonas sp.
AATGCAGCAACTCGCCGCCGGCGCCATCGCCGCACAGATCATCAGGCCCGTCGAGATCGAGGCGGGCAAACTCTCCGCGCTTATCCTCCCCGAGATGCCTCCATTGCGTTCCGGGCAAGCCCTGGTGGCTCCGACCGGGCAACTGGGAGAACAGGATAACCGGCTGATAGTCCTGGTCGAGCGGGAAAATGTCGAGATTCACGAAGTCCGCCCGACGGCCCTGACCGAGCAGACCTCGAGCATCGAAGTCTTCAGCGTCGAGCCGAACGAGTCTGACGGACAGTCGTAGCAGCGATCAATCCCCCAAACAGAACGACTGCCCAGCTCAGGTGGAGCCAGGCCAGGAAAACCGGGAACGCGACGAAGGCGCCGTATACGCTCTTCAGAGTTGCGGAACTCGCCAGGTACCATTCAAACAGCTTCTGCATGACGGCGAAGGCCAGCGAGGCGAAAAGACCGCCGAGCATGGCGCCGCGCCACGGCACCGGCGCATTCGGCACCGCGTGGTACAAGAACGAAAAGAACATGCCAAGGACCGTCACCGAGATCGCCTTGAGCGAGGCCCGGCGCACCCACTCCACCTCCTCGATGAAGCCGAGCGACGTGGTGACGGCAAACGAGACGGCGGCGGCCACCGCAGCCAGAACGAAGGGCCACACCACTATCGCGAACAGATAGAGCTTGAGACGGGCCAGGAAGGGCCGCGGCTTGACCTGCCAGACGTGATTGAACGCGCGTTCGATGGTAAACATCAGGATGAAGGCGGTGATGCTCAGGAAGGCGATCCCGGCCACGGTCAACTGCTGTGCGCGGTGCGAAAAACGGGAGATATTGCCGGAAATCGTGCCAGCCGCCCCGCTCGGCAGCAACGAGCCCTGAATCAGCACTTCGAGCCGGGTCAACAACAGATTCAGATACGGAACGGCATCAGCAATCGACAATATGAGCGTCACCAGCGGCACCAGCGCCATCAGCGTCGTGAACGCCAGGGCGGAACTGGTCTGCATCATGTTCTCGGTGCGGAAGCGGCGGAAGATCGTTGGTGGAACACCCGCCCTTGGCGGCGACCGTCGATATCGGGAGTGGGTCTGCATGGGGCCGTATAATAGTCGATCATGCATGACATCCTCGTTCTCTACTACAGCCACCGCGGCTCGGTGCGTGCCCTGGCCGAGCGGGTCGCGCGCGGGGTCGAATCGGTTCCCGGCGTTCAGGCGCGGCTGCGCACGGTACCCAGGGTGTCGACCGTCTGCGAAGTGGCCGAAGCTGCCGTCCCGGACTCCGGCGCACCCTACGTCGAAGCGGCCGATCTTGAAGATTGCCTCGCCCTGGCGCTTGGCAGCCCGGTCCGCTTCGGCAACATGGCGGCGCCGATGAAGTATTTCTGGGATGGCACCATCGCCGCCTGGCAGAACGGCACACTGGTCGGCAAGCCGGCCTGCGTGTTCACGTCGAGCAGCAGCCAGCACGGCGGCAACGAGGCGACCCTGTTGTCGATGACCCTGCCGCTCCTCCACCACGGGATGCTGGTCATGGGCCTGCCGTTCACCGAGCCGGATGTCGGGCATACCCAACAGGGTGGAACACCGTATGGCGCCAGCCATGTCGCCGGCGCCGGCGGCAACCCGCTGCTGTCCGACGCCGAAAGCCGGCTCGCCTTCGCCCAGGGCAGGCGGCTGGCAAATATTGCCCTGAAACTGGGTCGACCGTGACAGCCGGACGTTATCAGTTCATTGCCAGCGCCAGCCTGATCGCCCTGATTTTCCTCTGCCTCGGCTGGGAACTCTGGTGGGCGCCGCTCAAGCCGGGCGGCTCCTGGATGACCCTCAAGGCGGTATTCCTGCTGGCGCCGCTGTTCGGCATCCTGCGTGGCAAGCGCTACACGTACAAATGGATGTCGCTGTTCATCCAGTTCTACCTGCTCGAAGGATTGACGCGCGCCACCAGCGACAGCGGACTTTCACAGAAACTGGCCATCGCCGAAACCGCGCTGGCGGCAGTCGTCTTCGTCGCGACTATCCTCTACATCCGTGCAACGCGCCCAAACGGGGCAAAAGGCAGTTCAGTCGATCTGAAGCAGCCTATTTGAGAGCGGCCGGAACCGATCAGACATCACCCTGCGCACGCACCCGGTCGAGACTCGAGTGCAGCTTGTTCAGCGCATTCAGATAGGAACGCGCCGAGGCGATGACGATGTCGGTATCGGCGCCATTGCCATTGACGATCCGGCCAGCCTTGGCCAGACGGGTCGTCACTTCACCCTGGGCATCCGTGCCAGTGGTAATGGCATTGACCGAATAGAGGAGAAGTTCGGCGCCGCTCCGGGCGATGCGCTCGATCGCCTTGAACGTGGCGTCGACCGGTCCGCCACCACTGGCCTCACCCTTGCGTTCGACGCCGCCGACACTCAGGATCACCCTGGCATGCGGCATCTCGCCGGTCTCGGAACAGACGTGCGAATAAATCAGCTTGTAATGCTCGTGTTCCGGCGTCACCAGTTCGTCCGAAACCAGCGCATGGAGGTCTTCGTCGAAAATCTCGTGCTTGCGATCGGCCAATTCCTTGAAACGCGCAAAGGCGGCATTCAGCGCTTCGTCGCTCTCCAGCTCGATGCCAATTTGCTGCAGGCGGGCCTTGAAGGCGTTGCGCCCTGAATGTTTGCCGAGAACCAGCTTGTTCTGGGCCCAGCCGACGTCCTCGGCGCGCATGATTTCGTAAGTCTCGCGATGCTTGAGGACGCCATCCTGATGAATGCCTGCTTCGTGAGCGAAGGCATTGGCGCCGACGACCGCCTTGTTGGGCTGCACGGGATAACCGGTGATCTGCGACACCAGCTTCGAAGCCGGAACAATCTGCGTCGTGTCGATCCGTGTCTCCACCGGGAAGACATCGCTGCGCGTGCGCACCGCCATCACCACCTCTTCCAGCGAGGCATTGCCGGCCCGTTCGCCGAGGCCGTTGATCGTGCACTCGACCTGGCGCGCGCCGGCCAGGACCGCCGCCAGCGAATTGGACACCGCCAGCCCGAGATCGTTATGGCAATGCACCGACCAGATCACCCGATCCGAATTGGGCACGCGCTCGATCAGCTGGCGCATCGTTTCGGCGTACTGGTAAGGAATGTTGTAACCCACGGTGTCAGGAACATTGATCGTGGTCGCGCCCGCCTTGATCACTTGCTCGAAGATCCGGCACAAAAAGTCAAGTTCGGAGCGACCGGCATCCTCGGCGGAAAACTCGACGTCATCGGTGTACTCGCGAGCCCAGCCAATGGCCCTGATCGCCTGTTCGACGACCTGATCCGGGCTCATGCGCAGCTTCTTTTCCATGTGGATCGGCGAAGTGGCGATGAACGTATGGACGCGCCCCGATTTTGCCGGCTTGATCGCCTCGCCCGCCCGGCGGATATCGTTTTCGTTGGCGCGCGCCAGCGAACAGACGGTCGACTCCCTGATCGTGTGGGCAATCGCGTGGATGGCATCGAAATCGCCGGGTGAAGCCGCCGCGAAACCGGCCTCGATCACGTCCACCCGCATTTTCTCGAGCTGGCGCGCGACGCGGATCTTTTCCTCCCGGGTCATCGAGGCGCCGGGACTTTGTTCGCCGTCGCGCAGGGTGGTGTCGAAAATTACCAGATGTTGTTTCATTGTGGCTCCGAAGCGTCAAAGGCCCCTGCGCTTGAACATGCCGACCGCCGCCAGCACATAGCCGGAAAAACCGTAAAGGACAAAGAATCCGAACAACGCGATTTCAGGGCTGTAGGCAATCAGGGCGAAACCCAGCGCAATGGCGGCCACCACAAAGAACGGCACGCTCTTGCGCAGGTTGATGTCCTTGAAGCTGTAGTAGCGGACATTGGAAATCATCGTCAAGCCGGCAAAAACCGTCAGCACGCAAGCAAGCCAGCGCACATCGCTGCCGGAAATTCCGGTCTCGATCATCACCCAGACCAGGCCGGCCACCAGCGCGGCGGCAGCCGGCGAGGGCAGGCCCTGGAAGTAGCGCTTGTCCATGACTTCCAGCGTGGTATTGAAGCGGGCCAGACGCAGGGCCGCGCCGGCACAGTAGATGAAGGCGGCAATCCAGCCGAGCCGACCGAGATCGCGCAAGGCCCATTCGTAGATCACCAGCGCCGGCGCGGCGCCGAAGCTGACCATGTCGGACAACGAATCGTATTCGGCACCGAAGGCTGACTGTGTGTGCGTCAGACGCGCCACGCGTCCATCGAGGCCGTCGAGCACCATGGCGATGAAGATGGCCATCGCCGCCCGCTCGAAATCTCCCTGCATCGCCTGGACGATGGCAAAGAAGCCCGCGAACAGCGCCGCCGTCGTGAACAGGTTGGGCAGCACATAAATGCCGCGCCGCTTGAGTTCCGGATTGAACAGGGCTTTACGGGGCTTGAGTTCGGTCATGGGTCACTACTGAATTGACGACAGCAAAAGGATACACCGTGCGCCGTCCATCTCCGCAAACAACAAGGGCGGTGCAGATTTCTACACCGCCCTTGCCAGGGGAGGCCAAGCACAAGCGCCAGCAACGATGCCTGTCGAGCCTGCTGTTACCTAGATCAGTTTCTGGACTGGTCGACGAGCTTGTTCTTCTTGATCCAGGGCATCATGTCGCGTAGCTTCTCGCCGACCTGTTCGATCGGGTGAGCAGCGGTCAGGCGTCGACGAGCGGTCATGGCCGGATAATTCGTGCGCCCTTCAAGGATGAACATCTTGGCGTAGTCACCCTGCTGGATACGCTTCAGGGCGTTGCGCATGGCGGTGCGGGACTGCTCGTTGATGACCTCGGGACCGGTAACGTACTCGCCATACTCCGCGTTGTTGGAGATCGAGTAGTTCATGTTGGCGATGCCGCCCTCGTACATCAGGTCGACGATCAGCTTCAGCTCGTGCAGGCACTCGAAGTAGGCCATTTCCGGAGCGTAGCCTGCTTCGACCAGCGTCTCGAAGCCCATCTTGACGAGCTCGACGGCGCCGCCGCAGAGGACGGCCTGCTCGCCGAAGAGGTCGGTCTCGGTCTCTTCGCGGAAATTGGTTTCGATGACGCCCCCCTTGGTGCCGCCGTTGGCGGCAGCATACGACAGGGCGATGTCCCTGGCCTTGCCGGTCCGGTCCTGATGGACGGCAATCAGCGACGGCACGCCGCCTCCCTTCAGGTACTCGGAACGCACAGTGTGGCCTGGCCCCTTGGGCGCGACCATGATCACGTCGACATCATCGCGCGGAACGACCTGGTTGTAATGGACGTTGAAGCCGTGAGCAAATGCCAGTGCCGCGCCTTTTTTCAGGTTGGGTGCGACTTCCTCGGCGTACACCTGCGGGATGTTCTCGTCCGGCAAGAGCATCATGACGACGTCGGCTACCTTGACGGCCTTCCCGATTTCTTCAACCTTGAGGCCGGCGGCTTCGGCCTTCTTCCACGAAGCGCCGCCCTTGCGCAGACCGACGGTGACCTTGACGCCGGAATCGTTCAGGTTCTGCGCGTGGGCGTGGCCCTGGGAGCCGTAACCGACGATGGTGACCTTCTTGCCCTTGATCAGGGAGAGGTCGGCGTCCTTGTCGTAATAGACTTTCATGAAATCCTCGTGATGTGCAGATAATCAGACTTTGAGAATGCGATCGCCGCGACCGATGCCGCAGACGCCGGTACGAACCGTTTCGAGAATCAGGCCGGCATCGAGTGCGGCGATGAAGGAGTCGAGCTTGGAACTGGATCCGGTCAACTCGATGACGTAGGTCGTTTCCGTGACGTCGATGATGCGGCCACGAAAGATGTCGGCCATGCGCTTCATCTCCTCGCGGTCCTTGCCGGTGGCGCGAACCTTGATCAGCATCAGCTCGCGCTCGACGTGGGCTGCTTCGGACAGGTCGACCACCTTGACCACGTCAATCAGCTTGTTGAGTTGCTTGGTGATCTGCTCGAGTACTTCGTCGGAACCCCGGGTCAGGATGGTCATCCGCGACAGGGAGGGATCTTCCGTCGGCGCCACGGTCAGCGATTCGATGTTGTATCCGCGGGCCGAGAACAACCCGGCCACACGGGAGAGCGCGCCCGATTCGTTTTCAATCAGGATGGAAATGATGTGTCGCATAGTCCTTTCCTCCCTCGCCTACAGTTCTTCAGCGAGGATCATTTCGGTCAGGCCCTTGCCCGCCGCAATCATCGGGAAAACATTGGCCACCGGATCGATGATGAAATCGAGGAACACCAAGTCGTCCTTGTGCTCGGTGAACGCCTTGCGCAACGCCGGCTCGACGTCCTCCGGCTTCTCGATCTTCATGCCGACATGTCCATAGGCTTCGGCGAGCCTTACGAAGTCCGGGAGCGAGGTAACGTAGGATTCCGAATACCGCTTCGAGTAGAACATCTCCTGCCACTGGCGGACCATGCCCAGCATGCCGTTGTTGAGGTTGATGATCTTGATCGGCAGGCCGTACTGTTTGCAGGTCGACAATTCCTGGATGCACATCTGGATCGAACCCTCGCCAGTGACGCAGGCCACCTGGGCGCCCGGATGCGCCATCAGCACACCCATGCCGTAAGGCAGCCCAACCCCCATCGTGCCCAGACCGCCGGAGTTGATCCAGCGGCGAGGCTGGTCGAAATGGTAGTACTGGGCAGCGAACATCTGGTGCTGACCGACATCCGAGGTGATAAAGGCATTGCCTCCGGTCACCTCGTAGAGCTTTTCCATCACGTACTGCGGCATGATCATCCGATCCTGCTTGTAGCGCAGGCTGTCGCGACCACGCCACTCGGCGATCTGCTTCCACCAGTTGGCGACTTCCGGACTGGCCTTAAACCCGGCAGCAACCAGCTTGATCATTTCTTCGAGGACATCCGCCACATTGCCGACGATCGGCACGTCGACCTTGACGCGCTTGGATATCGACGAGGGGTCGATGTCGATGTGGATCACGCGGCGCTTTTCCTCGCCGAAATGCTCCGGATTGCCGATGACACGGTCGTCAAAGCGCGCGCCGACCGCGAGAATCACATCCGCGTAGTGCATCGCGTTGTTGGCTTCGTACGTGCCATGCATGCCGAGCATGCCCACGAACTGCGGATCGGTGGCCGGATAACCGCCGAGGCCCATCAGCGTGTTGGTGACGGGAAAGTTCAGCTTGCGCGCGAGATCGGTGAGCTGCGGCGCCGCGTCGGACAGGATGACGCCACCGCCAGTGTAGATGATCGGACGCTTCGCCTCCTGGAGGACCTGCACCGCTTTCTTGATCTGCCCGAGATGACCCTTGACCACCGGGTTGTAGGAGCGCATCTGGATCGACTTGGGGTATTCGAACTCGCACACCTGGGCGGTGACATCCTTCGGAATATCGACCACAACCGGACCGGGACGACCCGTGGTGGCGATGTGGAAGGCCTTTCTGAGCGTCAGCGCCAAGTCCCTGACGTCCTTGACCAGGAAATTGTGCTTGACGCAGGGGCGGGTGATGCCAACCGCGTCACATTCCTGGAAGGCGTCCTGGCCGATGTAGGCGGTCGGCACCTGGCCCGTGATGACCACCAAAGGAATCGAGTCCATGTAGGCGGTGGCGATGCCCGTAACCGTATTGGTGACCCCGGGACCCGAAGTCACGAGAGCGACGCCGACCCTTTGTGACGAGCGCGAGTAAGCGTCGGCGGCATGGACGGCGGCCTGCTCGTGGCGAACCAGGATGTGCCTGACCTGATCCTGCTTGAAGAGCGCATCGTAGATGTGCAGAACGGACCCGCCGGGGTAACCGAATACACACTCGACCTTTTCTTCCTGCAGGCACCTGACTACAATTTCCGCACCGCTGATCATCATTCTTGAGCCCAATTAAGCTGTTGCCTGAAAAACGTGTAACCTTAATGCAGTGACCCTGTTCGGTCAAGGCGTTACAGCATGACCACAGCCTTCCCAAGGCCCTCAAACTGGAAGAGACGACCCTGGCCTCACCCAACGAACTGGCTTTTTTCCTTGAATCCGTTGAACGGCGCGCGTTCAAGCAGGCGATGTTTGCCGTGCGCGAACAGGAAAATGCCCTCGATATTGTCCAGGACAGCATGCTCAAGCTCGCCGAAAAATATGGCGATCGTCCGGCTGACGAGTTTCCGATGCTCTTTCAGCGCATCCTGCAGAACACGATTCGCGACTTCTATCGGCGCAGCAAGGTTCGCTCGATGTGGACGACAGTTCTGTCAGCATTCTCGCCTGACGACGACGATGACCACGACCCGCTGGAGACCCTGGCCGCGGATGAGGGCCCGCATGGTCCGCGCACGCCGGAAGGTCAGCTTCTCCAGGCCCAGACCTTGACCGCAATCGAAGATGAGATAAAAAAGTTGCCGGCACGTCAACGAGAAGCCTTTCTCATGCGTTACTGGGAAGACATGGACGTCGCTGAGACCGCAGCGGCGATGGGCTGCTCAGAAGGCAGCGTCAAGACCCATTGTTCGCGCGCCACCAACGCGCTGGCAACCGCCCTGTCGGCAAGAGGTATCAAGCTATGAACGAAGAACGTTATGCATCGCGGGTTCGGCAGGCGCTGAACCATGGACTGAAAGACATTCCCCCGGCCTCCGCGCGACGTCTGGAGGCGGCACGCCATCTTGCGCTGTCGCGCCAGAAGCAGGAGGTTCCCCAGTTGGCACTGGCCGGCGATCACAGTCGCCGCCATTTCCATTTCATGTCGGATAATCGCCGCCTGCGGCAGATACTGGCCGTCCTGGCGCTGTTGTTCGGCATGTGGATTTCTTTCTATCTGGACAGCGTGAAGTACATCTCGGCAATCGAAGAGGTGGACAGTGCGCTGCTTTCCGATGACCTCCCCCCCGAGGCCTTTCTGGATAACGATTTCTTCAAAT
>CAZKSD010000103.1:0-8714 GCA_964555315.1 uncultured Dechloromonas sp.
TTGTACGGCTTGCCGAGCACCTCGGCGACCACCGCGGCGCGCTGGCGAAAGGCGGCGATGGCGTCGCGCGTCGCTTCATCCTCCGCGTTGCGCCGCGTTTCGGGCGACGGCAACTGGCTGACGCCGCCGATCGCCAGCCGCATCTGCTGCAACTGGCCGAGCAGCTCGGAAACCGCGGCGGCGTCGCGCGATTCCAGAATCAGCTCGGAGTGGATGCGCCAGCTGTCGATCTTCTGGTTCTGGCCATAGACCGGAAAGGTGCCCTGGCGGCCGCTCTTGACCGAGACGCCCGGCCTGTCCTTGATGATCCTGAGGCCTGCGGCGATGTCCTGATTGACGCGGCGCGCCAGTTCGCCCGTGTTACTGCCACCGGCCTCGGCGAACACCGTGGCGCGCACCATGTCGTTGGCCGCCGGCCGGCTCGCTTCGGCGGTCAGATCGATGGTGACGGCGGCTTCCGCCATGGTCGCGAGGAACAGCGATGTCAGCGCGGCGAGAGCGGTGGGACGCACGCTCAGTTTCCCGCGCCCGGCCGCTGCAACTCGGCGGCGATGCGTTCGCACTGGGCGATGTGGCGCATCGCCACGGCGTTGATCGACCAGTAGCCGATGCCGGCGGCGACCAACTGGCCGGCAACCGGCACCAGCCGGGCAGCTTCCATCGCTGTCAGGCGAACGCCGGCCACGCGCACGATGCGGGCGACCAGCGCCGGCGTCGTCAGGCGCGCGGCGAGCGTGCCGCCGACGCCCGCCAGCAGGCGATAGGCCAACGCCTGCTTCTGGCCGGACAGACGCCCGATCTGCGCTTCGCTGAGGCCGAAATGTTCGTTGATGCGGTTGATGACCCGGGTCAGCATGGCGAGGTCGGTCGCCAGGTCGATCCCGGGTACGGGAATCAGCGACGTGGCGGCGGCGAGCAGCGCGCGGCGGCGGGCCATCGCCCGGCATTCGCGGCGCAGCTGCAGGGCGGCATCGGCAGTGTCGGCCGGCGTCCAGGCGCCGGCGGCAAGGGTGGCGGTCATGCCCATCTGCAGTCTCCGTGACTCAGGACTTGCCGGCTTGTGAGGCGCGAATCTTGCCGTAGACGACCAGCAGCAGGACGGCGACGATCACCGAGGCGATGAACCCGGCGCCCTCGCCGGCCTGGTACCAGCCGAGGTACTGGCCGATGATGCCGGCCAGGAAAGAGCCGGCGACGCCGAGGATGACGGTGGCGATGAAGCCCATGTTTTCCTTGCCGGGGTGAAGTACCTTGGCCAGAACGCCGATGACGAAGCCGAGCACGATGGTCCAGAAAATGCCGCCCATGATTGGAATCCTCCTTGAACGAAAGAAAAATGCCCGGCAGGCGGGCCGAAGTCTCATGTTAACGCGGGTGGCCCCGTCGCGGTTGGCAGAATTGCCAAAAAATCCCGGTAGCCGCGCTTGTGGCGGCGTTAAGATGGACGTTGAAGGAGGGGACGATATGACCGACAAATTTCTCGACGACCTGCATCCCGGCGAAAAATTCGTCACCGGCGGCATCACCCTGACCGAGAGCGAAATCATCGGCTTCGCGCTGACCTACGATCCGCAACCCTTCCACCTGAACGCCGCGGTCGCCGCCGAGTCGATCTACGGCGGGCTGATCGCCAGCGGCTTCCAGGTCGTTTCGCTGACCTTCCGCCTGTTCATCCAGAGCAGCATGCTGGCCGAATCGAGCATGGGCTCGCCGGGCATTGACGAGCTGCGCTGGTTCGCCCCGGCGCGGCCGGGCGATACACTGCACGCCGAAGTCGAGGTGATGGCGGTTGTCCCGTCGAAATCGAAGCCCGACCGTGGCATCGCCCGCCTGCGCTACTCGGCGTTCAACCAGCGCCATGAGCTGGTGTCGAGCTTCGTCGTCAACCACCTGCTGCGGCGCCGCTGACCGCTTCAGAACAGACGCTGGTGGCGCAGGGCGCCGGGGGCATGCGAAAGCAGGGTCGACAGTACCAGGATCGCCCAGAACACCGGCAGCGCCGTCGCTGGCGCGACGACCATGAGGGCGACCAGCGCCAGCTTGAGCAGCACCCCGCAGCCGGCGATTTCCCGCAAGTGTGCCGGATTCGCCCAGGCGTCGCCGGCGAACATGCCGAGGCCGGAGAGCAGGGTCAGCCAGGCGCCGAAGGCGAGCTCGCCGGCTCCGAGAAGCGCCGCGCCGAGCAGCACGATGCCGGCTAGATGGACGGTGCGCAGGCCCAGGTTGAGCCAGCGCCGGCCGGGGAAGTCGCGGACATCGTCACGGTGCTTGAGCATGAGAACGCGGACGGGTATAAGATTGCGCATTATGTCCGAACTCGAACTGCTTGCCGAACGTCTCGGCCGCGAGTTGTTGAGCCGCAAGGAATCGCTGGCGATCGCCGAATCCTGTACCGGCGGCTGGGCGGCGCAGGCGGTGACGGCCGTTGCCGGGAGTTCCGCCTGGTTCGAGCGCGGCTTCGTGACCTACTCGAATGATG
Organism: uncultured Dechloromonas sp.; assembly: GCA_964555315.1. Classification (GTDB taxonomy): domain Bacteria; phylum Pseudomonadota; class Gammaproteobacteria; order Burkholderiales; family Rhodocyclaceae; genus Azonexus. Next base: position 2,480 of record CAZKSD010000103.1, read on the forward strand.
CCAAGATGGAAATGCTGGGAGTGACGGCGACGACGCTGGAGCGTCACGGCGCGGTTTCCGAGGCCACGGCGCGGGCGATGGCGCAGGGCGCCCTCAAGCACAGCCGGGCCACCTGGGCTCTGGCCATTACCGGCATCGCCGGCCCGACCGGCGGCACGCCGGCCAAGCCGGTGGGCATGGTTTGTCTGGCCTGGGCGCAGCGCAACGCTGGCTGCGAGGCCCTGACCTGCCAGTTCGCCGGCACCCGCGCCGAGGTCCGCCAGCAGGCGGTGCGTCTGGCGTTGAGCGGCGCGCTCAAGCGGGTGATGGCGGCGACCCTGATGGCGTGAGCCGCTGTCGCGGTCGACAGCGCGAAAACCCTGATTTTTCCAAGCGCGGGCCAGGGTCATCCCGTCGTCGGCTTTCCGTGGGCGAGCCAGGCGAGCGCCAGCGCCGCCCATAGCGACAGCGGCCGGGCAAGGGCGGTGGCGTGGTCCACGACGACCGGGCGGATGTCTTCGCCCTCGTGGGCGATCCCGTGGAAACCGGCGACGCGGCTGGAATCGACGCAGGCGCAAAAAAGGTGCACGCGTTCGCTCGACAAGTGGGGCGCCGTGAAAAAGGTGCCGATGGTCTCGAGCGCTCCCGGCGTCAGCCCGGTTTCCTCCTGCACCTCGCGCATCGCCGCCGCCTCGGGCGATTGTCCGCTCTCGATGCGGCCGGCGACGATGTCGACCAGCCAGGGATCCTCGCCGGCGACGAAGGCGCCGGCCCGGAACTGCTCGACGAGGACGATCCTGTCCGCCGCCGGGTCGTGCAGGAGAACGGCGGCGACATCGCTGCGGTGCAACACCTCGCGCACCAGCGGCCCGCAACTGCCGCCGGCGAAACGTTCATGTTCGAGCGTCAGGCGCCGCATCTCGAAGAAACCGCGATACGGCGAGTCCGTGTGGAGGAGGGTAACCTTCATCGTCTGGATCCGTCCATGACCGCATTGTGCCGCAAAGCGGCCGGTTCGGGCGGGTTGGCGCCGGCGGGATGGCCTCGGGATGCTGGAAGCACGCCAACGGTTCGGATACCTTCCTGCCAATCAGTCTCGGTATGTCCCTTATCGAGTCCGAGACCCGTGAGCACTACGCGGAAATCCGCAATGAAGTAATGCGCCGCAAGCGGTAGCAGCCAACCGATGATGGCGCCGGCTGAGGAGGCACCGTCCATCGTCCGGCAGGCCGGCGATCAATTTGGCAGCGGCTCGAACAGCGCCGCGAGATCGTCGCTGCCGAACTTGAGATCGACGCCGCGATCCTCGGAGAGGATGCCGGCGGCCAGTTCGGCCTTTCGTTCCTGCAGCGCGAGAATCTTCTCCTCGATGCTGCCGCTGACGATCAGCTTGTAGACGAATACCGGCTTGTCCTGACCGAGACGGTGGGCGCGGTCGGTGGCCTGGTTCTCGACCGCCGGGTTCCACCACGGGTCGTAGTGGATCACGGTGTCGGCGGCGGTCAGGTTGAGGCCGACCCCGCCGGCCTTGAGGCTGATCAGGAAGATCGGCACCTCGCCTTCCTGGAAGCGGCGGATCGGCGTTTCGCGGTCGCCGGTGTCGCCGGTCAGCAGCGCGTAGTCGAGTCCGGCGGCGGCCAGCTCGCTTTCGATCAGCGCCAGCATGCTGGTGAATTGCGAGAAGACGAGGATACGCCGGCCCTCGTCGACCAGCTCCGGCAGCATCGCCATCAGCAGGTCGAGCTTGGCGCGTTCCCTGACCTTGCGCGCCGAACCGGCCTTGACCAGGCGCGGGTCGCAGCAGACCTGGCGCAGCTTCAGGAGCGCGTCGAGGATGACGATCTGGCTGCGGCTGAAGCCCTTGCTGGCGATTTCGTCGCGCACCTTGACGTCCATCGCCGCGCGTACCGTTTCGTAGAGATCGCGTTGCCCGCCTTCGAGTTCGACATTGCGCACGATGATGGTCTTGGGCGGCAGCTCCTGGGCGACATCTTCCTTCTTGCGGCGCAGGATGAAGGGCCGGATGCGGCGGGCGAGCAGGTCGCGCCGCCGGCTGTCGTTCTGTTTTTCGATCGGCGTCCGCCAGTGCCTGGCGAACTGCCGGCCACCGCCGAGAAAGCCGGGCAGCAGGAAGTCGAACTGGCTCCACAACTCGCCGAGATGATTCTCCAGCGGCGTGCCGGTCAGGCACAGGCGATGCCGGGTATCGATCCTGCGCACGGCCTCGGCGCCGCGGCTCTGCGCGTTCTTGACGGTCTGCGCCTCGTCGAGGATCAGCAGGTGGTAGCGGTACCGCAACAGTTCGCCGGCGTCGCGCCAGAGCAGCGGGTAGGTGGTCAGGATCACGTCGTGCCCGGGGATATCGGCGAAGCGGCTCTTGCGTTCCGGGCCGTGCAACGAGAGCACCCGGAGGTCCGGGGCGAAGCGCGCGGCTTCGTGCTTCCAGTTGAAGATCAGCGAGGTCGGAAGGACGATCAATGCCGGCCGGTCGAGGCGCCCGGCTTCCTTTTCGAGCAGCAGGTGGGCCAGCGTCTGCGCCGTCTTGCCCAGCCCCATGTCGTCGGCGAGGATGCCCGAGAGATTCTGCTCGCGCAGGAACTGCAGCCAGGCGAGGCCTTCCTTCTGGTAGTCGCGCAGTTCGAGACGCAGGCCGGCCGGCGAGGCGATGCTCGATATCCCCTGGGCGGCGCGCAACTGGTCAGCGAGCGCCAGGATGTCGCCCTGGCCCCGGAACTGCCAGCGGCTGGTGTCGTTGAGTTCGGCCAGTCGCGGCGCGTCGAAGCGCGAGACGCGCAGCGTGTCGCCGCCGGAAAAGCCGTCGAAGAGGTCGATCAGCGTCGCCGCCAGCGGCTTGATGCGGCTCGCCGGAACACGGACGCGCTGCCGCAGCGGCGTCTGCAACTCGATCGGCTCGTCGTCGGCAATGGCGTCGATCAACGCGCTGTCCAGCCAGCGGGCGTCGCGACGGAACAGCGCGGCGAGCAGCGGAGCCAGCGCCAGGCGCCGGCCGTCGACGATGATGCCCATGTCGAGATCGAACCAGCCGTTGTCGGACGCGACGAGATCGGCTTCCCAGCCATCGACCTCGAGCAGGTGGTGGCGGAAATCGTCCGGGTATTCGACCTGCCAGCCGGCAGCGCGCAAGGCGTCGCGGCCGTCGCGCATGAAAATGATCCAGGCGGGTTCGCTGGCCAGCCCGAAAAACCCTTCCGGCGGACGCCCGAAGGTGTCGAGGATGTGCGACGGAATCTTCTCGAAGCCGGCTGCGGTCAACGCCTGCAAAGCACATATTTCCGCCTCGGGGCGCCGCTTGAGGTGGACCGTCTCGCCTTCCGGCAGGGTGATGAACTCGTGGTGATCGCCGGGCCGGACATCGACGTCGGCGTAGCGGAAGAGCGGCCGGGCGACATCGAAAGCGTCGCCGGTCAGGCTGCTTGCGTAGCCGCGCCAGGCGCGGTTGCCGTGGGTCGCGATGGTGTCGATCTGGAGGACCGGCTGCAGCGGCGCATCGACGACGCGCAGGTGGACCGTCGCGTCCTCCGCCGGTTTTGGCAATTCGGGGGCAAGTTCGGCCAGGGTCTCGGCGACGACCGCCGCTTCCCTGGCCGAGAGTGGCGGCAGGCTGAACAGCCGGCTGATCACCGCCGGATTGCCGGCGACCTCGATCGGGCCGGCTTCGCCTTCGCCGATGTCGACATACCACGGAGGCTGCAACGGGACGATCAGCGCCGCCGGCGGTTCGGCGATCAGTTGCGGACGCTGCTGGCCGCGCGCGTCCACACGCCAGGCGACCCGGGCCGGGCGCGGGCTGCCTTCGGCCAGCGGCAGACCGTCGCCATTGTCGACGTAGAGGCGGCCGCTGCGCGCCAGGCGCTCGAGCACCTGGACGCCTTGCCGCGGCCCGAGGCCGAAGGCGCGCAGCCCGCCGGCCTCATGCAGGCGGTCGGCCCACAAGGCGCGCAGGACACCGAGATCTTCCTCGCTGACGAACTGCGGCGGATTGACCAGCGCGCGTTCGATGTTCCACCACTCCTCGGCGCTGTCGGGGAACTTGCCCTTGGCGATCTCGATGCCGAAATGACGCTGGTCCGGCGTCCATTTCAGCAGGTAGAAGAGCTGCTGGCGGCTGCCGGACGGACGCGCCTTCTTCTTGGCCACGGCAATCGACGCGCGGCGCAGGTCCTCGACCCACGACAGAACGCCGGGGCTGACGCGGTCCGGGACGTTGCGTTCGGCGATGGCGCGCAGCAGCATGGCCGCGACGTGTTTGCAGTGACTGCCGACCGGGCAACTGCAGTTGCTGAACAGGACCGGCACGCCGAGCCGGCCGGTGACCAGTCTGGCCGTCGCCACATAAGGTCTGCGGGCGCTGCCGGGAACGATGGCACGGATGAATTCGGACGCGATTTCAAGGTCCTGGACGACGTCGACATAGCCGCGCGCCTTGTCCAGTTCGCGCTGGCCAAGCCAGTCACGCAGGTGTTTTTCGGTGTAAGTGTCGAGCGAGGGAGGCGGCATCGGGCTTCAATAGAGCAGCAGTCCGATCAGCGCGGCCAGCAGTAGCGCGATTGCGGCCAGCCAGCGGCTCTGCTGTTTCTGGGCGGCGATCAGGCGTTCGAGTTGCCCCTGCAGGTCGGCGGCCGGTTCGCGCGCCAGCGCCCGGTGAATCAGGCGCGGCAGTTGCGGCACGGTGCGCGCCAGGTAGGGGGCTTCCTGCTGGAAGGCGCGCAGCAGTCCGCGCTGGCCGACCTGTTCGCTCATCCAGCGCTCGAGGAAGGGTTTGGCGGTCGTCCACAGGTCGAGTTCCGGGTCGAGCTGGCGGCCGAGGCCCTCGATGTTGAGCAGCGTCTTCTGCAACATGACCAGTTGCGGCTGGATCTCGACGTTGAAGCGGCGCGACGTCTGGAACAGGCGCAACAGGACCTTGCCGAAGGAAATGTCCTTCAGCGGCCTGTCGAATATGGGCTCGCACACCGAGCGGATGGCCGACTCGAACTCGTCGACCCGGGTGTCCTTGGGCGCCCAGCCGGATTCGATGTGCGCCTCGGCGACACGCTTGTAGTCGCGGCGGAAGAAGGCGAGGAAATTTTGCGCCAGGTAGTTCTTGTCGCTGTCGGTCAGCGTGCCGACGATGCCGAAATCGAGGGCGATGTAGCGGCCGTCGGGGGCGACGAAGATGTTGCCCGGATGCATGTCGGCATGGAAGAAGCCGTCGCGGAAGACCTGGGTGAAAAAGATCTCGACGCCGGCCGCCGAGAGCTTGGGCAGGCTGATGCCATCGGCCCGCAGCCGGTCGACCTGCGAAATCGGCGTCCCCTTCATGCGCTCCATGACCATGACGGTCCGCGTGCAGTGGTCCCAGTACACCTCAGGCACGACCAGCAGCGTCGAGTTGGTGAAGTTGCGGCGCAGTTGCGAGGCATTGGCCGCCTCGCGCATCAGGTCGAGTTCGTCGCGCAGGTACTTGGCGAACTCGGCGACCACCTCGCGCGGCTTCAGGCGCCTGGCATCCGACCACAGTCTTTCGAGCAAGATGGCGAAGGTGTCGAGCAGGGCGAGGTCATGCTCGATGACCGACAGCATGTTCGGGCGCAGGATCTTGACCGCGACTTCGTGGCCGCCATCCTCTTCCTTCAGCCGGGCGAAGTGAACCTGGGCGATCGAGGCCGATGCGACCGGCACCGGGTCGAATTCGGCAAAGACGTCGCTCGCCGGACGGTGATACGCCTTCTCGATTTCCGCCAGCGCCAGATGCGAATCGAAGGGCGGCACGCGATCCTGCAGTTTGGCGAGTTCGTCGGCGATGTCGGTCGGCAGCAGGTCGCGGCGGGTCGACAGCACCTGGCCGAACTTGACGAAGATCGGCCCCAGCGCCTCCAGCGCCATGCGCAGCCGTGCCGCCCGGGGGGCCGAGAGGTCGCGCCAGAACTGCAGCGCATTGGTGAAGCGGACAAGGCGACCGCTTGGCTCGTGCTCGAGCACCATTTCGTCCAGCCCGAAGCGGCTGGCGACGGCGGCGATCTTGAGCAGGCGGAAGAGGCGCATGGGTGGCGGGGGACGCGAACGGGCAGGGAAGGAGTCAAACGACCATGCTAACACGCAGGTGCGGCGAGTGGCTTCCCGGAGTCGGGGCATTTTGTAATACCCGCGCAGCCACGGCGTATAATCCCCGTTTGCCTTTCCTGCCTCGAATCAATGGCTCACGATGTCAAATCCAAGCTGACCGAACTGCTGCAGCAGGCGCTGGCCAGCGTTG
>CAZKSD010000104.1:0-8639 GCA_964555315.1 uncultured Dechloromonas sp.
TCCTGATCCTGCCCTGGCCGCTGCTGCTGCTCGCCTACGAACCCGCGCGCTTCCATGGCTGGCTGAACACCGAACTGGTCCCGCTGCGGACACCCTTTTCGTTCTTCGGCGCCGGCCGCTTCCTGTCGCTGCTGCCATGGTTCGCCTTCCCGGCGCTGCCGCTCGCGGCATGGTCGTTGTGGACCCGGCGCCACGCCATCACGGCGACGCCGCAGTTGCTGCCCCTGGCCTTCCTGCTCCTGACGCTGCTGATGCTCGCGCTGGCATTCCGGCCGCGCGAGATTCCCGCCCTGCTCCTGCTGCCGCCGCTGGCCCTGCTCGCCACGCCCGGCGCCCTGGCCCTGCGCCGCGGCACGGCCAGCGCCTTCGACTGGTTCGCGATGACGACCTTCAGTTTCTTCATCGCCCTCCTCTGGGTGACATGGTCGGCGATGGCGCTCGGCTGGCCGGCCCGCCTGGCCTCCCGGGTGGTCGTGCTGCGCCCGGGGTTCGTCGGGCACTTCGAACTGGCGGCGTTCGCGATCGGCATAGTGGCCACGGTCTGGTGGATCTGGCTGATCGCCACCGCGCCGCGCTCGCCGTACCGCAGCCTGACCCACTGGACGCTCGGCTTCACCACGCTGTGGCTGATGGCGACATCGCTGATCCTGCCCTGGTTCGACTACGGCAAGACCTATCGTCCGGTCGCCGAGGCCATCGCCCAGGCGCTCCCCGCCGACCATGGCTGCCTGGCCGAACGCGGACTCAGCAACACCCAGCGCGCGTCGCTCGCCTATTTCATCGGCATCGAACCGGCCGCGGTGAACTCGGCCGCCGGCAGGGAATGCAACTGGCTGCTGGTCACGGGCAACAGCAGCAAGGATCTCGCTGCCCCGAACGGAACGTGGACCCGGGTCTGGGAAGGCAACCGCCCCGGCGAACGCAAGGAAAAATTCCGTCTTTACCGGCGTTGACCGCGACAGGGTCCCCGTCGGGCGCGACCAATGCTCAGCCTTTGAGGAAATGCTCGCGGTAATACCTGAGCTCGTCAATCGACTCGTGGATATCAGCCAGTGCCGTATGCCGCCCCTTCTTCTTGAAACCCTTGTAGACTTCAGGCTGCCAGCGCCTGCAGAGTTCCTTCAGGGTACTGACATCAAGGTTCCGATAGTGGAAAAAGCCCTCGAGCGTCGGCATGTGGCGGGCCATGAAGCGGCGGTCCTGGCCGATCGAGTTGCCGCACATCGGCGAATGACCCTTGGTGGAGTATCTCTTCAGGAACTCCAGTGCCAGCAATTCGACCGCTGCCTCGTCCAGCGCCGACGCCCTGACCCGGTCGATCAGTCCCGAGCGGCCGTGCGTCTTCTGGTTCCATTCGTCCATGGCGGCCAGCGCGGCGTCGGTCTGGTGGACCGCCCAGGACGGCGACTCCGCCACCAGTTCCAGTTCGGAATTGGTCACCACCATCGCCATCTCGATGATCCGGTCGCCGTCCGGATCGAGCCCGGTCATTTCCATGTCCAGCCAGACGAGGTTGTTTGCGTTGCCTGTCATATAATTGTCCAAGACCTTGAAGACGAACATTTTCTCATAGCTTCGCAGCCAGTTTCGTGAGCGCCGATTTCACCCTTCTGTTTCTTGCCGCTTGCGCCCTGACCCTTGCCGGGCGCCTGTGGCTGACGCTGCGCCAGATCCGCTGCGTCGCCGCGCATCGCGGCGCCGTCCCGGCCGGGTTCGCCGAGCGCATTTCGCTGGCGGCCCACCAAAAAGCCGCCGATTACACGGTCGACCGCAACCGGCTGGCCATTCTGACGACCCTGGTCGATGCGGCGCTGCTGCTTGCCCTGACGCTCGGCGGCGGGCTGGCCTGGCTGCATGAATTCTGGGCGGCGCGTGCCGACGGTCTGGTCTACGGACTGGCTCTGATCTTCAGCGTCATGGCGATCGGGGCGGCCGTCGACCTGCCCTTCGCGCTCCATCGCCAGTTCGTCATCGAGGCGCGCTATGGATTCAACCGCATGACGCTCGCGCTATTCTGCGCCGACCTGCTCAAGCACACGCTGCTCGGCATCGTCATCGGCGCCCCGGTGATCCTGGCCGTGCTCTGGCTGATGGCGGTCATGGGCAGCGCCTGGTGGTTCTGGGTCTGGGTCTTCTGGAGCGCCTTCAACCTGCTGATCCTGTTCGTCTACCCGACATGGATCGCGCCGCTGTTCAACAAGTTCTCGCCGCTCGCGGACGGCGAGATGAAGTCGCGCATCGAGGCGCTGTTGTCCCGCTGCGGCTTCCGCTCCTCCGGCCTCTTCGTGATGGACGGCTCGAAGCGCTCCAGCCACGGCAACGCCTATTTCACCGGCTTCGGCAACAACAAGCGCATTGTCTTCTTCGATACCCTGCTCGAGCGCCTGGCGCCGCCCGAGGTCGAGGCCGTGCTCGCCCACGAACTGGGACACTTCCGCCGCCGCCATGTGCTCAAGCGCATCGTCCTGATGTTCGCCGCCTCGCTCGGCTTCCTCTGGCTGCTCGGCCAACTGATCGACGCGCCCTGGTTCTACGCCGGCCTCGGCGTCCCGGCGCAAAGCACGGCGCTGGCGCTGATCCTGTTCTTCCTCGTCGCGCCCGTGTTCACCTTTCCCTTCACCCCGGTGCTGAGCTGGATCTCGCGCCGCCACGAGTTCGAGGCCGATGCCTACGCCGCCGCGCGGACGGAGGCGGCCGCTCTCGGCCGGGCGCTGGTCAAGCTCTACGAGGACAATGCGGCGACGCTGACCCCCGACCCCCTGCATTCGCTGTTCTACGACTCCCACCCGCCGGCCGTGGTGCGCATCGCCAGGCTCCAGGCCACAGCCCGCTGATGGAAGGCTGCGTCGTCGCCGCCCATGGCCGCCAGTACGTCGTCGAGCTTCCCGACGGCGGCCTGCTGCCCTGCTTCCCGCGCGGCAAGCGCAGCGAGGTCGCCTGCGGCGACCGCGTCGACATCCAGCGCACCTCGGATGACCAGGGCGTGATCGAGGCCATCCGGCCGCGCACCAGCCTGCTCTACCGCTCCAACGAGGTCCGCCAGAAGCATATCGCCGCCAACGTCGACCAGATCGTCATCGTCGTCGCCAGCGAGCCGGCATTCTCCGACGAACTGGTCACGCGCGCTCTGCTCGCCGCCGAAAGCGAGGAAATCGAGCCGCTGATCGTCCTCAACAAGTGCGACCTGACCGACAAATTGCCGGCGGCGCGCGACCAACTGGCCGTGTTCGCCGGCCTCGGCTACCGCATCGTCGAACTCTCGGCGCGCGACCACGCCGAAGACTTGCGCCCGCAACTGCAGGGGCGCACCAGCGTCCTCGTCGGCCAGTCGGGAATGGGCAAGTCGACGCTGGTCAATGCGCTGGCGCCCGAGGCGCAGGCGAAGACGCGCGAGATCTCGCAGGCGCTCGATTCCGGCAAGCACACGACGACGCACGCCACGCTCTATCACCTCGACGCCGACAGCCACCTGATCGACTCGCCCGGCCTGCAGGAATTCGGTCTCGGCCACCTCGACCGCCAGGAAATCGAGCACGCCTTCCGCGAGTTCCGCCCCTTCCTCGGCCAGTGCCGCTTCCGCGACTGCCGCCACGACCGCGAGCCGGATTGCGCGCTCGTCGCCGCCGTCGCCGCCGGGCAGATCGACGCCCGGCGTTTTGCGCTTTATCGCCGCATTGTTGGGTGAACAGCGATGGATCGCGGAATCCTAGCGACCGTTCGCGCATTTGAAAATTGGCCATTTTTCGCTGTCGACCGCAACAGGGTACAGGCGAGTACAGAATCACCGTGCACCAACATGGAGAGCCTAAGCCCAAGCACACAGTCTGCAACGAACCGTAGCACAATTGGGCATATGCGGTAACGCAAGACCTGATCCCAATTTCCCCAGTTTCCAATTTCTGTTATCGGCCTTGATCCACTGGAGCAACATGCGTCTTGAGAAATGGATTAGTTATTTGAACCTCAAGTCAACTTCCGCCGCATTTTTTTCACCGGGCATTTTTTATTTTCTAAGTTTCTATTTATCAAATCAACTTGGCTCACAGATCGGCGCAAGGGTCGTTGATTTTAAGAATTATTTTGTATTTTTCTCTTTGGTTGGACTGATTTTTGTCGCAGCCCTGATGCTTCTGGTTAGAAATAGATTTCCAGGATTCTTCGAAGTCGACCGATTACCCCCCAGAGAGCTTGCGCCATACTTCCTGACACACGCAAATGAATGCAGCCATTCATCAATTATTGCCTATGTCATTTTGTATTTATTACTGCATTTCTTTTACGGATCAATTTTATTTTCTTTCATTCTGTTTGTCGGATGAAATTCAGACCAAAGGGGTCCAGACCAAAGGGGTCAGACCAAAGGGGTCAGAGACATTTGATTTTCTGAGCCAACAAAACCAAAGGGGTCAGAGACATTTGGTTGTCTGAACTGAGCCCATAACCATGCCCCGCCGCCCCCGCGTCCTTCTCGCCGACTACCCGCTGCACATCGTTCAGCGCGGCATCAACCGCGAGCCGTGCTTTTTTGCCGATGAAGATTACCACTGCTATCTCCATTGGCTGGAAGAGGCGGCTCGCGCTTGTGGCTGCGCCATCCACGCTTACGCCTTGATGACCAATCACGTCCATTTGCTGCTGACACCGACGGAAACGGGCGCCCCGTCGCGTCTCATGCAATCGCTCGGGCGCCGCTACGTCCAGTACGCCAACCGCTTCTACCGGCGCACCGGCAGCCTGTGGGAAGGGCGCTACAAATCCAGCGTGGTGCAAGCTGAGCGCTATCTGCTGGCGTGCCAGCGCTACATCGAGCTCAACCCGGTGCGGGCGGGGATGGTGGCCGACCCGGCGCAATACCGCTGGTCGAGCTACCGCGCCAACGGGCTGGGACAGGCGGACGAACGCCTCACCCCGCATCTCCTCTACCGCCAACTCGGCCCCGATGACGAAGAAAGACGGGCAGCCTACCGGGCGCTGTTCCGAACCGAACTCGATGCCGAGGCGGTCGATGACATCCATAAGGCCCTGCAACTGGGCATGCCACTGGGCAGCGAATGTTTTGCGGAGGCGATCTGCACCCGGTTAGGCATACGCCACAATTCCGGTCGGCGGGGAAGGCCAGTCAGGCCGGACGAAATGGCCGACACGCCGGTACAGACACCTGCCGGACAAGGGGATTTTGGATTCTGAATGGGGTTGGAATGGAATAGGCGGCAGGACGGAATCGGGAAATGTCTCCGACCCCTTTGGCTCTGGGGATGGATCATGGAAGCACGCGGTCATCGGCAGCCATGAAAATGGCCCATTTTCCGCCGTCGACCGCAACCGTATGCCGTGGCGGCGGCCCTCTTCTTCGCCCCCGACGCCAACGGTGAATCAGAGAGTCAAAGAAGAAGCGAAGAGGCAGCGCCGCGTGCCGTAGCCGCGCGGACGTCCAGGGAAGGTTGAGGCCAGGTTGGCGAGGCGAGGGGAGCGACCTGCGTGGAAAATCCTAGCTTGGCCCCCTCCTCAGGTCGCGCGGCGACCGTCTCAGTCCTCGAGAACGACGATCGCGACGCGGCGGTTCTGCGCGCGCCCTTCCGGCGTCTCGTTGCCGGCGATTGGCAGAGTCTTGCCAAGTCCGCGGGCGGTGACGCCCGCTACCGGCAGCCCGGCGGCGACCAGGGCGCTCGCGACTTCCGCCGCGCGCTGCTCCGACAGCTTCTGGTTGAACACCTCGCCGCCCTGCGCATCGGTATGGCCATCGACGCGGACACGGCGAATGTCAACTTCGGCCAGGCGGCGGCCGATGCGTTCGACATTGCTTCGGGCTTCCGGCGTCAGCTTGAACTCGCCGGTGGCGAAGAGGACGTTGGCGTCGGTCAGCAGTTCCCAGCCTTCATCCACCTGCCTGAAGCCGAGCTCCTTCAATGCGGCGATCTGCTCCGCCGTCAGGCCGCGCCTGGCCGGCGGCTCGCTGGCGCAGCCGGCCGCAAGCAGCGCGGCACAGATCAGCGGAACGAGAAGAAAGGCGCGCCTGAGGCTGGCGCCGGCATGGCTGGTCATTGCGTCTCCTTGAACGTCGTCGTCATTGGCGCGTCGGCGACCCGGCGACGACATAGCCGCCAGCGTTGTCCTTCTTCGCACGGTACATCGCCGAATCGGCAGATTTTAGCAGATCGACCGCAGCGCCCCCGTCCTCGGGGAAGAAGGCGATGCCGATGCTCAGGCTGGCCTTGCGCACCTGGCCGCAGGGCAGCCGCAAGGGCTCCTCGAGGCGCGCCAGGATGTTCCGGGCGACGTGGACCGCATGCTCCGTCTCGCGGATCGGCGATATCAGCACGGCGAACTCGTCGCCGCCGAGCCGGGCCACGGTGTCACCCTCGCGCAGCGCGGCGCGCACGCGACCGGCCATGCCCTGCAGGACCTGGTCGCCGGCCTCGTGGCCGAGTTCGTCGTTGACTTCCTTGAACTTGTCGCCGTCCATGAAGAACACGGCGAGTCGCTCGCCGGCCATGCGCGCATGCTCGATGCGCGCCGCCAGCTTCTTCTCGAAATACTGGCGGTTGTGCAGCCCGGTGAGCGGGTCATGGTTGGCCTGGTAGGTGAGCTGTTCAGTCTCGAGGGCGACCTGCTCCTGCCAGGACTGCAGTTCGGCGAGCAGCGCGTTGAAGTCGTCGCCGAGGCTGTGCAGTTCCTCGATCGCCGCTGGCGGGATGCGCCGTTCGAACTGGCGCTCGCAGCGGGCGGCATGCGCGACCCGGGCGAGTTCCTCGAGCGGGCGCACAATCTCGCGCCCGGCGCGCAGGGACGTGCGGTAGGCGAGCAGGGCGCTGGCTGCGAAAGCGATCATCCCGACCAGCAGGCTCACGAACAGGAAGCGCAGCAACGGTTCCCCGTAACCCCGCAGTTGCACCTCGGCGATCGTCACCCCGCCCCTGACGACGGGCACGCGGCGCGGCTGGCGCAGAATGGTGTCCAGGAAGCGCTCGGACAGGCCGGGGTTGCCGCCGCGACGGGCCCACGCAGCCAGCTCCGCCCCCTCGGGAGAAACCAGGCGGACCGCGGCGAGATTGTTTCCCGCGCCGACCCTGGCCAGCGCTTCGGCCGCCGCCTCGGGGTCGCTGAACACCACCGCCGCCTCGACCGTGTCGGCCGTCGCGCGCCCAAGCAGATCAAGGTTGTGATCCATCTGCACCCGCAGCAACACGACCGCGATCACCACGTTGGAGACGCCGACCAGCAGGATCGCCGTCAGCACCGCGCGGAGCGTCGTCCGGTTGAGCAGTTCGAGGAGCGTCGGCCTTAACCGCTGCCCGTCAGGTTTCCGTTCACTCATTCCGGGGACCTCCTACGCCCGAACAAGTTGAGGACATTCGCGTTGACCTTGACCCCGGCCCGCGAGATCGCATCCAGGTTGGCGCGCATCGACACCCCGTCGCCGCGGATCGCCAGACAGAACATCAGCCGGCCGGCACAGTCGTCGTCCTCGCCCATGGTCAGGACCGGTTTGCCGGCCCACTCCCCGAGGATCGCTTCGCGACCGGCGCGCGCCATCGCGCCGAAATAGAGCACGTCACAGTCGGCGTTCGGCGCTGCCTTGTCGCCATGAAGGCTGACCGCGAGCCGCGGCAGATGCCCTTCGCGGCCGTGCGCCTGCAGCAACCCGGTGTGCCCGGGATCGCCGACGATGCACAGCCGATGCGTCTCGGGCGGCACCGGCCAGCGGGTATAGCCGATCAACGCAAGGACGCGCTGTGCGACGACTTTCTGAACACCCCCATCGGGAGGACCCGGCGCGACCGGCCCGGTCACCGCCGCCAGCATCGGCGTCTCGGCAGCGGCCGGCAACGCCAGGGCGAGGCACAGTGCTGCCGCCGGCGCGAAGGACGGCCACGGGCGACGGCTGAGTAACCGTTGCGCAAGGTCGATGCGGCGGGGCTGAAAGGTACGGCCGGACAAGGACGTGGCAGTCGTGGGAGCAATTTTTGGAGCTTACCCCCCGGACAGCCTTGCGACAAGCGAAGCTGTCAGCCTTGTGTTAGACCCAAGCGGTAATGTCCGGTCTGCGCCAGGCAGCAAATCACCGCGGCCAGGCTCCCATGGCACTTTTGCACCGCGCGACGCCCGACCCCGTGTGCGTCCGACGTGGCGCGGCAGCACAGTCGAAAAATACTTCCTCACTGACGTGCGCGCGGCGGACAACTCGCAGGCCGTCGGGTGTCTGCACGATGCTATCCGTCGAATCCATTGCCTGGCGCTTGCCCGAGCCAGGCTACCGCGCCGTCCCCGGCCGCGCGGCCGGTGGCCAGGCAGGCGGTGAGCAGGTAGCCGCCGGTCGGGGCTTCCCAGTCGAGCATTTCGCCGGCACAAAAGGTGCCGGGCAGGTCGCGCAGCATCAGGCGTTCGTCGAGCGCGGCGAAGTCGACGCCGCCGGCGCTGCTGATCGCTTCGGCGAGCGGGCGCGGCGCGACGAGCGGCAGCGGCAGCGCCTTGATCGCGGCGGCCAGCGCGGCGGGTGCGGTCGACCCGTCGATTTGCCCGAATTCGCGCAGAAGTCCGGCCTTGACTCCGTCGATGCCGGCCCGCCGCCGCAGGTGGTTGGGGCGCGAGTCGCGCCCGCGCGGACGGGCGAGGTCGGCGGCCAGTTTCTCCAGCGAACG
>CAZKSD010000105.1:0-8345 GCA_964555315.1 uncultured Dechloromonas sp.
GGTCGATCAGCGTCGCCGAATAGGCGATGAACATCGGCACGAAGGTGAAGCAGAAGTAGATCGAACCGCCGAGGATCGAGCCCCAGATGGCGATGGTCGACGTCTTCGCCGAGGTGATGCGCTGGAAGACGTCCTGCTGCGGGATCGAGCCGAGCATCATGGTCATCCAGGCGCCGAGGAAGGTCAGCCATTGCCAGGGGTCGGGCGGCGGGAAGAAATCGAGCTTGCCCGCGGTCGACGCGTGATTGATGACCAATTCCACCCCGCCGGTCAAACCGGAAACGAGGTAGCCGATGTACAGCATGCCGCCCATGATGACGCCCATCTGCACGAAATCGAGGATGGCGACCGAGAGCATGCCGCCGAAGGTGGTGTAGGTGAGGACGATGGCGGCGCCGAGGATCATGCCCGCCGTCTGACTGACGAAGCCGTCGGTGACGACATTGAAGACCAGCCCGAGCGCCTTGATCTGCGCCGACACCCAGCCGAGGTAGGAGGCGACGATGCAGAGCGTGGTCAGCACCTCCACGCTGCGGTTGTAACGCAGGCGGTAATAATCGCCGAGGGTCAGGATGTTGAGCTTGTAGAGTTTTTTGGCGAAGAAGAAGCCGGCGATGATCAGGCACAGCGAGGAACCGAAGGGGTCGGCGACGACGCCGCGCAGGCCGTCCTTGACGAAGGTCGCGGAAACGCCGAACACCGCCTCGGCGCCGAACCAGGTGGCGAACACGGTGGCGGTGACGACCGGCAGCGGCAGGTGGCGGCCGGCCACCGCGAAATCCTTGGCCGTATGGACACGGGTGGCGACGTAGAGGCCGATGCCGATCGACAGCATCAGGTAGAGGACCACGAACCAGATCAGCATGCCGTGCTGCTCGCGGGCAAGGAGTTGAAAACGCGGGGATTATAAGGCTGTTGCGCTGCAGCAGCGATGTCCGCGCCGGATGGCCGGTTGCGGTCGACGCCGAAAAACGGGCCAAATCCATCGCCGGCCCGCTTGCCGGTCCGGCCGATTCGCTATGCTGCACTCATAAAATGGGTAGGCTGAATTGCAGAGTCCGCCAATGGAGCACAGGGTAAGTGGTAGTGACGTTCTCATGGCTGCAACGTCAAATTCACCGGCTGCCGAAGGCAGTCCGGTGGAATGATGGGTTGGGCCCCGTAATTGAAAGCAGCAAGTAGCTTATGAAGCTATGGGAGAAGCGGAGAGCTTGACGCCGAGAGCATGGAGCAGCTTGAGCATCGTGTCATAGCGTGGCTTGGCGCCGGGCGTGAGTGCCTTGTAAAGGCTCTCACGACCAAGGCCAGCATCCTTGGCGAGTTGTGCCATGCCACGGGCGCGGGCCACATCACGCACGGCAGTTAGAAATACATCGGGATTGGTATCTTCCAGCGCGGCGGTTATGTATTCCGCGATGGTTTCTTCATCATCGAGGTAGTCCGCAGCATCGAAGGGGGCAAATTTGGTCATGGTTCACTCCTTATCCAGAGCCCGCGCCATCTCAATGGCGCGCTTGATATCACGCTTCTGCGAGGACTTGTCGCCGCCCAGGAGAAGCAAATAGACTACCTCTGCGCGCCGCGTGAAATATGCTCGATAACCCGGACCGAAGTGAACGCGTATTTCAGAGACGCCTTCGCCCACCGGCTCACAGTCGCCAAAATTGCCGTGCTCGGCAGACCGAATACGATGGGCAATCCGGGCGCGACCCACCTTGTCTTTCAAACCGGCAAGCCAAGCGTCGAATTCCTCGGAGCGCTCAAAGGTGTTCATGCCCGCATTGTATCCACTTGGATACCAACGCGCAACCTTGAATGCAAGGCCGAATGGTCACGCTGTGAGAGGCCCAACATAGAGCTAACCGGCGCTGTGCGGCAAAGTCAGGAAGAGTAACGTAAAGCTAAGGGGCGGGCGCGATAGCGACCGTCCCGCTTGAGCGCAACGTTAGGCTGGCTCGTCATTTGTCGGTATTTGGGCAACCCGTATTTCCGGAAACCAGCATTGCATCCCAACGTTTCTGCATTTCTTCGTGCGAGACGTTTTCAATTTGATGCTGAAGCATCCATTTGTGCCCAAAGGGGTCGCTGATTCCGGCACTGCGGAAACCATAGAACATATCAGTCGGTGGCATTTCAACAGTTGCGCCGACGGCACGCGCGCGTTCTGCGGCTGCGTCAGCATTCTCCACCATCAGGCTAAAGCTCACGGCAGTGCCGCCAAGGCTCAGCGGTGATTTATTGCCCCATGCTGGATTCTCATCGGCAAGCATAATGTGGCTGCCATTAACCATGAGTTCGGCATGGCCGACAGCACCGGTTCTCGCGTCGGTGAGCCGGAAGATTTCCGTTGCGCCGAAAGCGGCTTTATAAAACTCGATGGCCTTGCTTGCGTCCTTCACGGTGAGATAGGGACTCATGGGCGGGTAGTTGTTGGGTTCGGTATTCATGATTTCTCCTCAAAAAGTGATGGTGATTGAGTTGCCTACGTGAAGTGGGCGGCATATCCACCGTATATGCTGCCGGGCAGCCGCCTATTTGGGGCAGCAAGGCAGCCTGGAAGTTCCGACCGGCTGGGCGTTGGCCGAGACAGCTTACATATCGCCGGGTGTTATACGGCGGTAAAACACGGCGACACCCCGGCGTACGCGGCGTTCGCGCCGTATATCCTGGCGTGGTGACGTCTACGCCGGGCGGCATGGCGCCACCGAAAGCGCTTGCCAGACGGTGAGACATCGACTACTGTACATATCAACAGTATTCAAATCGCCCCAAAATACGGCATGGAGTCCAATCAACCCGTTACCCTGCTTGATCGCGTTCGTGAAACCGTTCGCTACAAGCACTACAGCATAAGAACGGAACGCGCCTGTGTCGAATGGGCGCGTCGCTTAGTGCATTTTCATGGCCGCCGGCACCCGCGCGAGATGCGGGCGGGCGGGGTGTGGTCAGCCCGGCCGATAGCCTGGCCCGGCTAACGGGAAATTTTGGCGCCCTGGCAAAATGATTTCCCATTCAGCAATTTTTGTTCCATCTCCGGCCCCTGTGCCATAATCCCGTCAAATTTCCGAGGTATCGCAATGGACGACAACAAGGCGAAGGCGCTCGCAGCGGCGCTGCAGCAGATTGAAAAGCAGTTCGGCAAGGGTTCCATCATGAAGATGGGAGACGGGGAGATTGACGAAGCCATTCAGGTCGTCTCCACCGGTTCGCTGGGCCTCGACATCGCGCTCGGTGTCGGCGGCCTGCCGCGCGGCCGGGTGGTCGAGATTTACGGTCCCGAATCTTCCGGCAAGACCACGCTGTGCCTGCAGGTCGTCGCCGAAATGCAGAAGCTCGGCGGCGTCGCTGCCTTCATCGACGCCGAACACGCGCTCGACCCGCAGTACGCGCAGAAGCTCGGCGTCAATGTCGGCGAGCTGCTGATTTCGCAGCCGGACACCGGCGAGCAGGCGCTGGAAATCGCCGACATGCTGGTGCGTTCCGGCTCGGTCGACATCATCGTCATCGACTCCGTGGCGGCGCTGACCCCGCGCGCCGAGATCGAGGGCGAGATGGGCGACCAGATGGTCGGCCTGCACGCCCGCCTGATGAGCCAGGCGCTGCGCAAGCTGACCGCAAACATCAAGAAGACAAATACTCTGGTTGTCTTCATCAACCAGATCCGCATGAAGATCGGCGTGATGTTCGGCTCGCCGGAAACCACGACCGGCGGCAACGCGCTGAAATTCTACGCGTCGGTCCGCCTCGATATCCGGCGCATCGGCGCGATCAAACGCGGTGACGAGGTGATCGGCAGCGAAACCAAGGTCAAGGTGGTCAAGAACAAGGTGGCGCCGCCGTTCCGCGAAGCCATCTTCGACATCCTCTACGGCGAGGGCATTTCGCGGCAGGGCGAAATTGTCGAAATGGGCGTCGCCCACAAGCTGGTCGACAAGTCCGGCGCCTGGTACGCCTACAAGGGGGAGAAGATCGGCCAGGGCAAGGACAATGCGCGTGAATTCCTGCGCGGTCATCCCGAGATCGCCCGGGAAATCGAAACGCGCATTCGTGAAGCCGCCAGCGGCACCGTGATCAAGCCGACCAAGTCGGCGCCGGGCGATGCCTGATGCCGGCCATGCGCTGCGGGTTGCCGCGCTGCGGCTGCTTGCCCGGCGGGAATACAGCCGGGCCGAGTTGAAGGCGAGACTCGCCGCCGCCGCGTCGGAGGACGAACTGGATTCCGTGCTCGATGCCCTGCAGGCCGAGGGTCTGCTTTCCGATCAGCGCTACGCGAGCGAGCGTGTCGCGGCGCGCGCCGTGCGCTACGGCAATGCGCGACTGAAGCAGGAGTTGCGCCAGCACGGGATAAGCGACGACGACATTGCCGCCGCGCTGCCCGAAGGCGGCGATGAAGCGGCGCGTTGCCGGGCCGTCTGGGCGAGGAAATTCGGCCGGTTGCCAGTCGATGCAACGGAGCGCGGCAGGCAGATGCGTTTCCTGCAACATCGCGGTTTCTCGGGCGAAGCGATTCGCGGCGTGATGCGCGGAGCCGAAGAATGAGCGATTCGGCTGTTTCCAAGCTGGCGGCCAGCAATCTGCGCAAGAAGTACAAGGCGCGCACCGTGGTCACCGATGTTTCCTTCGACGTCAAGAGCGGTGAGGTGGTCGGCCTGCTCGGGCCCAATGGCGCGGGCAAGACGACTTGTTTCTACATGATCGTCGGTCTCGCTCCCGCCGACGGCGGCGAGGTGCATATCGACGACGCCCGCCTGACTCATCTGCCGATGCATAGCCGGGCGCGTCAGGGCCTTTCCTATCTGCCGCAGGAGGCTTCGATCTTCCGCAAGCTGACCGTGGCGGAGAACATCCGGGCGGTCCTGGAATTGCTGAACATTCCGGAAGCGGAGCTCAACGATCGCCTCGAGGGCCTGCTCGATGAATTGCATATCGGCCATGTCCGCCACATCAATGCGGCGGCGCTGTCGGGCGGCGAGCGGCGGCGGGTGGAGATCGCCCGCGCGTTGGCGACCAATCCGCGCTTCATCCTGCTCGACGAACCGTTTGCCGGGGTCGACCCGATTGCCGTGCTGGAAATCCAGAAAATCATCCGCTTTCTCAAGGAGCGCGGAATCGGCGTCCTGATTACCGACCATAATGTCCGGGAAACGCTGGGGATCTGCGACCACGCCTACATCATCAATGAGGGGCGCGTGCTTGCCGCCGGACGCTCCGACGAAATCGTCGGCAACGAGAGCGTGCGCAAGGTCTATCTGGGCGAGCACTTCAAGCTGTGAGCCGCGAACCCGGCAGCGAGACGCCCGACCGATGAAACCCGCTCTCCAGCTAAAACTTTCGCAGCATCTGGCGCTTACCCCCCAGTTGCAGCAGTCGATCAAGCTCCTGCAGTTGTCGACGGTCGAGATGCAGCAGGAAATCGAAAACTACCTGCTCGAGAACCCGATGCTGGAACGCGCCGACGACGGCGCCAGCGAATCGTTCGCTTCCGCGCAGCAATTCGATGCGCCGCGCAGCGAAGCGGCCGAACGCGCCGATCATGACGAACGTGAAGAGCGCGATGTACGCGACGATCGCGAGATGACCGCTCCTGGCGCAGCGCAAGACGTCGACGATGATCGCTGGAATTCGGATGCCGGCACGTTCACCGGCGCCGGTCGCGATGACGACGATGACGGCGATGCCCAGGACATTCATGGCAGCACGCCCAGCCTGCGCGATCACCTGACCTGGCAGCTGGGTGTCATGCAACTTGGCGAGCGCGACCGCAGTCTCGTGCGCTTCCTGATCGACGCGCTCGACGATGACGGCTATCTGGCGACACCGCTCGCCGAACTCCTGGAAGGCATCCCTCCGGAGTACGAGGTCGAGCTCGAAGATCTGGAAATCGCCCTGTGCCATATCCAGAGTTTCGAGCCGACGGGGATCGGCGCCCGCAGTCCGCAGGAGTGCCTCGCGCTGCAGCTCAAGGCGCTCCCGGAATCCAGCGACCAGCGACTGGCGCTGGTGATCGTCGAGAAGCACCTCGAACTTCTGGCGGCGCGCGACTTCGCCCGAATCCGCCGCCTTGCCGAGTGCACCGAACAGGCGCTCAAGGCGGCGCATGCGCTGATTGTCAGCCTCGATCCGCGGCCGGGGTCGCGCTTCGCGCAGATGGAGGCGCGTTACATCACGCCCGATGTCATCGTCAAGAAACTCAGGGGCCAGTGGACGGCCTACATCAACCCGGATGCCTACCCGCGGCTGCGCATCAACCGGCTCTATGCCGAGATGCTGGGCCGGCAAAGGCGCGGCAACGGCAACCTGACGGGACAGTTGCAGGAAGCACGGTGGCTGATCAAGAACGTGCAGCAGCGCTTCGAAACGATTCAACGGGTGACGCAGGCCATCGTCGATCGCCAGCGGCAGTTTTTCGAGCATGGCGAAGTGGCGATGCGCCCGTTGGTCCTGCGCGAGATTGCTGATATTCTTGGTCTGCACGAGTCGACCGTGTCACGGGTGACCAGCCAGAAATACATGGCCACGCCGCGCGGGATCTTCGAATTGAAATACTTCTTTGGCAGCCATGTCTCCACCGACAGCGGTGGCGCATGCTCGGCCACGGCCATTCGCGCCCTGATAAAGCAGTTGGTGGGTGCCGAAGATGGCAAGAAGCCCTTGTCGGATAGCCAATTATCCGAAATACTAGGCCAGCAGGGAATTGTCGTAGCTCGCCGAACGGTGGCAAAATACCGCGAGTCGCTCAACATTCCGCCGGTCAATTTACGCAAGACCCTGTAGCGAGAGGAGAAAAAATGAATCTGCAGATTGCTGGTCACCACATCGAAGTCACGCCAGCATTGCGACTGTACGTCGAGAACAAGCTGGACCCCGTGGTTCGCCATTTTGACAAGGTTACTGGCGTCAATGTGATCCTGTCAGTCGAGAAACTGAAGCAGAAGGCTGAAGTGACGGTGCATGTGCCCGGCAGGGACATGCACGTCGAGGAATCCGGGGACGACCTCTATGCCGCCATCGACGCCTTGTTCGACAAGCTGGACCGCCAGGTTCAGAAATACAAGCAGAAGGTTCAGGATCACCATCGGGGCGACAGACCCACCCACGAAGTGGCTGGCTGAATTCTCAACGACCGCAGCGGTGCCTGCGGTCTTGTCTTGGGTGCAACGATGAATCCTCTGACCAACATCCTGTCCGTCGGGCAGGTGCTTCTCGACCTCGAATCGACCAGCAAGAAGCGTGTTTTTGAGCAGGTTGGCGTGCTTTTCGAGACCCATCTCGGGCTGGCCCGTTCCGTCGTTTTCGACAGTCTGTTCGCCCGTGAGAAACTCGGCTCCACCGGCCTTGGCCAAGGCGTGGCCATTCCCCACGGCCGCATCAAGGGTCTGAAACAGGCAGCCGGAGCGTTCGTCCGGCTAAAGACGCCGGTTCCCTTCGATGCGCCGGACGGGCGCGCGGTCAATCTGCTGTTCTTCCTGCTCGTGCCGGAACAGGCGACCGAACTCCATCTGGAAATCCTTTCCGAACTGGCCCAGCGCTTCGCCGAACGGCCATTCCGCGATGCCCTGGCTACGGCGCCGGATTCGGCGGCCATCGTCGCCCTCTTCCGGAACTAGTCACTCCGGTGCTTCGCCACATCAGCCTGGTTCAGCTTTACGAGGACAACCGCGAGAAGCTGCTGCTGGACTGGGTGGTCGGTCAGCGCGTCGACCGCCGGATCGGAATCAAGGTTTCCAGCAATTACGGCGCCGACGTCGTAGGCCACGTCAACATCATTCACCCGGAGCGTCTCCAGGTCATGGGCCAGGGAGAACACGACTGGGCCATGCGCATCGGCGAACGGCGTTTCGCCCATCTGTTTCATGAGTTGCTGCTGGCGAAACCCCCGGCCGTCCTCGTCGCTGACGGTCTCACTCCCCCGAATGTACTGATCGAAGCTTGCAAGACCTCGGATACCCCGGTCATCGTGTCGCCCAAGCCATGTTCCGCCGTGATCGACTTGTTGCGCATCTATCTCTCGGCGCGGCTGGCCGACACGGTCAACCTGCACGGGGTCTTCATGGACGTGTTCGGTATGGGTGTCCTGATTACCGGGGAATCGGGCGTCGGCAAGTCCGAACTGGCGCTCGAACTGATCTCGCGCGGCCATGGCCTGGTCGCCGACGACGTTGTCGAAATGGGCCGCATCGCGCCGGCGACGGTTGAGGGGCGCTGCCCCGGAATGCTCCGGGACTTCCTCGAAGTACGCGGCCTCGGACTGCTCAATATCCGGACCATCTTCGGCGAAACGGCGTCCCGGCGCAAGATGAAGCTCAAGCTGATCGTCCAGCTCCAGAAATCAGCCGGTGGCGCCG
>CAZKSD010000106.1:0-8170 GCA_964555315.1 uncultured Dechloromonas sp.
TCGAGATCGATCATGGTCTGATCGATGAAGGCCTGCTCCTGCGCGTCGAGGCCGACGATGGCTTCGGAAATCTCGGTATTGACGTTTTCGACCGCCTGCTGCACGCCCTTGCCAAGAAAACGGCTGGCATCGCCGTCGCGCAGTTCGATGGCCTCGCGGGAACCGGTCGAAGCGCCGGACGGCACGGCTGCCCGTCCCATGACGCCGCTCTCCAGCAGCACATCGGCTTCAACGGTGGGATTGCCCCGTGAATCGAGAATCTCACGTGCCACAACATCAACGATGGAACTCATGATTACTCCTTATCTTCAATGGTTTGGAATAACAACTTAAACTGGATTATCAGATACTATCCGGCGGTTTGCTGCAACTCCTCGAATCCGGCCGACTTGACCGCCTTGTCCAGCGCGACCAGCGTCGTCAGCAGTGATTCCATGCGATCGAGCGGCCAACTGTTGGGGCCGTCCGACCAGGCTCTTTCGGGACACGGGTGGGTTTCCATGAACAGCCCGGAAATGCCGACCGCGACCGCCGCCCGCGCCAGCACCGGCACGAACTCGCGCTGGCCGCCGGAAGTCGCGCCCTGCCCGCCCGGCAACTGGACGCTGTGCGTCGCGTCGAAAACGACCGGGCAACCGGTCTCGCGCATGATCGCCAGGCTGCGCATGTCGGAAACGAGATTGTTGTAGCCGAAGGACGCGCCGCGCTCGCAGACCATCAGGTTGTCGGCCCCGTTGTTCACCTCGCGCGCCTTGTCGACGACATTCTTCATGTCTCCCGGCGCCAGAAACTGGCCCTTCTTGATATTGACCGGCTTGCCGCAGGCGGCGACGGCATGAATGAAATCGGTCTGGCGGCACAGGAAGGCCGGGGTCTGCAGGACATCGACGACGGCGGCCACCCACTCGATCTGGTCAATTTCGTGAACGTCGGTGAGCACCGGCACGCCGATCTGGCGCTGCACCTCGGCAAGGATGCGCAACCCTTCGTCCAGCCCCAGGCCGCGCACCGACTTGCCGGAGCTGCGGTTGGCCTTGTCGTAGGAGGCCTTGAAAATGTAGTTGATCCCAAGGCGGGCACAGACTTCCTTCATGTGCGCCGCGACATCGACGCACAATTGCTCGGATTCGGCGGTACATGGGCCGGCTATCAGGAAAAAAGGCTGGTCAAGTCCAGCCTCGAAATCGCAGAGTTTCATTTGCCCTTGGCCTGTTGATTGGCCAGCGCCGCCTTCACGTAGGAGGTGAACAGCGGGTGGCCCTGGCGCGGATTGGACGTGAATTCCGGGTGGAACTGGCAGCCGACGAACCACGGATGCACCTCGCCCGGCAGTTCGACCATTTCGCAGAGATCGGTGCCCGGTGCGCGGCCGGCAACCTTGAGGCCCTTTTCCTCGAGCTGGGCGAGCAAGGTGTTGTTGACTTCGTAACGGTGACGGTGCCGCTCGGTGATTTCGCCCGCGCCGTAGATTTCGCGGGCCAGGGAACCTTCGGCCAGCTTGCAGACCTGGGCGCCGAGGCGCATGGTGCCGCCAAGATCCGAATCCTCGCCGCGCTTCTCGACCTTGCCGGAGGCGTCGAGCCATTCGGTGATCAGGCCGATCACCGGGTACGGTGTGTCATGCACGAACTCGGTGGAATGCGCGCCGGCCATGCCGGCCACGTCGCGGGCGAACTCGACGACCGCCAGTTGCATGCCGAGGCAGATGCCGAGGTAAGGCACCTTGTTCTCGCGGGCATGGCGGATCGCGGCAATCTTGCCTTCGGTACCGCGCCGGCCGAAGCCGCCGGGAACGAGAATGGCGTCGACGCCATCCAGCACCCCGCAGCCTTCCCTCTCGATGTCCTCGGAGTCGAGGTACACGATGTCGACATGGCTGCGGGTATGAATGCCGGCGTGCCTGATCGCCTCGATCAGCGATTTGTAGGATTCGGTCAGGTCGACGTACTTGCCGACGAAGGCGATCCTGACCCTGTGCTGCGGGTGCTCCAGCGCATCGATCAGCCGTTTCCAGACCGACAGGTCGGCTGCCCTGGCCAGGATGCCGAGCTTGTGGCAGACGATCTCGTCGATCATCTGGTCGTGCAGCATGGCCGGAATCTTGTAGATGGAGTTGGCGTCGAGACATTCGATGACGGCTTCCGGCATCACGTTGCAGAAAAGCGCGATCTTCCGCCGCTCCTCGACCGGAATCGAACGGTCGGCACGGCACAGCAGGATGTCCGGCTGGATGCCGATCTCGCGCAGTTCCTTGACCGAGTGCTGGGTCGGCTTGGTCTTCAGTTCGCCGGCGGTCGGGATGTACGGCAGCAGCGTCAGGTGCATGTAGCAGACATTGTTGCGGCCCTCCTCGATGCCCATCTGACGGATCGCCTCGAGGAATGGCAGCGACTCGATGTCGCCGACCGTGCCGCCGACCTCGACGATGGCTACGTCGGCCCCTTCGGCGCCGGCCTTGATCTTGTTCTTGATCTCGTCGGTAATGTGCGGGATGACCTGTACCGTCTTGCCGAGGTACTCGCCGCGCCGCTCCTTCCTGATGACCGTGTCGTAGACCTGGCCCGTGGTGAAGTTGTTGCGCCGGCTCATCTTGGCGCTGGTGAAGCGCTCGTAGTGTCCCAGATCGAGGTCGGTCTCGGCGCCGTCCTCGGTGACGAAAACCTCGCCATGCTGGAAAGGACTCATGGTGCCCGGGTCGACGTTGATGTAGGGATCGAGCTTGAGGTGGGTGACCCGGATGCCGCGCGATTCGAGAATTGCCCCCAGCGACGCGGCGGCGATGCCCTTGCCCAGCGAGGACACGACACCGCCTGTGACGAATACGAATTTGATCATGAAAAGACAGGCTGCGGGAAAGCCAAATGATAGCCGAAAAGGAGACGATTCCCCAAATCGGCATAATCTATAATCCGCGTTTCTCCATTGACCGGCCTTTCTCCCATGTCCCAGTTTTCCTTTGACGTTTCCATCGAAGAGTTCGAAGCCAAGGTTATCGAGCCGTCACTGCAGGTGCCCGTGGTCATCGACTTCTGGGCGCCGTGGTGCGGACCGTGCAAGACGCTCACGCCGCTGCTGGACAAGCTCGCCGGGGAATACGGCGGCCGCTTCCTGCTGGCCAGGGTGGATGCCGACCGGAATCCGGAACTGGCGCAGCACTTCGGCGTGCGCAGCATCCCCGCGGTCAAGGTGCTTTTTCAGGGGCAACTGGTCGACGAGTTCAGCGGCGCGTTACCGGAAGGCCAGATCCGCGCCTTTCTCGACCGCATCGCCCTGCCCGCTGCCGGCGGCAATCTGCGCGAGGAAGCGGCCGCCCTCGTCGCCAAGGGCCGGCTCGACGAAGCGCTGGCCAAGCTCTCGGAAGCCAGCCGGGAAAGTCCGGACGACGAGGCAGTGCGCCTCGACGCCGCCGACGTGCTGCTGCAGCTCGGCCGCAACGACGAGGCCAGGCAGCTTCTGGCCGGCGAATTCGTCAAGGAAGGCGACCGCGCCAACGCACTGCGCGCCCGCCTCGCCCTCGCCTCCGGCGCCGCCGACACCGGGGCGCTCGAAACGAAGCTCGCCGCCAACCCGGACGACCACGCCGCCCGCCTCGAACTCTCGCGCGCCTACGCCGCCCAGAACCGCTTCCGCGAGGCGCTCGAAGCCGCGCTGGCGGTCGCCATCAAGGACCGTTTCTTCGACGAAGGCGCCGGGCGCAAGGCCATGCTCCAGCTCTTCGAGGCGCTCAGCGGCAGCGAGCAATACGACGACCTCGTCCGCGAATTCCGCCGCAAGCTCTCGGCCGCGCTGAACTGACCGTTCCTCCGCGCCGGCCGTGAAGCTCTTCTACACGGACGTCTTCGTCCTGCCGCTACCGGCGGGACACCGCTTCCCGATGGAGAAGTATTCGCGGCTGCGCGCGGAACTGCTTGCCTCCGGCGACTTCGCCGAAAGCGACTTCCACCTGCCGCACGCCGCCAGCGACGACGAACTCGCCCGCGCCCACGACCGCGACTACATCGAACGCGTCAGTTGCGGTCGACTCTCCGAAAAGGAGCAAAAAGCCATCGGCTTCCCGTGGAGCGCGGGCATGGTCGAGCGTTCCCGCCGCTCCGCCGGCGCCACCATCGGCGCCTGCCGCACGGCGCTGCAGGACGGCATCGCCGCCAACCTCGCCGGCGGCACCCACCACGCCTTCCGCGACCGCGGCGAAGGTTTCTGCGTCTTCAACGACGCCGCCGTCGCCGCCCGTTCCATGCAGGCCGAGGGCCGCGCCAGCCGCGTGCTGGTCGTCGACTGCGACGTCCATCAGGGCAACGGTACCGCCAGCATCCTGCGCGGCGACGACAGCGTGTTCACCTTCTCGATCCACGGCGCACGCAACTTCCCTTTCACAAAGGAAGAAAGCGACCTCGACATCGAACTGCCCGACGGTTGCGGCGACGACGCCTACCTCGCACAACTCGACCACGGCCTCGCTACAGCCCTCGACCTCGCCCGCCCCGACCTCGTGATCTACCTGGCCGGCGCCGACCCTTACGCCGACGATCGCTTCGGCCGGCTGGCGCTAACCTTCGCCGGGCTGGAAGCCCGCGACTGCCTCGTATACGCGACCGCCCGCGCCGCCGGCACCCCGCTCGCCGTCGCCATGGCCGGCGGCTACGCGCGTAACATCACGGACACGGTGCGTATCCATGCCATAACCATCCGGCTGGCGCGCGAAGTTTGGGGATAGTCCGTTGTCAACCTCAGCGGAAATTCGATCCGATAATGGTCAACTCCTGCATTCAGCCAGGCGCGGAAGGTCGCCCTTCCCAGATAGCAGACTGTCAAATGGGCTGTTTGACTCTGAAACCAGCCAAATGGGCAACGAAAGCCCATCGGCCATTGCAGCCAATCGATTGAATGAAGCTCCATTACCGCAATGTATCGCCTTCCTGCCATCCGACCGATACACGCGGTCTTTGCGTAGAAATCGAGAATCTTGGTTCAAGAGAGCCTCGCCTGACGTGAGCAACCATATTGACACACAATCGCGAGTTCGTTAGATTGTTAACATGAAACAGAACGCCACTCGCTCGCATCTCTACGAACAGGTTGCCCGCATCGGGAAGGCGCTTTCCAGCCCCAAGCGTCTCGAGATCATCGAACTTCTCGCACAGGGCGAGCAGACCGTTGATTTACTGGCGCAGCGCTGCGGCATTGACATCCGTCTGGCGAGCGCGCATCTCCGCGCCCTGCGCGAAGCGCGTCTCGTCGAGAGCAGCCGCGAAGGCAAGTTCATCCGCTACCGCCTGAGCGGTCCGGACGTCGCTGAACTATGGCTGACCTTGCGCGGTACGGCAGAGGAGCATCTGGTCGAACTCCGCGTCGCGCTCGAACAGATGGCGATGCAGCCGGATACACTTTTGTCCGAGAGCCGTGAATCATTGCTCGCCAAGGCCCGCAGCGGCGATATCGTCGTCATCGACGTGCGCCCCGGCGACGAGTTCGCGGCCGGCCATCTGCCGCACGCCCGCTCGATGCCGCTGGACGAGCTGGAACAACGCCTCGCCGACCTGCCGCCCGGCAAGGAGATCGTCGCCTATTGTCGCGGCCCGTTCTGCCTGATGTCGGACGAAGCTGTCCGCCTTTTGCGCGCGCGAGGATACTCGGCCCGCAAGATTAGCGATGGCGTGACCGAGTGGTCGAGAAGCGGCATGCCGCTCGATCGTTGAATCCAGCGACGAAGGGAGAGTCACCCATGAATACCCTGTTCATCATCAACGATGCCCCCTACGGCAGCGAGCGCAGCTACAACGCCCTGCGCCTGGCGCGCGCCCTCGGCAAGAAGAAGGGAGAAACCGTCCGCGTCTTCCTCATGGGTGACGCCGTAGCCTGCGCCAAGGCTGGGCAGAGGGTGCCGGAGGGATACTACAACGCCGGCGATATGGTGCGCACGGTCGGCGGCGACGTGGCCCTGTGCGGCACCTGTCTCAACGCACGCGGCATTGCCGACGACGAGCTCATATCCGGCGCCCGGCGCGGCACGCTCGACCAGCTGGCGGCCTGGACTGCCGAGGCCGATAACGTTCTGGTGTTCTGAAGCGAATCCATCACCAAAAGGGAGACAGGCCATGAGCAACCCCTCGAAGGGACTCTCGACGCGCGCAATTCACGGTACGACCCTGAGGGACGCACACGGCAGTCCGCATGTGCCGATCTACAACACCACGACCTTCGCCTTTCCGTCCACGGCCGACCTGCTCGATGTCGTCGATGGCCGCAAGGCGGGCAGCCTCTACACGCGCTACGGCCTGAACCCGAGCATCTTCGCGCTGGAGGAAACGCTGGCCTCACTCGAAAGCGCCGAGGCGGCGTGGGCGTTCTGCTCGGGCATGGCCGCCGAAACCGCGCTGTTTCTAACCCACGGGCGTGACGGCATCGTCTGCATCGGCGATGCCTACGGCGGAACGCTGGAACTGCTTTCGGCCCAACTGCCGTTGCTCGGCATCAAGACGCACTGCATCCTCGGCAACGAACTCGGCAAGCTCGACAGCCTGCTTGCCGACGGCGCCGGCCTCGTCTTCTTCGAGACGCCGACCAATCCGACGCTGGAACTCTTCGACATCCGCGTCATGTCGCTCCTTGCCCACAAGCATGGCGCCAAGGTCGCCATCGACAACACCTTCGCTTCGCCGGTGAACCAGCGCCCGCTCGAACTCGGGGCCGATTTCGTCGTGCACAGCGCCACCAAGTATCTCGGCGGCCACAGCGATCTCACCGCCGGCGCGGTGATGGGCAGCAAGGCCGACCTTGCGCCGGTATGGAACTGGCGCAAGAACCTCGGGTCGATGATCACCCCGGAAACGGCATCGCTGCTCTCGCGCAGCCTGCGCACGCTGGTCGTGCGCGTGCGCCAGCAGAATGCCGCCACGCAGGCGGTGGCCGAGGCAATGGCAGGACATTCCGGAATTGCCCGCGTCTTCTATCCCGGTCTTCCCGATTTTCCCGGCCATACACTGGCGCGGGAGCAGATGCACGGCTTCGGCGGCATGCTCAGCATCGAGGTCCGCGGCAGTGGCGCCGATGCGACGCGCGTCGCCGATGCGCTGCGCCTCTTCGCCCTGGCGCCCAGCCTGGGCGGTGCCGAAAGCCTGGTGACGCAGCCCTGCACTACCACGCACCATGGGCTGACGCCGGAAGAGCGCCGACGTCGCGGCATTTCGGATGCGATGCTGCGCCTCTCGATCGGCCTGGAAGACCCGGCGGATCTGATCGCGGATCTGGAACAAGCGCTTTCGGCATGAAAGGCCGGGAAAGCGGCATGCCGGAAGAAGACCAGTGGTCCTCCTTCTTCAACCCTGAAGCAATCCTCGACCGCTTGCTTCCAATGGAAGCGCGAACGGGGAATCTGGTCGAGTTCGGCGCCGGCTACGGCACCTTCACGCTACCCGCCGCGCGCCGAGTGACCGGCAAGGTAACGGCTCTCGACATCGAGCCGGCGATGATCGCCCTTGTCAGGGACAAGGCGGCTGATGAAGGCCTCGCAAACGTCGAAGCGGCGGTTCGGGATTTCGTCGCCGAGGGAACGGGACTCGCCGATGGCTCGCAGCAGCACGCGATGATCTACAACCTGCTGCACATCGAGAACCCGGTCACGCTTCTGCGCGAGGCGCGCCGGGTGCTCGCAGTGGGCGGCAGCCTTTCCGTCATGCATTGGCGCAGCGATATCCCGACACCGCGCGGCCCCTCGCGGGAGATTCGCCCCACAGCCGACCAGTGCCGGGTCTGGATGGAGGATGCCGGTTTCGTTTCCATTGCCAGCCCCGACATCGGCGACACCGCCCCGTATCACTTCGGTTTGTTCGCGTACCGCGAAGGCGACCCGCGACTCTGACTGGCTTAATGTCCGCTTCGGCCGCTTGCCGTCAGTGATTGGACACCTTGTGGGACCGCCTTACTCTGATTCCCGCCGTTGAATCTCGCACTGCTTGACCGGCAGTTCGGGATCGTGTCCAGGAATTCGCGATTCGACGTCGTAACGTCCTTTTCGGCCGCACAGCCGCCACCCGATTTCCATCTTCACCAACTTCTGCCTCAAACCCCGCCGATGCCCCTAGAATGGGCGGATGGACGCGACCCCACTCTACCTGGGCCCCACCCTGCGCCGCATCGAGGCGGCGCACGCCGCCGAGCCGCTGATGGAGCG
>CAZKSD010000107.1:0-8144 GCA_964555315.1 uncultured Dechloromonas sp.
ACGCCAACGGCGTGCCGGTTGCGTTCGCCAGCGTCGAGTACATCATGCGCGACGTGCCCGGTGGCTGGCTGATCCGCTACATGCACTCGACCGGCGCCTCGGCGTTCTTCATCGTCGTCTATCTGCACATGTTCCGCGGACTGCTCTACGGCTCGTATCGCAAGCCACGCGAACTGACCTGGCTGTTCGGGGTCGGCATCTTCCTCGTGCTGATGGGCGAAGCCTTCTTCGGCTATCTGCTGCCCTGGGGCCAGATGTCGTTCTGGGGGGCGCAGGTGATCGTGAACCTGTTCTCGGCGCTGCCCCTGATCGGTCCGGATCTGTCGCTGATCATCCGCGGCGACTACGTCGTCGGCGATGCGACGCTCAACCGTTTCTTCTCGTTCCACGTCATTGCTTTCCCGCTTGTGCTGCTCGGCCTCGTGGCCGCGCACATCCTGGCGCTGCACGAAACCGGGTCGAATAATCCGGATGGCATAGAGATCAAGGCCAACAAGGACGCAAACGGCATCCCGCGCGACGGCATACCCTTTCATCCGTATTACACGGTGAAGGACATCGTCGGCGTCGTTGTCTTCCTGATGGTCTTCTCGGCGGTGCTCTTCTTCGCGCCGGAAGGCGGCGGCTACTTCCTCGAGTACAACAATTTCTACCCGGCCGATCCGCTCAAGACCCCGCCGCACATCGCGCCGGTCTGGTACTTCACGCCCTACTATTCGATCCTGCGCGCCATGGTCTGGAACTTCTTCGGCCTCGATGCCAAGTTCTGGGGTGTGGTGGCGATGGGGGCCTCGGTCGTGATCTTCGCCTTCCTGCCCTGGCTCGACCGCAGCCCGGTCAAGTCGATCCGCTATCGTGGTCCGATCTACAAGACCCTGTTGGCACTGTTCGTGGTCTGCTTCGTCATTCTTGGCTATCTCGGCACGCAGCCGCCGTCCCCGATGGGCGAACTGGTCTCGCAGATCTGCACGCTGTTCTACTTTGGTTTCTTCCTGGGCATGCCGTGGTGGTCCCGCATGGACAAGTTCAAGTCCGTGCCTGAACGCGTGACGATGAAGTGAGGATGCGAAAAATGAAAAAATTTCTGATGGCATTGCTTTTTGCGCCTCTCACCGTGCTCGCGAGCGGCGGTGCTCACCTCGACCACTGGCCAGGCGGGGTCGGCGACCAGGCCGCATTGCAGAATGGCGCCAAGCTGTTCGTCAACTACTGCCTGAACTGCCATGGCGCCTCGCATCTGCGGTACAACAAACTGACCGAAATTGGCTTGACCGAGCAGCAGGTGAAGGACTACCTGATGTTCACGTCCGACAAGATCGGTGATCAGATGCGGGTCGCCGCCCGCTCCGATGAACAGAAGCAGTGGTTCGGTGCGGCTCCGCCCGATCTTACGGTCATCTCGCGGGCGCGTGCTTCCGAGATGGGTTCTGGCGCCGACTGGCTCTACACCTATCTGCGTTCCTTCTATCGTGACGAGAAGCGCCCCACCGGCTGGAACAACGTGGTTTTCGAGAATGTCGGCATGCCGCACGTTCTCTATGAACTGCAGGGCGTGCAGGTGCTGAATCATGAAACGCACAAGCTGGAACTGGCTGTTCCGGGCAAGCAGACACCCGCCGAGTTCGACAAGTCGGTTTCCGATCTGGTCGCCTTCATGGTCTGGATGGCCGAGCCGAACCAGCTGTACCGCCAACGCCTTGGCTGGTTCGTCCTTGCTTTCCTGGCGGTGCTCTTCGTGCTGGCCTATGCGCTGAAAAAGAACTACTGGAAAGACATTCACTAGTCCTTGCCGGGTTTGCTGACGGCATCGCGGGTTGGCTCAGGTCAACCCCCGATGCCGAATCTCATTTTGAAGGTTTCTGCAAATGATGAACCTCTACTCGGGCACGACCTGCCCATTCAGCCATCGCTGCCGGATTGTCCTCTACGAGAAGGGCATGGATTTCCAGGTCATCGATGTCGACATGTTCAACAAGCCGGAGGACCTGGCGATGATCAACCCGCACAATCGCGTGCCGGTGCTGGTTGAGCGCGACCTGGTGCTGTTCGAGCCGAACATCATCAACGAATACATCGACGAGCGCTTTCCGCATCCGCAGCTGATGCCCGCAGATCCGATCATGCGCGCCCGCGCCCGCCAGTTGCTGGTCGGGATGGAGCGCGAAATCTTCTCGTTCATGGAAACGATAGAAAAGCACGCCAAGACTGCCGACAAGGCGCGCCAGGAAATTCGTGCCCGCCTGACCGAGATCATTCCCATCTTCAACAAGCAGAAATTCATGCTTGGCGACGACTTTTCGATGCTCGACGTGGCGATCGCACCGCTGCTCTGGCGTCTTGACCATTACGGCATCGATCTCGGCAAGAATGCGGCGCCCCTGATGAAGTATGCCGAGCGCATCTTCAGCCGTCAGGGGTTCATCGATGCGTTGACGCCGTCCGAAAAGGCGATGCGCAAGTAGGCCATGGATCTGCCGTCCACCAAACCCTATCTGTTGCGGGCCATCTGGGAATGGTGCTGCGATAACGGCTTCACGCCTTACATTGCCGTGCAGGTCGATGCGCGGACGCGCGTTCCGCGCGAATTCATCCGCGACGGACAGATCGTGCTCAATATCGGCCCGGACGCCAGCAACAAGCTGATGATCGGCAATGACTTCATCGAGTTCCAGGCCCGCTTCGCCGGCGTGGCCCGCGAATTGTCGGTGCCGGTGGAGCAGGTGACGGCCATCTATTCGCGGGAAAACGGGGCCGGGATGGCATTCGAGATTGAAGGCGACGCCGCAGCGCCCGCCGGCGAGGCGCCCGAGCAGGAGCACGGAGAGACTGGCGACGACGTTCCCGAACCACCGCGCCCGGAAGGTGGGCGTCCGAAGCTGCAACGCATCAAATAGGGCCGCCGGTTGCGGTCGACGCACCAAAAAGGGGAGATTTCCGGAGGGGATCTCCCTTTTTTTGCATTCAGGCCGATGATTCTTCCCCATGGCACGCCTGTTGCTCATCAGAGGCTGTCCGGAAGGAATTTCATGAACCGACAAGTCAAATCCACCTGTTGTTACTGCGGCGTCGGCTGCGGTGTCATCATCGAAACCGGGAACGACGCGATCACCGGCGTCCGCGGCGACCCTGGCCACCCCGCCAACCGCGGCCGCCTGTGCACCAAGGGGGCGACCCTCGCCCAGACCGCCGACCTTACGTATCGGCTGCTGCACCCGGAGCGGCGCCGCACCAGGGGCGGCAGTCGCGAGCGGGTCGACTGGAACGCGGCGCTCGACGAGGCGGCCGGGCGATTTGCCGGGACGATTCGCGCCCACGGGCCTGATTCGGTCGCCTTCTACATTTCCGGTCAGTTGATGACCGAGGACTACTATGTCTTCAACAAGCTGGCCAAGGGGTTGATCGGCACCAACAATGTCGATACCAATTCGCGGCTCTGCATGTCTTCGGCCGTCGCCGGCTACAAGCAGACGCTCGGCGCCGATGCGCCGCCCTGCTCCTACGAGGACATCCTGCAGGCAAAGGTCATCTTCATCGCCGGCGCCAATCCGGCGGTGGCGCATCCGATCGTCTTCCGCACCATCGAGGATGCGCGGGCAGCGAATCCGGAACTGAAAATCATCGTCGCCGACCCGCGCCGCTCGGAGAGTGCCGAAATCGCCGACCTGCACCTGGCGATCAGGCCGGGCACCGACATCGCGCTGTTCAACGGCATGCTCAACATCCTTGTCAACGAGGGGATGATCGACGAGGACTTTATTGCCGCCCACACCTCCGGTTTCAGCGCGCTGAAGGACATCGTCAGGAATTATCCGCCAGCCATCGCCGCCGATCTCTGCGGCATCGCGACAGCCGACCTGCTGCAGGCCGCGCGCTGGTTCGGCAGCAGCCCGGCATCGCTGTCCCTCTACTGCCAGGGCCTCAACCAGTCGGCGCACGGCACCCACAACAACGCCGGCATCATCCATCTGCATCTGGCGACCGGGCAGATCGGCAAGCCGGGGGCCGGGCCCTTCTCGCTGACCGGGCAGCCCAATGCAATGGGCGGGCGCGAGGTCGGCGGCTTGGCCAATCTGCTGTCGGCGCACCGCGACCTCGGCAACCCGGCCCACCGGGCGGAGATGGCGCGCTTCTGGGGTGTACCCTTTGTGCCAGGCAAACCGGGCAAGGCCGCGGTCGACCTGTTCAAGAGCCTGAAAACCGGCGAGATCAAGGCGGTCTGGATCGCCTGCACCAATCCGGCGCAATCGCTGCCCAACCAGGCGGCGGTGCGCGAAGCCTTGCAGGCAGCGGAGTACGTAGTGCTCCAGGAGGCCTACGGCAACACCGACACTGCCGATTTCGCCGACCTGCTGCTGCCCGCCAGTGGCTGGGGCGAGAAGCACGGCACCGTGACCAATTCCGAGCGCTGCATCGCTAGGGTGCAATCGGCGGTTCCCCCGCCGGGCGAGGCCCGGCACGACTGGGAGATCGTCGTCGACTTTGCCCGCCGGCTCGGCCGCGAGCTCGATCATGCCGGCGCCGACAAGTTGTTTCCCTACGCCGACGCCGAGTCCATCTTCAACGAACATCGCGAAAGTACGCGCGGCCGCGACCTCGACATCACCGGCCTGAGCTACGCCCTGCTCGAAAGGGAAGGTCCGCAGCAATGGCCCTATCCGGAAGGGGCCAGCGCCGGCAGGGTCCGCCTCTACGAGGACGGGCGTTTTCCGACCGCCGACGGCAAGGCGCGCTTCGTCGCCATCGAGCACCGCCCGACCGCCGATGCGCCGACCCCGGATACCCCGATCAGCCTGCTCACCGGCCGCATGCGCGATCACTGGCATGGCATGAGCCGCACCGGCACGGTGCCGCGCCTGTTCAATCTCGAAGACGAACCGCTGCTCGCCATGCATCCCTGCGACATGCGCCATCGCAACCTGGAAACCGGCGACCTGGCGCGCGTCGGCAATGCCCGCGGCGAGCTGACGGTGCGTGTCGCCGAGCGCCCGGGCCTGCAACGCGGCCGTGCCTGGATGCCGATGCACTGGGGCAGCCAGTTCATGAATTCGCCTGGCGCCAACGCCATCGTCGGCGATGCCACCGATCCCTACTCGCTGCAGCCGGAACTCAAGCATGCCGCGGTGCAGATCGCCAAAGCCGACCTGCCTTACCCGCTGGCCATCGTCCGCCGCTGTGCCAGTCGATCCGCGGTGCTGGTCCTGCGGCAGGCGGCGCAGGACCAGCTTGCGTGCTTCCCTTATGCGACCATCGGCCTCTATGGGCGCGGCAGCCCGCTCGTGGTATTCCGGGCGGCGGCCGAGGGGCCGCTGGACACGGCCCGGATTGCCGCGCTCGATCGCCTGTTCGGTATCGACGGCGACGATGGCGCCATCGTCTACGAGGATGCCCGGCGCGGCATCGCCAAGAAGGCCATCGCCCGTGACGGCAGGCTGGTCGGCGTGCGCCTGGCCGGCGAGACGCTGGCGCAGGCGTGGCTCAAACAGGCAATGGCCGAAGATGAACTCGATGCCGGCCTGCTGCGTCTGGCGCTGGCTCCGAGCGCCCGGCTGCCGGCCGCCATGCCGTCGCGCAACATCATCTGCAAGTGCGCGGATGTCAGCGACGTCCAGATTCGCCAGGAACTGGCGCGCGGCAGCGGGCTGGCGGCGCTCCAGGACAAGTTGAAATGCGGCACCTTCTGCGGCTCCTGCGTGCCTGACATCAGGCGCCTGGCGGCCGAATTCAAGACCGAAGAGACGGCGTCGGCCTGAGCGCCGCGAAAGGAGAGCATGAACTACGCCCAGTACATCAGGGAAATCGGCCGCGGCGCCGAGGGTGCGCGCGATCTCTCGGCGGACGATGCCCGCCAGCTCTACCTGGCCATGCTCGATGGCGGCGTGCCGGATCTGGAACTGGGTGCGATCATCCTTGGCCTGCGCGTCAAGGGGGAATCGCTTGCCGAGATGCTGGGCTTCCTGGCGGCCGCCGAGGCGCGCATGCATGCCATGCGCCGGCCGCCCGGCCGGGTCCGCCCGGTGGTCCTGCCGACCTACAACGGGGCGCGCAAGGAGGCCAACCTGACCCCGTTGCTGGCGATCATGCTGCAGCGCTTCGGCGTGCCCGTGCTGGTGCACGGCCTCATCGAAGGTTACGGTCGCGTGACGACCGGCCAGGTCTTCCGCGAGCTGGGCATCATGCCTTCGCCGTCGATCATCCATGCCGAAGCCAGGCTGGAAGAGCAGGGGCTGGCCTTCGTCCCGCTCAGCGCGCTGTCACCGGGCGCGCACAACCTCCTCCTGCTGCGTTCGCGCCTCGGGGTGAGGAACAGCGCGCACAGCCTGGTCAAGATGCTCGACCCTTTCCGGGGCGAAGGCGTTCTCGTCACTGCGGCGACCCATCCCGAGTTTCTCGACTGCATGCGCAACATGTTGTTGACGCTCGATCGGCGCGGCATCCTGTTGCGCGGCAGCGAAGGGGAGCCATTCGCCAAT
The DNA here is from genome assembly GCA_964555315.1 of uncultured Dechloromonas sp. Lineage (GTDB taxonomy): Bacteria > Pseudomonadota > Gammaproteobacteria > Burkholderiales > Rhodocyclaceae > Azonexus. Next base: position 6,471 of record CAZKSD010000107.1, read on the forward strand.
CCGAAGCGCCGGCCGCGTCTGGAGTTCATCCATGACGCCCGCGCCGAGATCCTGTTCGAAGCCGAGCATGACAGCCTGCGGACATTGCCGCATCTGCCGGAAGCGGCCGATGCGCCGAGCACGGCGGCCTGGATCCGGCGCGTGCTCGCGCACCAGGTGCCGCTGCCGAAGCCGATCGCGAATCAACTGGCCTGCTGCCTCTTCGCCTCGGGTTATGCCGAGGATCTCCATCGGGCCAAGGCCATCGTGGCGGTCGAAGGCAACGGACACGCGGCGGCCGCCTAGCCGGCCAGCGTGGAAGTCCGCCAGTGCCGCACCGCAGCGGACGACTGTGCACCACCATGGTGCGTGGTTGTCGCGGTCGACTGGCGGAAAATGCCAAAAATCATGGACTTATGTTGTTGGCACGGTGATTGCAACACTCAGGCCAATACAGCGAACCAACCGCCAACGCCGGCGGCTCGATGGCAACGACGTCATGCGCTGAAACAAGTCTTGCACCTGCGGGTGCGCGCAACGTTGGAGTCCAAAATGAGCAAACCCCGTCTCGTCCTGATCGGCAACGGCATGGCCGGTGTCCGCACCGTCGAAGAACTGCTGAAGATCAAGCCGGACCACTACGACATCACGATCTTCGGCGCCGAGCCGCACCCGAACTACAACCGCATTCTGCTTTCGCCGGTGCTGGCCGGCGAGATGACCATCCGGGAAATCGTCCTCAACGAACTTGACTGGTACAAGGAAAACGGCATCAAGCTGCACACCGGCAAGCAGATCGCCAAGATCGACCGCGTCAAGCGCAAGGTCATCGCCGACGACGGTAGCGAGGAAGCCTACGACCGCTTGCTGATCGCCACCGGCTCGACGCCCTTCATGCTGCCGGTTCCCGGCAACGACCTGCCGGGCGTGATCGGCTACCGCGACATCAGGGACACCGACGAGATGATCGAGGCTGCCAGGCTGCACAAACACGCGGTCGTCATTGGCGGCGGCCTGCTCGGCCTCGAAGCCGCCAACGGCCTCAAGCTGCGCGGCATGGATGTGACCGTCGTGCACCTCGGCCCGTGGCTGCTCGAACGCCAGCTCGACGAAGTCGCCGGCAAGATGCTGCAGAAGTCGCTCGAGGACAAGGGCCTCAAGTTCCTGCTCGAAGCCCAGACCGAGGCGCTGATTCAGGGCGAATCGGGCCGTGTCGCCGCGATCCGCCTCAAGGGCGGCATGCAGATCCCGGCCGACCTCGTGGTCATGGCTGCTGGCATCCGCCCGAACTACACGCTGGCCGAAGCCTCCGGCATCCATTGCAACCGCGGCATCGTCGTCAATGACACGATGCAGACCTATGACCCGAAGGTGTATGCCGTCGGCGAGTGCGTCAGCCACCGCGGCATCGCCTACGGCCTGGTCGCGCCGCTCTTCGAGCAGGCCAAGGTCGCCGCCAACCATCTGGCCGGCTATGGCATCGGCCGCTATACCGGCTCGGTCACTTCCACGAAGCTCAAGGTTACCGGCATCGACCTGTTCTCGGCCGGCGAGTTCATGGGCGGCAAGGACGCCGAGGAGATCATCCTCAACGACCCGCATGGCGGCGTGTACAAGAAGCTCGTCATCAAGGACAACAGGCTGGTCGGCGGCGTCATGTACGGCGACACCGCCGACGGCCCGTGGTACTTCCAG
>CAZKSD010000108.1:0-8137 GCA_964555315.1 uncultured Dechloromonas sp.
ACTTCCTGCGCATCCGCTACCGCATCGACGGCATGCTGCGGCAGATCCGCGCCCTCCACAAGTCGTACTGGCCGGCGATGACCGTGCGCATCAAGGTGCTCTCCGGCATGAACATCGCCGAGATGCGCGCGCCGCAGGACGGCCGCATCGGGCTCACGGTCTCCGGGCGCCAGGTCGATTTCCGCGTCGCCTGCCAGCCGACCATCAACGGCGAGAACATCGTGCTGCGTGTTCTCGACCGCCAGAAGGGCATCGTGCCGCTGGAGAACCTCGGCCTCGCCGAGGAACATCTGTACCGGCTGAAACTGATGATCGCCCGCCCCGAGGGCATCATCCTGGTCACCGGCCCGACCGGCAGCGGCAAGACGACGACGCTTTACTCAGTGCTCAACCACATCAACTCCGAGGGCATCCACATCATGACCCTCGAAGACCCGGTCGAGTACCCGATGGCGCTGGTGCGCCAGACCTCGGTCGCCGAAACCGCCAAGCTCGATTTCGCCAACGGCATCCGCTCGATGATGCGCCAGGATCCGGACGTCATTCTGGTCGGCGAAATCCGCGACGCCGACACCGCCGACATGGCTTTTCGCGCCGCGATGACCGGGCACCAGGTCTATTCGACCTTGCACACCAACTCGGCCATCGGCACCATCCCGCGCCTGCTCGACATCGGCGTCCTGCCCGACATCATGGCCGGCAACATCATCGGCATCGTCGCCCAGCGCCTGATCCGCCGTCTGTGCGACCACTGCAAGTCGCCCTACTACGCCGAATCGCACGAGATGCAGTTGATCGGCTCGCCGCCCGAAGGGGTGCGCACGGTCCTCTTCCGCCCGACCGGTTGCGAGCGCTGCGATTTCCAGGGCTACCGCGGCCGCATTGCGATCATGGAACTGCTGCGCATCGATTCCGGCATCGACGAACTGATCGCCCGCCGCGCGACGATGCACGAGATACGCACCCGCGCGCTCGAGCAGGGCTTCATCACGCTGGCCGACGATGGCATGCGCCGGGTTCTCAACGGCACGACGTCGCTCGAGGAACTCGGGCGCGTCATCGACCTCACCGACCGGATGTAGCCATGCTCTTCGACTACAAGGCCGTCAGCATGGAAGGGCGCATGGTCTTCGGACGAATCGACGCCATCAACCTCGTCGATCTCGAAATGCGCCTCAAGCGCATGGACCTCGACCTGGTTACGGGCAGGCCGATCGACCACCACACCCTGTTTGGCAGCCGGAAGATTCCGCGTCCCGAACTGATCAACTTCTGCTTCCATCTCGACCAACTCGCGCGCGCCGGCGTGCCGATCCTCGAAGGCCTCGCCGATCTGCGCGACTCGATCGAGAACCCCCGGTTTCGTGAAGTCATCGCCGGCCTGATCGAGAGCATCGAAGGCGGCCAGACCCTGTCGCAGGCCATGGCCGGGCATCCCGCCGTGTTCAGCAAGGTCTTCGTCAGTCTCATCCGCTCCGGCGAAGCTACCGGCCAGTTGCCGGAAGTGCTGAGCAGCCTCAACGAATCGCTCAAGTGGGAAGACGAACTGGCGTCGCACACCAAGAAGCTGCTGATGTACCCGGCATTTGTCGGCACCATCGTCCTCAGCGCCACCTTCTTCCTGATGATCTACATGGTGCCGCAGCTCAAGCAGTTCGTGAAGAACATGGGCCAGGCCCTCCCACCGCAGACCAAGCTTCTTTTCTTCGTCTCCGACCTGCTGGTCGGCTACTGGTGGCTTTTCCTGAGCATCCCGGTGCTGCTTGTCATCGTCGCGCAACTGGTCCTGCGCAGCAATCCCATCGCCCGCCTGCGGCTCGACGGAATGAAGCTGGCCCTACCCGTCTTCGGGCCGATCCTGAAGAAGATCATCCTCTCGCGTTTCGCCAACACCTTCGCCATGCTCTACGCTGCCGGCATCCCGATCCTGGAGTCGATTCGCACGACCCAGGACATCGTCGGCAACCGGGCGGTCCGCAAGGCTCTGGTCAGGGTCGAGCAGTCGATACGCGAGGGCCAGAACGTGGCCGGCGCCTTCCATGATGCCGGACTGTTCCCGCCGCTCGTCGTGCGCATGCTGCGGGTCGGCGAGAATACCGGCGGCCTCGACAAGTCGCTGCGCAACGTCAGCTACTTCTACAATCGCGACGTCAAGGAATCGGTCGAAAAGGCCCAGACCCTGATCGAACCGATGCTGACCCTGTTCATGGGCGCCCTGCTGGGCTGGATCATGCTCTCGGTGATCGGACCGGTCTACGACGTCATCAGCAAGATCAAGACGTGATTCCCCGCCGCCTCCTCTACCTCGACACCCAGCGCCTGACGACCCATGTCTGGCAACGCGGGATGTTGCGGCCGGAAGGCGTCTTCGAGATGCGCCCGGAGGAATTCACGCGGTTCGCGGACTACCTGCGCTCCCACCGCAACAGCCATTTCCGGATGCTGGTCAATGTCGCCGAGGAAGGACACGAACTCGAAACGATTCCGTTCCTGCAGGGCGCCGACCGCAAGGCGCTGATCACGCGCAAGCTGGGGCAGCATTTTCTCGGGTCCCCGCTGGCCACCGCCATCTCGCTCGGCTACGAGAAGCGCAAGCGCAAGAATGAGCGGCTTCTGCTCTCGGCGCTGACCAACCCGGCCCATTTCGAGCCGTGGCTGAAGTGCCTGGAGGAAGCGGATGCGGCGCTGGCTGGCATCTACACGGTGGCGCAACTGGGCGGCAACCTGCTCAGGAAGCTCGGCAAGTCCGCTCCCCGCGCCCTGTTGCTGACCTTTCAGGACCATTCGATTCGCGAGAGCTACCTGGTCGATGGCCAGCCGCTGTTCTCGCGCATGGCGCCGCTGGTCGACAGCAGCATCGGCGGTCTCGCCTCGCGCTTCGCCTCCGAGGCGAACAAACTCCACCAGTACCTGCTCGCCCAGCGCCATGTCGGGCGCAACGAGGACTTGCCGGTCTATGTTCTGGCCCACCCGCAGGCGCTTCCGGCAGTCCGTCAGTCGTGCCGCGACATGGCCAACCTCGGCTTCGAGATCATCGACAGCCACCAGGCAGCCCGCCGGCTCGGCCTCAAGAGCCTGCCCGACGACAGCGGCAGCGAACTGCTGTTCCTGCACCTGTTGGCCACCGCGGCCCCGCGCCAGCAATTCGCCGCTGAAGACCACCGCCACGATTACCACATTTCGCAGATCCGCTACGGACTGCTCGCGCTCGGCGCCACCGCCGTCCTTGGCGGAGCGCTGTTCGTGGCCAAGCAACTCTACGACGCCAGCGCCATGCGCGAGGAAGCCCAGCTCCTGGCACGCAGCGAAGCCGACCTCAACTGGCGTTACCGGGAAATCTCCGCCACCTTTCCGCAACTGGGCGTCGACAACGAAACCTTGCGCCGCGTCACCAACCGCCAGAGCGAACTGGTCAGGAAACAGCGCCTCCCGGACGACGCCTACCGCCTGGTCAGCCGCGCGTTGAACGAGGCGCCGAACGTCCATCTCGAAGCGCTTGAATGGTCGCTCGGCGAGAGCCCGCCGGCATCCGGCGCCGCCGTGCCCGGCAAGGCCACGGCGCTGCCCGACGCCAAGGCCGAAGCGATCACCCTGCGCGGCTCGATTCGCCTCGGACCGACCGCCACGGCGCGGCAGACACTGGCCACCTTCGAGCATTTTGTCGAAATGTTGCGGGTCGACCGCGACAGCGACGTCAGCGTCCTGCAGCAGCCGTTCGACATCGAATCGGGGCGTACCCTGCGCGGCGGCGACATGGAGACAGAGAGCGCGCCCCCGCGCCAGTTCACGGTCCAGATCGTGCGCAGGTCGCCATCATGAAACTCGTGGCCCGCGACTTCGGGAAGATCATGTGGTTTGCCCTGCTCGCCGTGCTGCTGATCGGCCTGGCGATCGCCGCGGGCGTCTGGAGCACCGGCGGCACCGGCAAGGCGCGGGTGGAACGCGATGCGGCGGCGGCGCGCAAGCTGGAGACCGAGAAGCGCCTGGGCCGGGTGCGAACCGAGGAGCAGGAGATCAAGGCGCGTACCCAGCAGTTCCAGCAGATGGAGCTTGCCGGCATGATCGGGCAGGAGAAGCGGCTCGAGTGGACCGAACTGCTGCGCGACCTCCAGCGCCGGTTGCGGCTTCCGGGCATGAATTACGAGTTCGGACCGCAAGTTCCGCTCGAAAGCCTTGCCGGGGCCGACTACGCCTTTTACAGCAGCCAGTTGAAGATCCAGTTGCGGGTAGCGCATGAGGAAGACCTGCTCAACTTCGTCGGGCAGTTGCAGAAGGAGGCCAAGGCGCTGGTCGTCCTGCGCGGGTGCAAACTTTCCCGCCTGCCAGGGGGGAGTACGGCCAGGGATGCCGCACAACTGGCCGGCGAATGCACCATGGAATGGATCACCCTGCGCCGTGCCAGCGGGACCAGACAGCCATGAGAAGGCGCCATCTGCCCGTCCTTCTGCTGGCTCTCGCCGCCCTGCCGGCCTGGCCGCAGAGCGAACCGTTGGGCCGTTTGTTCTTCACGCCGCAGCAACGGGCAGCGCTCGATCGCGAGCGCCTGCTCGGAATCAGCCAGCGCCCGAGCGGCCTCGATGGCGATGCGAGTTACACGTTCAACGGCGAGGTGCGCCGCAGCAGCGGCAAGAACACGCGGTGGATCAACGGCGAACCGCAGACGGCTGGTGGCCGCGACCCCGGGGTGCCGCCTGGCGACACCTATCACCCCGCCACCGGGGAGCACGAAAGCCTGCTCGGCGGCGGCACGATCGTCATCAAGCGCAAGCCACCGACGCCATGAAACAACAACTCCCCGTAGCAAGAACACAGTCTGGAGTCGCCCTGATTGCGTTGCTCGTGCTACTGATCTTGGCTGGCAGCTATGCGTTCTACCGCGCAGCCAACGGCAACCACGGAATGCATTCCGCCGACCAGGCGCAGATCGCCAGCCTCGCCCGCGCCAAGGAAGCATTGATCGCCTACGCGCTGCTTGACGACAGCAAACCGGGACGCATGCCGTGCCCCGATATCGCCGGCGACGGCATCTCGCCCATCCTCACTCGCGAAGACTGCGAAGGATGGACGCCTGGCAGCCCGGAGGTCTACGCGGGCGGGCTGCCATGGAAGACGCTGCGGCTAGCCGATGGCAACGATAATTTCAGCACCCGCCTCTACTACGTGACGTCGCGCAACTACGCCGGCGACCGCAAGACGCTGCCCATCAACAGCGAGACGCCAACCTCGATCCGCCTCGACCTCCCGCCCGGGTCGCCGAGCAACGACATCGTCGCACTCGTGATTGCGACGCGGGGTGAGCGAGACGGCCCAAACGCCGATGGCGATGAATTCTTCCAGTCAGGCAATGGGCGTGAAGCCGGAAACAACGACCTGATCGCGGCCATCACCCGCCAGGAATTGATGGCCGCCGTCGAAAAGCGCATCGCCGCCGAGGTCAGGAATTGCCTGGAACAACACGCCCAGCATAGCGGCAATCCGGGCGCCACCTACCCGTGGCCCGCCCCCTTGTCCAACACCATCTTCAAGGGCCAGGCCGGCAGCCTGTTCGGCATGGTGCCCGCCACCCAGCCCGGCAACCCGGACGAGACGCTCAAGGCGGCAATGAACCAACTGCAAAATGCAAAAAACACCCTGGAATCGGCGTCGACCGCGGAAGCGCAAGTCGAGGCGCTGCGCGCGGTGGAGCAGGCCGCGGGCTATGCCGGGGGTCTGGCAGACCGCATCTATATCGTCGCTGCGCGGCTGGCCAACGCTGCGCAAGAGGTTGGCGACAACGATACCGGCGATGGCGACGGTGTCAGCCTCTTCATAACCCTCAAGAACGCCCTGTCGGCGCTCACCGTAGACACGACCGCCTTCAATGCCGGAAAAGCCGCCTTGCCCGCCACAATCGCTGCCGCGCTGCCGGAACTCGTAAGCTTCCGAAACACTCTTTCCGACAGCGGGTTCGACGTGTTCCTCGTTGAACTGGAAAAACAGAACGCCGCACTGAAATCCCGGATCGATGCCGCCTCCGCCAGTCCCACGCGAACAACGCTCGGCGCGTTGCAGACCCAAGCCAACACGCTACGCCGGAACGTGTTGGACAGTTCCTATACCCCGGACCCCGCATTGGAAGCGCTGCGGGCCGACGCCTACGCCAAGGCTGACCGCGCCGTCGATGCGGCACGAACGGCGCGCTCGGCGCCTACCGACACCGGCCTCGTCGACCTTGCACTTCTCGGCGCACGCGAACTCTTCGATGCCGACGTCGCGCTAGCCGCCACATTGCGCACCAGCCGCCTGAACCTCGACCCCGATGAAATCACCTACTTGCAGCGCATCTTGCGCAAGGCAATGGACGATTTCGCCGTGCAGCCTGGCACAACGGCAGGAGCAGCCCTGACGCCGGTGCTGCAGACCGCGCGCCGCCTCGTCGCCGACCTGTCCGGATCGCCGACCGTGCGGGCCGCCCGCGATCTCGCTCGCACCGCCTTGGACGACACGCTCCTCGCCACGGCCGAACCACTCGACGCACGACTGCTCGTCTCGCGCGCCGAAACACTCATTACCCGGCTCGCGGCCCTGGAAAGCGCCATGCGCAACAACGGCGACAATTTCGCTCTGGAAACGCTCAAGCATGCCGAGGCGACACTCGGCGCGGTGACCTCACCGCCCGCGAGCCGAACCGCGGCCAACACCCTCCGGACGCCAATCGACGATGTGCTCGACTGGGCCGGGCTCGCCCAAGCCTATGCCGAAGATATCGCACGCAAGGCGCGCAAGGGCGTCGGCGCTGCCAGCGACAGCGACACCTCGGCATTTACCGCGGCAAGGAGAACGGTGAGCTCGATCGACGGCAGCACAGGCAGCATCGAACGACTGCAGGACTTCATCAAGGATAGCGGCAATGAGAGCAAGCGATTGAAGGCCGAAACGGCCCTGACTGACACGCGTACCGAACTCGCCACGCTGCTGGCTGCCGGCAATCAACTCGAAACAATGCTCGAAACCAGCCTGGCCCAGGCAGGTACGCCCACAGCATGGCTCGGCGAAAGCTGCTCTTTCCTGCAACTACCGCTGTCGGGGACGACCAGCAATCGCTGGCACGACAACCGTTGGGCCGATTACATCTTCTATCAGATCAGCGACCGGGTTCGTCCGGTGATCGGCAAGCTGTCCGTCAATGGCTCGGGAACCTACCGGGTCGTCGTCCTTGCCGCCGGCGCCAGACTTCCCGGCCAGAACCGCTCGCTCCGTGAGGCCAAGAGTTTCCTCGAAGCGACCAACATCGGCTACAACACGGTCGCTTCCAGATACACACGCGACGGAGATGGGACGGCCCCCGACACCACTTTTGCCAGCGGCCCGCCATCGGCTACGTTCAACGACCGGCTAGCCTACTAGACAAGCAAGATATCCATGCGACGACCCGTCACCTTCCACCGCAGGACTCGAGGCTTCTCGCTGGTCGAACTGGCCATCGTGCTGGTTATTGTCGCGCTGCTGACCAGCGGACTGCTGCTCGGCATTTCGGCCCAGCGCAACGCAGCCGAGAACATCGATGCTCAACGCCAACTGGAAAACATTCGCGAGGCACTGCTCGGCTTTGCGATGGCCAATGGCCGCCTGCCCTGCCCAGCCGACCCGACACTGACCACTGGTATTGAGGACAAACCAAACCCCACCCCATCAAACCCCACCCCACCCTGCAACCGGACTTTCGGCGTCATTCCCTGGGCCACGTTGAGCCTGCCCGAAACCGACCCCTGGGGCAGGCGCTTCACTTACTTTGCCAATGCCAGTTTTACCGCGCCGCTCCCGTCCGGCGCACTGGCCAGCTTCACCCTGGGCACGACGGGCAACGCCAACATCAAGGACAGCGCGGGCAGCGCCAGCAACATCGCTTCCAGCTTGCCTGCGGTCATCGTCAGTCATGGTAGCAACGGGGTCGGTACGTCGGGAGATGAACAGGAAAACGCCAATTCGACGCTGACATTTGTCTCGCGCACGCCGGGAAACGACTTCGACGATCTCGTAATCTGGATCGTCCCGAGCATTCTCAATGCCCGGATGGTCGCGGCCGGGCGGCTGCCGTGACGGACTAGTAGTTCGTTTCATCAAACCTAATACAAATTAAGCGATCCCGATGTCGAAC
>CAZKSD010000109.1:0-1335 GCA_964555315.1 uncultured Dechloromonas sp.
TTTCACCTCTCCTTCGGTTAGCTCAGGGTCAGCGGGATCTCGTACAGAACGCCGAGATTGCGCCGAGCGTGGGTGGTGAGCTGGCCGTAGAACAGCGTCAGCGACGCCATCCCGTCCTGCCCGTTGTAGGTGCCCTTCATGTACGGCGTGGGCTCGAAGTCCTTGCCGACATGGAACGTCATCGCCGACGAACTCAGGGCGTACATCGAGCCCTTGGTCAGCGTAACATCGGGGCCGCCGTTGCTGCCATTCTCGGCATCGGGGACATACGAATCCCAGATGCACTCGCAGCCCTTGAAGTTGATCGACTTGAAGCCCGGCGAGGCGCTGTCGGTGCTCATGTACTGCACCTTGTTGTCCAGCGCCTGCTCGAACAGCTCGTAGGAGATCTGGTCGAACACCAGCAGGTCAACCTTGCCCGCAGCGCGGCCACGGTTGCAGGAGTTGACCAGATTGCGAACCGACGCGAAGTAGGTCGCAGCGGTGTTGGTATCCGCAGCGTCCACGGCGCGGTTCTGCCACCAAGTGTTCGCACTGGTGGCCGTGGTGATCCCGTGGCACACGTTGGAGGTCGTCGGAACCTTCACGATCAGCAGCGGGATGCTGTTGATGTTCTTGCCCGAGTTCCCCGTGGTGCCGGCGGAAGTCGTGATGTTGGCGATGTCCCAGATGTCGCGGTTGATGTCCTCGGCCGCGCTCATGTAGGTGACTTCCTCAAGCTGCGCCTGGAGATCGAAAATCTTCGACCCGCCGCCGTTCTTGAAGATGTCGGGACCGGAGATCACGGTGGGCCATTCATACGTCGCCCAACGATCATAGGCAATCGTGAACGGGTCGAAGGTGCCCATCGTCGCTGCCTCAAGCCCGTTGTAGGACTTGCCCAGCGCGTTCTTCTCCATCATGATGTTGATGCGGATGACCTCGCCGCCGCCCTTGGTATCCTTGAAGCCGCCCTTGTTACGCATCGCGTTGAGCGTAGGGATGGCCTCAAAGATCGCATCCTGCGGGACGCCCGCCTTGTGCAGCTTCTCGCGGGTCGAAGTCAGCAGAGCGCCGTACTGCAAACCCGTGCCAGAAGCCACACGGTAGGTCTTGGTGTTAGCCATGCGATCTCACCTGCCTTGACTATTCGCTTGCAACACCGCGTTTTTGAGACGCAATCACAGCGTCGATCTTCTCTCGCGTGTTGCGGTACTTCTTGCCTTGCGGCAGAGGATCGGGTTCCGACTCCTGCCGCACTCCGTTAAGTCGTGGGACGGCGTTGTTACGCGCCCTCGCCCCACGACGCGCCGTCTCCTCAGCAGTAGCGCCGGCCTTCTTGGCTGCACGCTCGGC
>CAZKSD010000109.1:1435-2550 GCA_964555315.1 uncultured Dechloromonas sp.
CATCGCTGCGAAGTGGTTAGGATCGGGAATCGCGCCGGTCTGCCGCATCTGCGCCATGCGCCGCTCAAACTGCTGGTCGGCGACCCAGGCAGCACGCTCGTCGTAGTAACGCTGCCACTGTTCGCGGCTGGCGTCCTCGCCGGGCTCCTGGGGACCAAGGTTCGCCGGAGCCTGCTGGGTCTGCATCTGCTGCTGCCACGCCTGCATCTGAGCCATCTGCTGCTGTAGCAGTTGTCGCTCGGATTGCAGTTGGTTCAACACCTTCTGCACGCCCTTGTTCATCTCCGACTCACGCTTGGCAATCGCGGCTCCGACGGCCTTCTCGAACGCGGGCTTCAGGGTATCGGGAATGGCGTCGGGATCTCCGGTCCACTCCTGCGATTCTGCGCCCTCGTCATCGCCGTCATCTTCGCCGCTGGCGTCCTGCTCCAAGGCGTCACCCTCGTCTACGCCTTCCACCTCGTCGGTGGCGTCGGCCTCGACCGGGGCTTCCTCGGTGCCTTCTGCCGGTTCATCTCCGTCCATCGCGGAGGTGACCATCTCGCTCACTGTGGACGCAAGTTTGCCGCGCCACGCGGACGGGGTGGCCGCCGGAGCAGCGTCCGCCGTCGTGGGGTTGACTCTCTTGGCCATCGTTACGCTCCTGTCATTCTCTACTTGAGGCCAGCCATGCCGCGATCAATGGCGGCTCTAACAGCACGCTGCTTCCTCTTTTTGTCCGCTGCCTTTCCGACTTCTCGGGCCGCCTTGACTGCGGTGGGATCGTTAGCGAAATCCGTGTTCTTGCGAATGTGACGGATCTCGCTGGTCATTTCCTGCGTGATGGAGTCGGGGACGTATTCCGTCAACCCACGCTCCTTCATGAGCTCCTTGCGATGGCCGCGCCCCTTCACATAGGCGTTGAGGCCATCGTCGTAGTACCCGGCCATGTTGACGCAGCCGGCCACGGTATCGCCGTGAGCGGAGATGTTCTCCGCAGCCCAATGGCGGTTCAACTTCCGCGTGATGTCGGCGTTGCACGAGGCGCAATTGCTCACGAAGCCGACATCGTTCGCCGCGAGGTGGAACTCCTCGCTGTGCCCGCACTTGGGGCAGATGAGCGTGTAGATCGGCAT
>CAZKSD010000109.1:2650-8119 GCA_964555315.1 uncultured Dechloromonas sp.
GGCGGCGCTGCGTTGGGAACCTTCGGCTGCATCGCCGCCTGCATCTGCATCTGCGCCAACAGCGGCAACTGCGAGATCAGGTTCTCGTCCTTGATCTTGAGCTTGTTCGTGAATCCGCGCAGCACGGCCTCGTTTGCCGCGATCCACGGGTTCTGCCCGATCACCTGGATGAACTGGATCGTCCGCGCCGCCTCGGCCTCGCCGTCCACAGGAGCCATGTCCTCAACGTCGAAGTCGATGTCGCCGTCGCAGGCGATCATGTCGCGGTCCACGAGGCCCACGAAAGCCTGCCCGTCGTCACCGATCAGTTGCACGGCACGCGGAACGGTCATGTTGGCGTCGATGCTGTCGTCAAGTTTCTTGAAGCACTCGATCAGGAACCGCTTTAGAACCAGCCGGTCGTAGTCGTACCTTGCCGCCTCGTAGGTGCCGCGCTGCTGCACGGCGGTAGCCGTCTCGGTGGACATCTTCCCGCGAGATGCCGCGCCCTGACCGCTGATCTCGTCGAAGTCTCCGGCATTGGCGCGGAGCGTGTTCCACACGTCCATCGACAGCGGCGGCGGGGTCAGCATCGTGGCGGCCTTGTCGGCGGCGTACTGCCCCTTCTTCTCGTAGTACACCAACTCCATGTTCACGTCGTTGGACAGCTTGTCCGCTTCCTCCGGCGGGAACATCCCCTTCTCGGCGAGGATCTTGACCACGGCACGCTTGGCGTACAGGAAGGCCATCCGGCGCAACTGGTTGTTTTCCGACACCAGCGGGATCAGTTCCGTCACCTTCGGGCGCTGGTAGAACGACTCCACGTCGCTGATGATCTCGTTCGTGCGATAGAAGCACAGCGGGGAATCCGTGATCCCTAGAGGCATCGGCTCATCGAACAGGGCCTTTCCGTGGCCGTCTGCCAGCACGATCATGCGGTCCTTCACCTTGTCGAAGATGAAGAACAGGCGCACCGTCTTGAGGTCGTCCCTGTCAGCCAACCCCTGCAAGGAGTCGGACGTGTCCCGCTTCTTGTTCTTTTCCTTCTGCCGCTCACGCAGGAGCGTTCCCGTAGCCTGCAAGTCCTTGGTGTTCTTGAACAGCGGGTCGGCCTTGACTTCCTCCAGCGTGCGGACTTCCTCCAGCGCCACCCAGCGGTGCTTCATGAAGTCGTTGCCGCCGTCGGGGTCGATGATGATCCGCCGGTAATGCACCCAGTCGATAAACCACTCCTCCCACACCGGGAGGTGGTGCGTCTTGATCGCCTTGCCGTTGTCGCCGATGATCGGCAGACCCGTCAGCGGGTGCGTGTGGAAGCCCTCAAGGTCCAGCGTGCCGTCGTCGTTGATCGTGATCTCGTCGGAGTCAGTATCCTTCTCCGGAGCGGTTCCGAACGTCGGCGCGTATCCTACCATTGCAGCACCATAGCCAAGCCGCTCCGCCTGGATGACACGAGCGATGGTGTCAGGCAGGTTGAACAGCGGCTTGCTGATGATGCTGTTGAGCAGTTTCTCCCGAAGGATGTAGCGCGGGAACGTCTTGGCTTGAACGCCGTTCGGCCCCTGCACCGGCTGCCCGTCGGCACCAAGGCGAGGCACCGTCACGGGCTCCCACCCGCTTGCGTCCGTGGGCGTGCGCTTGACCGTCGGGGCCTTGAAGAAAAGGGCGGCGCGGGAGGTGGAGATGTACGACGAGATCTTGTTGATCGTCGGCTCGTCGTAGTTGCCGGGGCGGAAGGTAAGGCCGTCGTCCGACCACTGGCACATATCGGCGAACGCCTCGTTGATAGACCAGCGATCCTCAACGTCGGAGCGGGCGTCGATGCCCCGGTCGATCTTGTAGAACCAAGCCCGGACATCATCTTCCATGTCGCCCGACTGCTTGAAATTCACCTTGTCACCGATCATCCCTGCTCCTACGCGACGATGATGCCACCGCGACGACGGCTTTCGCTACGCTTCTGTTCCTCGGCACGCTTGATGAACGCGGCGATCGTCAGGTTCTGGTCCACGGGCTTCGTCTGCCGCAGAGGATGTGGCCGGAAGTCGAGCGAGTACGTCCACGCATCGAACCCGTGGTTGTTCTTGGCCACGATCTTCTCGGGGTCGTTCTTGTCCTGCGCCACCAGCGCCGACTTGTGCTGCTGCATCCTCAATTCGCGAAGCTCGGACTTGAGGCCGGGGGCAGCGTCCGTGATAAAGGCGCGGGGGTTCTCGGGGTCCGCCCAGTACTCCGTGTTCAGCTTGAGCGCCATCGCGTAGTCCACGCCCTGACGCGCTGGGCTCATGTAGAACCCGTGCTCGTTGAACAACTCGGACACCGACTTGAGGCCGTTCGCGCCCTGCTGGTTGCGGGAGAAGATCTTGTTGTCGGCGGCGATGTACTCCAACTTGTCCCAGTAAGGGCACGACTTGATGAGGGCAACATGACGGGCGATGTTCGTGCAGGGCTCGTAGACTTCCCACACGACGTATAGTTGCCCGAGTTCGTCGATAGCCGTGACCTCAAAGGCCGCCGGGTTCGTGGTCCCGTAGTCGTATCCGGCGACGAAGTTCCACTTGAGCATGATCGACTGCGGGTCGAAGCTCTTGATGTAGCACTTCGGGAACGGGTTCTGGAGGTGCTCAAAGACCAACCTGCCGCCCTTGGCGTGGTAGTTGATCTCCATCTCCTGCTGCCACCCGTCGCCGTCGGTGCCGCCGGGATACCCCTCGATGGCCTTGGTGTACCACTTCCTGCCGTCGCGGTCGGGGTCTTTAGCGGGGTCGGCGGTGTAGTGCGTCTCCAGCACCCAGAACCCGCTCTTGGTCCGCCACGAGCGCATCCCCTTCGGCCACTCAAGGCCGAGGATGTCCAGCGCCCGCGCTACGACAGGGTTCATCTCGTGCGACGGAGGAGCGCCGTCCAGCGTCTCCAGAACGAGGGCGTTGAAGTCGGAGCCCTTCTTGACGGACGACGCCGCGTGGAACTGCCCGCCGCCCGTGATGGCCGGCAGGGCCCGGACGACTACCTGTGAGAACTCCTCGTGGTAGGACGCCTCGTCGGCCGACACCTTGCTCGGAGTCTTGCCGGCGATCTGGTCGGCGCCTCCAGGGACCGCCTCGATGCGGGAGCCCTTCCACGGGCAGGGCAGGCCATCGCCGTCGTAGTCGTCGGCGGTGAACACCAACTCACCGACGTTGTTTCCCCTACCGCTGGTGATGTTCTCGTCCCGCAGCCATTGCGGGAGATGCTGGATGATGAAGTCCATGCGGCCGTCGTTCGGCTTCTTCTTCCCGCCCGTGACCATAGCGAAGGCATCGGCTTCCTTCTTGGTCTGGTACACGACATGGCGGTACTCGCCGCCCATCGCGTGCCACACGTCGAAGGTGGACATCGCCCACGACATCATGATCTGCCGCGACTTCGGCAGCAGCAGCTTGTCGCAGGCCAGCATGAACAGGAACACGATCTGGAGGTAAACCTTATCCGATACGGGCAGAGGCTTTACCGGGTGCTTGCGGTCGTGCGAGTCCTTGGTCTTGACGTAGGGCAGGAACTTCCACAGGCCAGAGTCGGTGTAGCCGAACTCCTCGGTGCCGTAGAACTGGATCTGTCGCCGGAGCGTCAGAATCCGTTCAAGTTCTTCCTGCTCAAGATCTGCCAAGTGCTACAGCTTCCCGGCGACGTACTTGATGGTCAGGACGATGGACGCCCCGATTACGCCAAGCGTTGCCGCGATGATGTTGTGTTTCGCCTGCTGCGCCTCCAGTGAGGCTACTCGTTCCTTGACGGCCAAGATCTGCTCGGAGTGCACCGCGCAGGTAGGGCTGGGGTGTTTGAGCGATTCCTCAATGGCGGCCAGCCGCTCTCTGATGTCGATGATGTCGTTGTGGCTGATCTCCACATTGGCCTCCATTATGGATTCGCAATCGTGATAGACTGGCCGGCCGACGCGTTCCCGTCGCTGTCCACGACGAACAGGTAGGCCGTGCCGTTAGTGAAAGTTCCTGTGTTGAGCGTGGCGGTGATGGACGTGCCGTTGCTCGCCCACGCCGAAGGGATCTGGATTTCTGTGTGCGTGCAGAGCGAGTACGTCGCGTTGTTCCCGATCTCCACGCGGGAGCGAGTTCCGTCAACGTACACGTCGTCCCAATACTGGTACGGGTTCCCAACGGGTTCATAGCAACCGGCTTGAACTCCTCCGGTGTTATCTCTCTGGTCGTGGCTCGTATAGCACCCAATGGCTAGATCGCCCCACGTCCTCGTGGCATCGGCGGCCAGAAGGTACATATTCGTTCTGTCACAGATGACGTTCCCATCAAGCCACACCCAAGAGACGCCCGTTCGCGTTCCGGCAGGGGAACTGAGTTTAGCGTATACCTTAAAGTGGTGCCATCCACTAGCAAAATCGAGAACGCTTCCGTCCATGCCCTCATTGATGTCAAGCCACGTCTGGCCGGCAATATTTGACCCGCCACTATGCGTACTAACAGTGGATCTATTGTTGCAGCCTCCGTACCAGTCGATCAGTACGCTTTCGCCTCCTGTGTTGTCATACATGATCCACGGCTTCCAACTACGCGACGGATTTGTTCCTGGGACGTACCATGTCCAAGCATCGAGATAGAACTCGTGCCCGAGCCGCGTGGCGTCAACAACTGAAAAGCTGGACCGGTACGACGACCCATCAAACGCGCAAAACGCGCTGTTGCTCCCCGAGTGTGACGTTGAGTTGTTGTATCTCGGGGCGCGAGTCGTGGCCTCGTCTCCGCTTGTCCTCGTCCAGTTGGTCCCGGTTGCGATCACGCCGCCGTTCGTACCGCTGTCGAAGTTGTCCCACACCTTCGGAGCGGCGAGTGTCTTACTCCCGAAGTTGGCCCCGGCGATGACCACCGACTGCCCGTTGGCGATAGTACCGGTCACGCCAGAGATGGCAGGGGAACCGGCCGGTACGCTGACCCAGCGGGCGGGTCCGGCCACGGCCGAGAACTGCGTCAGCACCGTTCCGCCGGAGGCCGAGTTGCGGACCTTGTAGTAGTAGTCCGTGTTCGGCAGCGCCGTCGTGTCAAAGTAGACACCCGAGTAGTAGGCCACTGTGGTCAGATGCGTCTGTGTGCCCGCCGTGGTGCCACGGAAGATCCGCGTTGAGTCGCAGCCGGCGATGCCGGCGATGCTCACGGCGATGTTGGTCCCGGTTCCGTCAGCCCGGACATCGGGAGTCTGAGCCGAGATGCCACCCGTGGACAGCGCCCATGCCGGAACAGCGTACTTGGTGCTTCGGTGGCCCGAGTAGACAGCGCAGGCGGTGTACTGGAACGCAGTGTCCGGTGCGGCACCATTGGTTGCGTGCGTGTCGTAGAACACGCAGCCATTGAAGGCGTCGGGGGGCAGGCCGACCTTGTAGATCGTGCAGGCGGTGGTGTCAACGGCGGCCAAGGTCGCCTTGGGGCCACGGTAGATACTGTAACTGGACAGCCCGGTAACGTCGGTGGGCGGGTATACCACGAC
>CAZKSD010000110.1:0-7963 GCA_964555315.1 uncultured Dechloromonas sp.
GTGGGCGATCGCCGCGCCGTCGCGGTAGAGGAAGAAGATGACGAACAGCGCCAGCGCCAATTGCAGCAGGCCGTTGCCAGCAACCTTGCCGGTCGCCAGCGCCAGACGCTGGGCGGGCGCGGCGAACGTCCTGAGCGCGGCATTGAGTTCCGCCCGGTTGCTGGTGATGCGCTGCCACGTGCTATCGATCTCGCCCCCGACGACCGGCAGGTCGCTCAGATATTTGGGCGGTTTCGCCGCCAGCGCCCTTTCGATGGTCGGGCCGATCCCTTCGCGCAGGCTGTCGAAACCGCTCGCCAGGCTGCCGACGAGGAAGACCATCGGCACCAGCATCACCAGCACCAGCAGCAGCGTCATCAGGGCGGCGCCCAGCGTGTTGCGCCCGCCGATGCGCGGCAGCAGCTTCTCGGCATAGACCGGCCAGGTGCAGATCCACAGGACGAAGGCGAAGAGGATGGCGCCGATCAGCGGCAGCAGCACGGCGATGCAGCCGATGATCAGCAGCGCCACGAGGGCGATCTGCGCCAGCCGTTTGGGGTTGTCCTCGGCGATCATGTCCTAGACCTTCGAAAGCAGCTTGAGCGCCTGGCGGATGCCGTCCGCGGTGCCGCTATCGGGCGGCAACTGCTTGAGCGCGGAGGCGGCTTCGCGCTCGTTGTAGCCGAGGGCCAGCAGCGCGTTTAGGATGTCCTGGCGGGCGGCGTTGACCGGGGCGCTGAGCGTGGCGCCGGTGGTCTCCGCCAGCTTGCCCTTGAGTTCCAGCAGCAGGCGCTGCGCCGTTCTGGCGCCGATGCCGGGAATCCTGACCAGGCGCCCGGCCTCCTGCTGCGCCACGGCTGCCGCCAGGTCGCCGACGGAAAGCCCGGAGAGCACCGCCAGCGCCATCCGCGCCCCGATGCCGGAGATCTTGAGCAACTGGCGGAAGGCGAAGCGCTCGGCCTCGGTCAGGAAGCCGTAGAGGAAGTGGCCATCCTCGCGCACCAGGAAGTGCGTCAGCAGCGTGACCTTCTCGCCGCTGGCCGGCAGGTTGTAGAAGCTGCTCATCGGCACGTCGATCTCGTAGCCGACGCCATTGACGTCGAGCACGATCTGCGGGGGATTCTTTTCGGCCAGCAGGCCGGTCAGTCGTCCAATCATTTCAGCGCAATCCTTCTCGCGGCGGGATACTGTATTTTCACACAGCTTGTCATCCTATCAGCCGTCCGCCGCGAATGCGATAGCCGGCCGTCGCCATGGCGCCCAGCCCCTGCCCGCCGTGGGCATGGCAGATGGCGCAGGCCAGCGCGTCGGCGGCGTCGGCGGTCGGCGCGCCGGGCAGTTCGAGCAGCCGGATCACCATGTGCTGCACTTGACCCTTGGCCGCCTTGCCCTGCCCGACCACCGCCTGCTTGACCTGCAGCGCGGTGTATTCCGCCACCGGCAGCCCGGCATGAACCAGCGCGCTGAGCGCCGCGCCGCGCGCCTGGCCGAGCAGCAGGGTCGATTGCGGATTGACGTTCACGAACACCTTTTCCACCGCCGCCTGGTCCGGTCCGTAGGTCGCGATGACCTCGCCGATGCCGGCGAACAGCGTCCTGATCCGCTCCGGCAGCGACTGCCTGTCGTTCGACTTGATGCAGCCGCTGGCCACGTAGACCAGGTGGCTGCCATGCCGCTCGATGACGCCAAAACCGGTCGCGCGCAGCCCCGGATCGATGCCGACGATGCGCGGCGCGTTCATTTTGCGCGCGCCACCAGATAGACGCCGCCGACCGCCAGCAACATGCCGGCGGTTGCGGTCAACGTCAGTTTTTCGCCAAAAACCGCCCAGGCGATCACCGCCGTGGAGATGGGCGTCAGATAGAACAGGCTGGCCACATTGACCGCGCTGCCGCCGCGGATCAGCAGATTGAGCAGGCTGATGGCGCCGAGCGAGAGCACCAGCACCAGCCAGCCGAGGGCGAAGATGAAAGCGGGCGTCCATTCGATGTGGAATTCCTCGAACCAGGCGATGGCCATCGCCGTCACGATCGCCGTCGGCACGAATTGAATCACCGAACCCGTGCGCAGATCAAACTGCGCGCAAAAGCGCTT
Organism: uncultured Dechloromonas sp.; assembly: GCA_964555315.1. Classification (GTDB taxonomy): domain Bacteria; phylum Pseudomonadota; class Gammaproteobacteria; order Burkholderiales; family Rhodocyclaceae; genus Azonexus. The sequence continues at coordinate 2,074 of CAZKSD010000110.1, forward strand.
CTGATAGAGCGTGCCGGCGGTGATGCCAAGCAGGGCGACGAGCGCCGGAATCAGCATCGGCCCGAGCGCCGCGCCGTCGCCGAATTTCCCGGAAACCACCAGACCGACGCCGACGAAGCCGAGCGCCAGTCCTGCCCACTGCCGGCCGCTGACCGTTTCGCCGAGCAGCCAGCCGGCGCCGAAGGCGGTCAGCAGCGGCTGCATGCCGACGACCAGGGCCGTGACCCCAGCCGGCAGCCCGTGCTTGATCGCGACGAACACCCCGCCGAGGTAGAGCGCATGCACGAGGACTCCGGAAACCGCGATATGCAGCCATTGCACCGGTTCCCGCGGCCACGGCGCGCGGGTGGCCAGCGCGATCACCGTCATCAGGGCGATGACGAAGCCGTAACGGGTCAGCAGGAAGGACAACGGACCGGCATACGGCAGCCCGACCTTGGCGCCGATGAAGCCGGTGCTCCACAGGAAGACGAAGAGGAAGGGATAGAGGCGCTGCATCAGAACCGGCCGGATGCGCGCGCCGGCAGGGTCAGTCGCAAGCGGCCCGCGCGTTGGCGACGGTACAGCTCGCCTTGGTGCGGTGGGTCAGTCGGATGCCCTTGTCGTAGCTGCAAACCAGCTTGGTCAGCTTGCCCTGTTTTTCCAGCGTCATTCCGGCCGGCTTCAGCGCCTTGACCTGGGCGGGCGGCAGGTCGCACGAAATGTAGCCGTCGAAGGCGCCGTCCGCGGATTCCCACAGCGCGACGTTCTTCATGGCGCGGTAGTCTTCGTAGCGGATGCACGAATCGGTCTGATTGGCATAGGCCTTGGCGTTATCGCTGCAAAAACCGCTGTAGGTGAATTTCAGCTCTTCATCCGGCGGGCAGGCATTCACCTGGGCGGCGGCGGACAAGTCAGGGCAGACAAAGGTCGCGGCCGATGCGGTCATGCTCAGCGCGGCAAGAACAACAACCGCCAGGGCATGAGTTCGCCTCGTGGCAACTCCCGATGATGCGCCGCGCCTATTCATCGATGACCGCCGTAGTATAGATTTCCTGCACGTCGTCGAGGTTTTCGAGCGCGTCGAGCAGTTTCTGCATTTTCACAGCGTCATCGCCGGTGAACACGTTTTCACCTTCCGGCTTCATCGTCACCTCGGCGAATTCCGGCTTGAAGCCGGCGGCTTCGAGCGCATCCTTGACGGCGATGAATTCGGTCGGCGCGGTAATCACTTCCAGCGAGCCGTCGTCGTTGCCTGCCACATCCTCGGCGCCGGCCTCGATGGCGGCATCCATCAGCGCCGCCTCGTCGGTGCCGGGGGCGAAGATCATCTGGCCGCAGTGCTTGAACTGGAAGGCGACGCAGCCGTCGGTGCCGAGGTTGCCGCCGTACTTGCTGAAGGCGTGGCGGACTTCGGCCACCGTCCGCGTCTTGTTGTCGGTCAGGCAGTCGACCATGATCGCCGCGCCGCCGACGCCGTAGCCTTCGTAGCGGACCTCGACGTAATCGACGCCCTCGAGCTCGCCGGTGCCCTTCTTGACCGCGGTATCGATCTTGTCCTTGGGCATATTCTGCGCCTTGGCCTTGTCGACCGCGACGCGCAGGCGCGGATTGAAGCCGGCGTCGCCGCCGCCCATCTTGGCGGCGACGGTGATCTCCTTGGCGATCTTCGAGAACGCCGCGCCGCGCTTCTCGTCCTGGCGACCCTTGCGGTGCTGGATATTGGCCCATTTGGAATGTCCGGCCATGGCAGTTTCCTGAATGAAAAAAGCGAAGAAGGCGGGATTTTACCTTTCCCCAGCCAACTCGTCAGGTCGGATGCAAATCACTTACACTTGTCGCAACACCGTTGCTGCCACCTGACCATGACCAACCTCGACATTCGCTGGAAACAACGCTTCCAGAATTTTGACCGGGCTTTCGTGTTGCTGCGCGAGGCGCTCGAACGCGAGCCGGAAGGGCTGAGCCAACTGGAAAAGGAAGGCATCATCCAGCGTTTCGAGTACACCTTCGAACTGGCATGGAAGGTACTCAAGGACAAAATGGCAAGCGACGGACTCCTCGTCGATCAGGTATCCCCCAAGGCGGTGGTTCGCCAGGCCTATGCCGCCAAATACATCGACGATGCCGAAACCTGGATGAAAATGATCGGCGACCGCAATCTGATGAGTCATACCTACGACTTCAAGAAATTCGAGGAAGTCATCCAGACCATACGCCAAAGCTACCTGCCGCTGCTGGCCGACTGGCATCTCGGGCTGCTGGCCGAAGCGGTCGGGGAATGAATCCAGTCGGCCTGGCGGCCACAACCCTCGAAAGGCTACGGGAAATTTTCCGCCAGCATCCCGCGGTCGAAGCGGTTCGTCTCTATGGCTCGCGGGCCAAGGGCACACACGCGGCGCGCAGCGACATTGACCTGGCTGTGTTCGGCCAGGACATCGACCGCTTCACCATCGCCGCCCTGCTGCACGACATCGACGATTCTGACATTCCCTACATCGTCGATGTGCAGGATTTTGCCAGTTTGCGCAACCCGGCCCTGATCGATCACATTCAGCGCATTGGGCAGGAAATTTACCGGCGTCCGGAAACTACAGACTGAGCACCTTCGATTCCTCGCCGAACTGGCTGACCACGCGCACCGCCACCCGCTTGCCGGCCCGATACGGCACCGGATGCGAGACGAAGCCGTAGATGCGGTCGAAGGCCTCGTCGTCGAGTTCGATCCTGAGGGTGTTTTCCACCCTCCTCCGGGTTTTCACCTTGGCCAGGTCGGAAATGCCCCGCGAGTTCGACTTCGAAGTGCAATTTTGAATAACGGGTCATGTGGGCGAGATGTCATGACATCCGAGCCCCCGGACCGCCAAGTCAAAGTTGCCTGGAATGTACAAGTACCTCACCGTCCTCAACAGCCAGCGTGAACTGATGGCGGCGGCGCTGCGCTACCTCGGCCATGCAATCGGCGACACCGATCCGGAACACTGGCAGGCGACGCGCGACCTGATCCTGCGCGCCAAACCCTACTGGGCGACCTTCTCCAACAGCACCTACATCAAGGACCTGGCCATCGGCAACATCTGGGTCGCCCACGGTTACTCCAACGACATGTTCCGCGCCCGTGAGGATGCCAGGGCGGCCGGGCGGCCATTCGCCATCGGCTTCGCCATCCCCAAGGAAGGCGCGGTGCTGGCGGTGGACAACTTCGTCATCCACAAGTCTTCCCGCCGCCCCGACCTCGCGCATCGCTTCATCGACTTCATGCTGCAGGGCGAAAACGCCGCCGACGTTTCCAACCTGATCGGCGCCGGCAACCCCAACCGGGCGGCGCTGCCGTTCATTCGCCCGGAAGTCGCCGGCGAGCCGGCCATTTTCCCGCCGCCGGAAACCCTCGAGCGCCTGGAAATGCTGCGTGATCTCGAGCCGAAGCAGCGTCGCCTGATGTCGCGGCTATGGACCGAGATCAAGGTGAAGTGAGCACACGCTCAGCGCTTAGCGCCGCGAAACCAGCAACACCCCGATCAGCACCAGCCCGGCGCCGGCGATCTGCGCCAGCGAAATCGGCTCGGACAGCAGCCACCAGCCGAAGAAGATGGTCAGCATCGGGCCGATGGTGCCGACCAGCACCGCCCGCGCCGAACCGATGCGGCGGATCGCCGCCGACTGCATGAAGACCGGCAGCACGGTCGAGAAGAGGGCCATCGCCGCGCCGTAGAAGTAGACCGGCAGCGGCTGGACGAGCGCGGTCAACGGCTGCGTGGCGAAGAAATGCAGTTGCGTCGCGCCGGTCGACACCAGCATCGCCAGCGCCGTGAAGCGGGCGGCGCCGAGGCGCTGAATCAGCGGGGCGCTGCCGGCCAGGTAGAAGGCGTAGGACAGCGACGAGGCGAAGACGAAGGCGGCGCCGATCAGCACGACCCGCGTTTCGCCGGCGAATTTCAGATCGTGCGCGAAGGCCAGGCCGATCCCGGCGTAGGACAGCACCAGCGCCGCGACCTCGCGCCGCGACAGCTGCTTGCCCATGAACAGGACGCCGATCATCACCGTCAGGGTCGGGTAGGTGAACAGGATCAGCCGCTCCAGCCCGGCGGTGATGTAGCGCAGGCCGACGAAATCGAGGATGCTGGCGCCGTAATAGCCGAGCAGGCCGAGCGCCGTCAGCAGCAGCCAGTCGCGGCGCGACAGCGGCGGCGCGTGGCGGCTCGAACGGAGGCCGACCCAGAGGAAGACCGGCAGCGCGAAGACCATGCGCAGCGACAGCAGCGTCACGGCATCGACCGGCACCGCCTGCGGTACGGCATAGGCCAGCTTGACGAAAATGGCCTTGAACGAAAAGCCGAAGGCGGCGCCGAGCGCCAGCCACAGGCCGAGGCGGGGGCCATGCCGCTCAAGCATCGCCGCACCCGCCCGGCGCAGGCCGAAAAACGGGGCTTGATCCCCGCTGACCGTCAACTCGCCCGTTCGATTCATGCCAATTCACCCGATTCCGCCGTCAATGAAATAATTGCCCGATGCCATTGAATACGTGAAGCAAGCCCATGGCAATTGGTATTATCCAAAACAAGCGTTCGATACAGGCGAAACCATGTACTATGATCTTCCCGACCTGCGGCTGGTCGCCGCCATCGCCGACAGCGGCAGCCTGACCCGCGCCGCGGCGCAGGTGCATCTCGCGCCGTCGTCGGCCAGCCACCGCCTGACCCAGCTCGAAGCCGCCCTCGGCGTGCCACTCTTCGCCCGCCACGCGCGCGGCCTGACGGCGACGGCGGCCGGCGAATCGCTGCTGCGCCACGCCCGCCAGGTTTTCGCCCAGCTCGAACAGATGCACGCCGACCTCGCCCCCTACGCCAGCGGCGTCGTCAGCCAGGTGACGGTGTTCGCCAACACCAACGCGATCAACTGCTTCCTGCCGGAAGACCTTGGCGACTTCCTGCGCGACCACCCGCAGGTTCGCGTCAGCCTTGAGGAACAGCCGAGCCCGGCGATCGTCCGGGCGGTGGCGGCGGGGCAGGTGGATATCGGCGTCGTCGCCGCCGAGAGCGGGCCGGGCAGCCTCGAAACCCGCCCCTACCGGCAGGACCGGCTGGTGCTCATCGTCCCCGCCGGCCATGCGCTGGCCGGCCAGGCGACGGCGACCTTCGCCGACGTGCTCGGCGAACCCTTCGTCTGCCTGCACGCCGGCAGCGCCATCCACACCTTCATGATGAACCACGCCGCCCGCCTCGGCGGCCGCCTCGACGTGCGCATCCAGGTCCGCAGCTTCAACGCTGTCTGCCGCATGGTCGCGGCCGGCGTCGGCATCGGCATGGTGCCGCGCTCGTCGGTGGCTGCGGTCGACGGCCTGAAAACGGTCGAAATCACCGACCCGTGGGCGCCGCGCGACCTGCAACTGTGCGCCCGTTCGCGCGCGGCGCTAGCACCGGCCGCCGCCGCCCTGTTCGACCATCTCGCCGCAAAGGGCAGGGCGCAGGCGCTTACAGCGGACGCTTGACGGTCAGCGCGCCGCGAATCTGGCCCTGGCTGTAGCCGGTGGCCTGATCATGCGGATAGGTCCTGGCGAGTTCGGCCTTGAGGCCGGCATCGAGTCCGTCGACCGGGCCATGGCAGTTGAGGCAGACATCGCTGACCGGCAGCGCCTTCATGTAGCGAAAGACCTGCTTGCCATCGCTGGTGACGACCTCACTCTTCTCGAGCGTCTCCGGTTTCTCCCCGTTGGCGGCGCGGATGTCGAAATCGGCCAGTTGACGGGCTTCCCATGGATCGGGGGTTCCCCGTTCGGCGTTACGCGTCTTCAGGCTGACGCGGCGGATGTCCCAGCCCGTTTCCGCGCGCTTTTCCCTGATCAGCGCCGGCGCCTGTTCCTTGCAGACCGGGATGGCCCCGGCGACGCCCTTCGCGGCCACCGCCTCCTGCA
>CAZKSD010000111.1:0-7888 GCA_964555315.1 uncultured Dechloromonas sp.
GCGGCGCCTCAAGGTCCCGGCCGCGGTCGAGTCGGTCCATACCGCGGTGGTCGGCAGCTATTTCGTCGAGGGCCACGCCTACGCCGAGGATATTCACGAACTGCTGCGCGACAAGCCGAAGGCGCGCGGCATCGCGGTGCCCGGCCTGCCGCGCGGCGCGCCGGGGCGGGAATTGTCGAATCCGACCTGCGAGACGGGGTGCACGATGCTCGACAACACCAGCGGCGAGCGCGAAGTACGGCGCGAGCTGTTCAATACCCTGCTGGTCAAGCCGGATGGTTCGACCAGCGTCTGGGCCCGGCACTGAACGACGGCGGGCGTCGGCGATCAGCCGGCGCTGCCGAACAGTTCGGCGAAATGCCGGCGCGCCCAGTCGAGATCGGCTTCGCCGGCCTGCGGGTCGTGCTGCTGACGGACGGTCTGCTGGATGACGCCGTCGCCGCGGAATCGGTAGGTGGATTCGATGCGCGTGAGTTCCTTCGGTTCGGGGCGGTTGATGACGTAGCAGGCGCTCTCCGGCAACGAACGGTCGGCGGCCGTGCCGCGGGCGCGGGCGGCGATCTGCGTCGCCGCGATGCGGCCGAGCGAGGCCGCCAGCTGGGCGGTTTTCGGATACTGGCCGAACAGCGGTGAAACCTTGTCGAGCGCATCGCCGACGACAAAGACATGTTCGTCGTTTACCGCGTTCAGGGTGACCGGATCGCAGGCGGCCCAGCCGCTCGGGCTGCCGTCCGTCGCCTTGCCGATCAGGCCGCTGTCCCAGACCAGGTCGGCCGCCTGTTGCGGCGGCATCAGAATGGCGTCGTTGAAGTCGATGGTGTCGAAATCGGTGACGATGCGCCGCTTGAACGGGTCGAGCGACTTCACCCGAGCCTGCGGCAGGTAAGTGATCTGGTCGCGGTAGGTGTCACGGAAGATGCGGTCGAAGCTGATCACCGGCAGGTTGGGGTCGAGGACGACGAGGCGGCCCTTGATGTTGCGCGTCTTCAGCCACCAGGCGATCAGCCCGGCGCGCTCGTAGGGCGCCGGCGGGCAGCGGTAGGGCATCGGCGGGACAGTCATGACCAGATCACCGCCCCGGAAGCCCTCCAGCTTGGCCTTCAGCGCCAGGTGGTCGCGGCCGGCCGCGAAGGCCGAGGGAAAGTGCTGCCGGGTATGGGCGGCGCTGTCGCGGTCGACCCCGTACCAGGCCGAAAAATCCTCGCGGATGCCGGGCGCCAGGACCAGCCAGTCGTAGGGATATTTGCCGGCGGCGGTTACGACTTCGCGTGTGCTCCGGTCGATGCCACGGATTTCCGCATTGACGAAGCGGTAGCCGTAGTGCTGCGCCGCCTGCCGGTAGTCGTGCCGCAGCCATTCGCTCTTGGCGAGGCCGACCAGCCAGCGGTTGGAGAGCGGCTGCGACCAGAATTCGGGCTGGCGGTCGATCAGCGTGACGTCGATCTGCGGCGCCAGCCCACGCAGATGGCGCGCCGCCGCCAGGCCGCCCCAGCCGCCGCCGACTACGACGACACGACCGGCGGCAGCGGCCGCGCGAACCGCGAGCGGCAATGCGTAGTAGCCGAGCGTGGCGCCGAGAAAGGTGCGGCGTCTCATTGAAGGAATATTCTCATTCGAAACAAAAGGCGCTTGACAAACAGCTTGGCGCCCATCGACTCACTCATAGAAGTTTCACTTGGCAACACCGTCTGCCGGATTTCCCGGCATATCTTGCCTGAAAATGCGTTGTGAGGTGCAAAATCAAACTTAATCAGTGACTTAATGATTTTCCCAAAGTTCGTGCAGGGTAGGGAAGAGAATTGTCCTCGCCGATGTCCAGGGTCAGGCTGACCAGCTTTTCGGCGCCCTCGACGCGTTCGCCGTTGGTGATGCAGACGATGCGCAGGTCGACCTGCATACAGTACGTTCATGTCCTGCACCAAGGCTGGCGACGCCTTCCGCAAGCTGAACTTCGACCCGATCGCGGCATTCGGGGAAGTGGCGGCCACGGTCAAGATGAAATTTGCAAAAATGGGCGCTCGCAAGGTGTCGACCGCAACAAGCCCCGTCGCCACACCGGCGGGATTCTTGTAGCCATGAAATCTGGTTAGAATGACACGCCACTCGTCGTTGTGCGCCAGGTTGCCCGTACGAAAGGAGCATGCCGTGCCCAGGAAATCGTTCTGCCGCGACCCAGGTTGCGCTCTTCTCGTCATTCTGCTGGCGGGCTGCGTATCCGCCCAGGCGCAGGGCAGCCTGCCCCAGGCGCCGGACTACCGGGGCGAAATTCGCCGAGGTCCGGATGGCAAGCTGATGGTGATTCCCGCGCCGGAGCCCCCGGCCCAGAAGCCTTCACCGGTCTGGGTGTCCAAAGCGACGATGGTGGTCGGGCCCGGCGAGAAGGTCGGGACGCTGACCGAGGCGGCACGGCTGGCCAGGGATGGCGAGGTGATCGAGGTTCGTCCCGGCAGTTACCGTGGTCAGCCGGCGCTGTGGACGCAAGACAATCTGGTCATTCGCGGTGCCGGCCAGCGGCCGGTGATGCTCGGTGATGGTAAGAGCGGCGACGACAAGGCGATCTGGGTGGTCAGGGGCGGGAATGTGCGCATCGAGAACATCGAGTTTCGCGGTGCGCGGGCGGCCGATGGCAAGGGGGCCGGGATTCGCTTCGAGAAGGGACATTTGTCCGTCCATGCCTGTCGTTTTGCCGACAACGAACTGGGGATAGTCACCGGCAGTCTCGCCGGTATGGCGCTGGAGATCGCCGACAGTGAGTTCGTCGATGCCCCGCGCGATGGCCGCGCCTCGCACCATCTGCTCGATGTTGGCATGATCGGCAACCTTGTTCTGCGTGGCAGCCGTTTTCAGAATGGCTACCTTGGCAATCTCGTCAGAACGCGGGCGCGCGAGAACTTCGTGCTCTACAACATGCTGGCGGATGGTGCGGGCGGCAAGGCCGCCTACGAACTTGAGTTTCCCAATGGCGGCATCGCCTACGTGATCGGCAACGTCATCGGCCAGAGCGAGGCAACCGAAAATCCGGGTATCGTCGGCTACGGTGGCGAGGGTCCGCGCTGGCCGGAGAATGCGCTTTATCTCTCCCACAACACCTTGCTGAACGACAGGCACACGGGCGGCTTCCTGAATGTAGCGAACACAAAGTTCCCAACCGGTGTGGAAGTCTGGGCGATCAACAACCTGACGGTGGGGAACGGCGATTTTGACCGCCCGGCGCAGGGCAGGTTCGAGGGAAACCGGTCGGTGGGGAGCGGGGAACTGGTCGAGTATGGCGGGTTCCCCTTGCGTCTGACCGGCATGTCGGCGCTCCGCGGGTCGGTCAGGCCCCCGGGCAACGCCGGGACGGTCGACCTTCTGCCGAGTGCTGAATTCATCCATCCGGCCGGGACGCGCAAGATCCGCGTGAGCAGTTCCTTGTCGCCCGGCGCCTTCCAGTAAATTCAGGCTGGTTTGTCAGGTTTGGTTCCCATTCCGACGGTCGCCGGAGGCGAGAACCGGCGCTGCAAAAAAAGGAAACGGCCCCCGCGGGGGCCGTTTGTCTAGGCGAGAATCCTGGAGATCAGGCAGACTTGCGACGGCGCAGAGCAGCGATGCCAAACAGGCTGGCGCCGAGCAGGGCGAGCGTGCCTGGCTCGGGAACCGAGTTTCTGCTGACGCTGAGATTCATGCTGCCAGTCGTCTTGGCATTCTCGTCAGTGATCAGCGCGAAACAGCCGGCGCCGAACTGGAACTGGCCGCACTCGCTGGCGGTCAGCGCAATAAAGTTCTTATCGAAACCCAAACTGGCCACATAACTCTCGCCAGCGTAGGAGAACGACTTCGAAGCATTTCCGGCAAAGACGAAAATATCGTCGCAGTTATTGCTTCCTTTGCCATTGGACCAAGCGCATTGGCCGTTGTTCGGGGTTTCGATGAACTTGAAGTTGAACAGGTAGGACAGGGAGACGTCAGCCGGCGGCAGATACGGAAACGCTTCGAGTCCCAGATTGACCTGCATCGTGCCTGAGCTCAGCGTGGCGTAGTCGGACCAGACTACATTGTTGGTGTGCGTGATGTCGTTGGCATCGACCGCTGCTCCACCCGTCGAAATCCATCCACGCTCGGGAGAATCAGTGATGGCAAGGGAACTACCTCCCGCTCCGCCCCAACTGATCAGGCTGGAGTCGCGATATGTAGTGCCACTGCCAGAGGTAAAGCCGGCACTGTTCCATTGCGTTGAGATTCCATAGTACCAAGTGCTCACTGGCGCCGCCGAAGCGGAAAGCGTTGCGGCGGCAAGTGCCAAGGCGATAACTGATTTTTTCATGATCTTTCCCCGAGTAAATTGTTACGGCATCAATATAGCAGAGATCGTGCCAGCACTATAAATCATTGATTTGTAATGTTATCTAAAAACGGCATTGAGCGCAGTGTAAATTTTTCCGACAGTTCTTCCAACGCCGAGGCCGGATTGCGGGGTCGCGGATTCAACGACGCTCTCGAGGTATCTCTGCCCTTTTCCAATGCATGCAGTCCCCCCGGCATTCGCGTAGAATCTGGCGCTGGCTCCGTGGCATCTGGCCGTGAGCCCATTTCTGGAAGGTGACAATGAAGCGTGTGGATGATTTCCGCTTGCGGCTGGGCAAGCATGAGCTTGTGCCCATCATGATCGGCGGCATGGGGGTCGACATCTCGACGGCCGATCTGGCGCTGGAAGCGGCGCGTCTCGGCGGCATCGGCCACATCTCCGATGCGATGATCAATACAGTCGCTGATCGTCGCTACGACACAAAGCAGGTCAAGGAAAAACTGGCCTTCTACAAGTACAACGTCCATAACGAGGACAAGTCTTCGGTCAAGTTCGATCTCGGTCGCCTTGTCGAAGCGACCCGGCTGCACGTCGAGGCGACGATGCGCCGGAAGCAGGGCAGCGGCCTGGTCTTCATCAACTGCATGGAGAAACTGACCATGAACGCTCCCAAGGAGACGCTCAAGGTCCGCATGTCCGCCGCGCTCGACGCCGGCATCGACGGCATCACGCTGGCTGCCGGTCTGCACCTCGGCTCGTTTGCTCTGATCGAGGATCATCCGCGCTTCCGCGATGCCAGGCTCGGCATCATCGTCTCATCGGTGCGCGCGTTGTCGCTGTTCCTGAAAAAGAGCGCCCGTACCGGTCGACTGCCGGATTACGTCGTCGTCGAAGGCCCGCTTGCGGGGGGGCACCTCGGTTTCGGCATGGACTGGGCGCAATTCGATCTGGCGACGATCGTCGCCGAGGTGATCGCCTTCCTCAAGGCGGAGCAGCTCGACATTCCGGTCATTCCCGCCGGCGGCATCTTCACCGGCAGCGACGCCACGGCCTTTCTCGAGCACGGTGCGGCGGCGGTCCAGGTGGCGACGCGGTTCACGGTTACCGAGGAATGTGGCCTGCCGGCGAAGGTCAAGCAGGAGTATTTCAAGGCCAACGCCGAAGACATTGTTGTCAATGAAATTTCCCCGACCGGCTATCCGATGCGGATGATCGTGGGCAGCCCCGGTATCGGCGACGGCATCCGCCCGAACTGCGAAGCCTACGGCTATCTGCTCGACGCCAATGGCAAATGCGCCTACGTGACCGCCTACAACCGCGAGGTCGCGGCTCACCCCGGCGCGCGCAAGGTGGCGGTGATGGACAAGACCTGCCTGTGTACCCACATGCGCAACTTCGATATCTGGACCTGCGGGCAGACCGCGTATCGCCTGAAGGACACGACGCGGCGCCTGGGTGACGGGAGCTATCAGCTGCTGTCGGCCGAGCATGTCTTCCACGATTACCAGTTCAGCACCGACGACAAGGTCGTCTTGCCCGAACCCGCGGCGCTCTGAGAAGCGCCGTCGGTCGGTATTTGCCCAGTTGAATGGAGGGGCTTGCCATGACGGGAATCACAAGCTGGATTTCAGTTGTACTGGCGTCATTGCTGCTAAGTCTTCCGGCACAGGCGCAGCAGGTGCTGGGTGCCAATGACCAGCCGATCCACGATGCTGCGCGGATCGGCAGCGGCAAGGATGTGACCGCCATCCTCGACACCCGGCCTGGCGCGCGCGATGTTCGTACTGCGCAGGGCTCGACGCCGCTGCATCTGGCAGCGACCAATCCGGATATCTCGGCGCTCGGGGCGCTGCTGGCGGCGGGTGCCGACCCCAATGCCAGGGATGGCGACGGTGCCACACCGCTGCACATGGCCGCTTACACGCAAAACGCCAGGCACGCACAGTTGCTGCTCGAGGCCGGGGCGGATCCGTTTGCCAAGACCAACGCCGGTCGTGATCCAACCTCTATGGCGCGCAAGGCAATGGCCAACGAGGCAGCCGGGGTCATTTCGCTCTGGATACTCAAGGGTTGTCAGGCCGGCAAGCCTTGCTGATCTGGCGCGGCCGGCTGACGATGAGCAGCGAACTGGCCGCCTTGATCCTTGTCAGAATGGTGCGATGGCTTCCGGGCACGTGAATCCGGCAGCCATCGCGGCGGCTATTTCATCAACACGGTTTCATCGAGGAGGCGTTTATGCCAAGGAGGCAAATCAGCAGCATCATTGCGGGGCGCACCCTGATTTCCGCGACACGCGACATGAACGTGCGCGCAGCCTGCCGCCTGATGGCGGAGAATCATGTCGGTGCCGTCGTCGTAGTCGAGAGTGGCCGGATTGCCGGGATTTTCACCGAGCGGGACGTACTCAACAAGGTGCTTGCCGGGGGCCTGGATCCGGATTCCACGGCGCTCGAGACCGTGATGGTCGCCGACCCGCAGACCATTCAGGCTGACCGCCCGCTGGCACACGCCCTGCACATGATGGCCGACGGCGGCTTCCGCCACGTGCCGGTCGTCGATGCGCACGGTGTGCCGTTGGGCATGGTTTCCGCCCGCGATGCGCTTGGCGAGGATATCGTCGATCTCGAGCGCGATCTGCGGCGTCGCGACGAGGTGGAAGGCTCAATCGGCTACTGAGCGGTATCGTAGCCGAAGCGCGCCAGGGTCACGGCGATGTGCTCGCCGCGAAACAGCACCGTCAGTCGTTCAGGCAAAAAAGCGCTGCTTCGCTTCGCCGGGAATCCCCATGCCGGTGACGTGGGCGCGCTCGAGTAGTTCCCAGTAGTAGCGATACGAAGCGCGGTCGTGCAGCCGGCCATCGTATTGGATCGGTCCCCAGTCCGTGTCCTGGGCGGCGAGCAGAATCTCGGCGGCGGTCTGGACTTCGGAGAAATCCGGGCGCATCGCTTCGACGATGGGGACGATCTGGTTCGGGTGAATGCTCCACATACGCAGGTAGCCGAACTCGCTGCGGGCGCGGCGGGCATCACTACGGATGATCGTGCTGTCCTTGAACTCGGTGGTTACGTTGTGCGTGGGGACGCGGCCACAGGCGAGGGCGGCAGCGCTGATCTCGCACTTGGCGCGGGCGATCAGCGGGTGGTCGAACTGGCCCGGGCTCTTCATCGCGCTGCCGGGAATGGCGCCGTGGTGGCCGGAAACGAAGTCCATCAGGCCAAAGTCGAGACTTTCGACGCCTGACAGCGCGGCGATCTTCCAGACCTCGCGCAGCGCGCCGTGGGTCTCGATCAAGACATGCGCCCGAATCCTGCGGTCGACCCCGAAACGTTGCTCGATTTCACGCAGGGCCTCGATCTGAACCTGGACGTCGCCGGCACCGCATGCCTTGGGCAGGGTGATGTAGGGGAGACGGCTGCCGGCGGTGCGGACGAGGATTTCAATATCCTGCCGCCAATGCGCATGGGTAACGTCGTGGACGCGGACGCCCACGCGGTTGAACAGGTTGTCGGCGCTCATGATGATGCCGGCCGCCATCTCGGCGTGCTCGCGTTCGGCGCCGGCATGGGCGCCATCCTCGCAGTCGCAGGTAATGTCGAAGATCGG
>CAZKSD010000112.1:0-7865 GCA_964555315.1 uncultured Dechloromonas sp.
ACGAAGCGCGCGGTGGTCATCGCCGCGAGTATCCGGTGGGCCGTGGACGGGTGCAGTCCGGTGGCGCCGGCCAGATGCTTGAGGCTCGCCGCTTCCGGCATCGCCGCAAGGGCATCGAGGAGCGTCATCATGCGCTCGATGACCTGGATCGGGCCGGCCACCTTGGCGGACCCGCGAGCAGATTCGGACAACTGGATTCCTTTATTGGTGCGGTTTGAGTAGCATTAGCCACCTTCCCCTTGTGCGCCGCAATATTAGCATGCGCTTGGCCTTCTTCGTGACCTCCCTGCTCGATTCGCGACGCCCCTGGTTCGGCGGCAGCGGGTTTGGCGCAGTACATGCCGCGTGTCATGGGCGCCAGCTGGAGCCCATCCGGTCAATCGATCCGGCGCCCGGACGGACCACCGGTCGCGAGTTGCGGGCGCCGCCGGGGAGTATCTTTCACGAACGTTGCGCAGCAGCAAGGAGAGTCTGAACATGGAATTTTCACCCGAAGGCCCCAAGGCCATCCCGCTGTGGATCAGAGGTCACGCCTTCCTGACGGTCAGCGACCGCTTCTACGACGTCGTCGATCCGTTGACCGGCGAGGCGCTGTACCGCGTGCCGCTGTGCGGTGCGGCCGAGGCGGCCGAGGCGGTGGCGTCGGCGCGGAATGCGCAGCCTGGCTGGGCGGCGCTGTCGGTGCCGGCGCGCCAGGCTGCGCTCGCGGCGCTGGCCGTCGCTCTGGATCGCTATTGCGGGCACTTCGCCAAGCTGCTGCGGGCGGAGACCGGGTTCACCGAGGACCAGGCGCTGGCCGAGGTGGCGGCGGCGCTGGCGGCGCTGCGCGGGGGTGATCTCGGCGAGGCCGGCATCGCCGCCATCGTCGTCGACGCCACGCGGCCGCTGGCGGGATTCGCCGAAGCCGCGGCGCCGGCGCTGCGCGCGGGAGCGACGGCGGTCGTCAAGCCGAGCCCGAAGGCGCCATCGGCCGCCTATGCGCTGTGCGAGCTGTCGGCACGGACGGAATGGCCCGCCGGTGTGCTCAACCTGATGCAGGGCGACAGCGCGGCGATCGAAGGACTTTGCGCGGCGGGGGTCGACCGCCTCGTCTATTGCGGCAACGCCGCGCTGGGCGTCGACGTCGGGGCCATTGCCGCCGCCGCGGGCACGCCGTACCGGCTGCAGGTGAGCTGATGGAGCGCATCGTCTATCTCGAACGCGAGTCGATCATCGCCGACGTTCGCCGGCCGGCGTTCGCCCATGACTGGGTCGAACATGCGAAAACAAGGCCTGAGGAGGTGGTCGAGCGCCTGCGCGGGTGCACGATAGCCATCGTCAACAAGGCGCCGCTGCCGGCTGCCGCGGTCGACGCGCTGCCGGACCTGAAAATGGTCGCCGTCGCCGCCACCGGCACCAACATCGTCGACCTCGACGCCTGCCGCCGACGCCGCATCGTCGTTTCCAACATCCGCGGCTACGCCGAGCATACCGTGCCGGAACATGCAATCGCCCTGTTGCTGGCGCTCGCGCGCAACCTGGTCGCCTGGCGCGAGTCGTTGCAGGCCGGGCGCTGGCAGCAGTCCGACCAGTTCTGCCTGTTCGACCATCCCATCCGTGACCTGCACGGCGCCACGCTCGGGTTGATCGGCAGCGGCAGCCTCGGCAATGGTGTCGCGCGTCTGGCGGAGGCTTTCGGCATGCGCGTGCTGCGTGCCGAACACCAGGGCGTCGCGATGCCGCGTCCCGGTTACACGGATTTTGCGCAGGTGTTGCGCGAAGCCGATGCGATCACCCTGCATTGCCCGCTGACGCCGCAGACGCAGGGCTTGATCGGCGAATCGGAGTTGCGCGCAATGAAGTCGTCGGCGCTGCTGATCAACACGGCGCGCGGTGGCCTGGTTGACGAGGCCGCACTGATTCGTGCCCTGCGCGAAGGCTGGATTGCGGGCGCCGGCTTCGATGTCATCGGTGCCGAACCGCCACCGCAAGGTCACCCGATGGTCGATCCCGGCTTGCTGGCGCTGCCCAATTTCCTGCTGACACCGCACGTCGCCTGGGCCAGCCGGCCGGCGATGCAGGCGCTGGCCGACCAACTCATCGACAACATCGAAGCCTTCGTCGCGGGCAGTCCGCGGAACCGCGTGGCATGAGCGTGTGCGGCGAGATCCGGCGACCGGTCCGTGCCTGGTCCATCCGATACTGGGGAGAACCATCATGAGCATCACGCTGGCTGTGCGCGGCGAATTCATCCAGCTCGATCAGCTGCTCAAAGCGACGGGCCTGTGCGACTCGGGCGGCGCGGCGCACGCGGCGATCGCCGAGGGGCGGGTGCGGGTGGATGGCGCGGTCGACACCCGGAAACGGGCGAAATTGCGGCCCGGTCAGACGGTGAGTTTCGCTGGGGCCGAGGTGAACCTGGTTGCGGCGCAGGCACAAGGCACGGCCGTAACCTGACCGGGTTCAGGCGATCTTGACGACGATGTCGTGCAGCGTGTTGCCGGCGGCGGCGACGCGGTCGGCGGCGTTCGACATGTGGCGGTAGATTTCGCGGCGCTTGAACATGTTGATGTAGTCGTCGCCCTGGAACAGTTCGGCAATCGCCCGGCGGTAGGCCTTTTCGCACTTGTGCTCGCACTTGCGCGCGGCGTCGGCGTCGGCTGCCGCCGACTTCGGGTCGGTGGCGAGGCGGCTGAAGCCCATGGCCAGCGCGTCGGTGCCCATCTTGATGTGCATGGCCATCTCCAGGCAGTGCTTGTCGGTGCCGAGACCGAGAACGTTCATCTCGTTAACCGTCGTCTTGCAGTAGTTGGTGATCTCGTCGAGGTGCATGATCGCGCGGTACAGATCCTCGCGGTCGATCGGCGTCGAGAACGCTTCGTTCAGCTCGTGCAGGTTGTGCGCCTTGATCGTGTCCGCCTCGTGCTCGTCGGCGCGGATGCGCTCGCCGATCGCCTGGTCGCCGGTCTCCATGAATTCGACCAGGTCTCCGGCGGTCCGCGCGACGTGGCTGCACTGATTGGCGAGTGCGCCGAAGAAGTCTCCCATCTTCGGGAAGACGCGTTCGACAAGCTTGCGGAAGACGGACGGTTCGGCCTTGGCGGCTTGGTCATTCATGGCAGGAGCGTTCATGGTTCATGGTTTGCAAGTTCCGAGGTAGAGGTTGAGCAGGGCGTAGCAGATGATGCCGACGAATGCCGAGCCGGGGATGGTGACGACCCAGGTGACGGCGATATCCCCGGCCTTCTTCCAGCGCACGGCGCGCGGATTGTCGGCGGAACCGATACCCATGATCGAGGTGGCGACGACGTGGGTCGTCGACACCGGCGCGCCGATCACTGACGCGGAGAGAATGACCAGCGCCGAGGTCAGTTGCGAACTGAGGGCGTGGATCGGGCGCACCCGGAAGATCGCGAAGCCGAGGGTGCGGACGATGCGCCAGCCCCCGGACAGGATGCCGAGCGTGATTGCCGTCGCGCAGGCCACGATGACCCAGAACGGCACCTCGAACGTGGGAATGAAACCACCGAGGAGCAGGACCAGGGTCAGGATACCCATGCTCTTCTGGGCATCGTTGGCGCCGTGCGAGAAGGCGAGGCCGGCGGCGGTGAAGAACTGGGCGCCGCGCAATTTCGAGTTGACCGCCGGCGTCGCCCGGTTGAGCAGGGCACCCATGATGCGCTTGATCAGGAAGCCGACACCGAAGCCGACGATGGGCGACAGGAGCAGCGCGGCGAGCACCTTGACGATGCCGGTGACGTGCCCGTGTATCAGTTCGCTAAAGCCCCAGACGACGTGGTCGGCGCCGACCGAAACGACGACCGCCCCGACGAGACCGCCAACGAGGGCGTGCGACGACGACGAAGGGATGCCGAAGTACCAGGTGGCGAGGTTCCAGACGATGGCGCCGAGCAGTCCGCAAATCAGGATCGCCAGCGACAGGATCGCTCCGACGTCGCCGAGGGTGACGAACTTGCCAATGGTGTTGGCCACCGCGGTGCCGCCCAGCAGCGGGCCGAGAAACTCGAAAGTGCCGACGATGATCACCGCCTGCGCCGGGGTCATGGCGCGCGACGCGATGATCGTCGCGATGATGTTGGCGGCGTCGTGGAAGCCGTTGGTGTAATCGAAGAAGAGAACGATTGCGATGGCAATGACGGCCAGCCAGAAAAGGACATTTGGATCAGCCATCATTCTTCCGCTGTCGTATTGTTGATACTTGTGGATTCGGGAGTGGATCTGGAGATTGTCGCGATGGTATTTTCTTTGCCTCGTCCAAGTGGCGCGAAGAATATAGCGCAAGTCTTTCTGGGGTGTGCCATTTTTGAACTGTCCCTTTGCCATTCAGCAAATCCGTCACAGGTGTGTGCGATGACGAAAGCATTGCGCGCCCGACCGGCGCGAAAGATTCAGGCGCCGGGTCAGCAGCCCTTGCCCTCGGGAAGCCGCGAAAAGCCGAAGCCGCCGTTCCCGGATTGCGCCGGCTGGATGCAGATGGTCATGTTCAGCGCCTTCGCCGAACGGCGCAGGTCGGAGGGGAAGGGAGCGAAGGGCACGGACTGCTCGACCACCGATCTGACGAAGGCGATCTGGTCCTGCTGGTCGCCGGCGTTGATGATCTTGAAACTCTGCAACGAGCCGTCGGGGTTGAGGCGAACCCGTACCGCGGCGTTCTTCAGTCCCCGGGTCCGCGGGTCGTTGCGCACGAAGCCGGCGCTGCGGTTGAGTTTCTTGACCAGCGCGTCGAGATACATTTCCAGGCTGAACGGATCGGGCGGTACGCTGTTCGGCAGGCGCTCGAGAATCTCGCTGCCTTCCTGTTCCTGGCGCGCCTGCTGGCGGCCGTATTCGCGGGCCATGGCCAGCGAGCGCTGGGCGAGACTGGGGCGCGGGCTGGCCTGAGGCTGGCGTTCCAGTTCGCGCAGGAAGCTGTCCATTTCCTCCTTCTGCGCGATCGTCCATTTCGGGGTCGAACGGGATGCGGCAGGCGCCCGCGACTTGTCGATGGCGATCACCGGCCGCCGCACCGGCGGCCTGGCGGGGGTGGCCGGCTTGATCGCGGCCGGTGCGGGAGGCGGCTCGACCGCCGGCGGTCGCGGGGTCGGCGCGGCGAACGATGCTTCGAGGCGGGTGGCCGGGCGTGCGGCCTTGGGCGTTTGGCGCGGAATCAGCAGGACCAGGCCATGCAGGACCAGGGAAGCAACGATGCCCAGGAGCAGTGAGCGCTGCGTGCGGGAGGTTTCCCTTGCCAGTTGTCGCTTCAGCTCGGCAATTTCGAGGAGCAGGGCATTCTGTGAGCGGGGTGTGTCCTGGAGCGACATCGGCCCGATTCTAAACGCTCCCGCCATGCGCGGTCGATAATGGCGCGGAAGCGGGGGAAGTCTTGAACCTGATCGCCTCTTTAATGATGTCCAGGGCATGCCAGCCGAAGCCGGTCGGTTTGTCTCCGTCGCCTTTCTTCAAGGGCAATGCCAACGGGAGGCGGGGGATGCCATCCCTTTATCGTCTTGTCCTGATGCGGCAAGAAGTCGCCCGCGGCTTGCGAGACGACAATGGAAGCGCGTCCGCATTGCCACGGAGCCCACCCCTTCATCGAGGCGATTCCTGTCGAACGCTTCCGGGTACAATGCCAGGCGCCAGGAAGACATTACCGAGGAAATGAGGTCATTTTGCTATCGGCCGGCATGTCGGAGCGGGAGCAGGCTGTGCCGAAACGAAAGACGGGCTGAATTTCCCGCATCCAGCCTGCGGATTGTGCGTCATCATGGCCGCAAGACCACCAGTCTTCGGCAACCCCGCCCATAACCACCTCACCCGTTGCAGGAGGTGCCGTACCCGGCGTCATCACCGGGCTGCCCGGCCTGGCCGGCAAAGCCGTCCGGCATCTGCAGGGCGACGACCTCGCCGCGCGCGGTGGCAACGCCATCGGCGTAAACCGTTGCCTCGACGGTGACCTTGCGGCCCTTGATCTCCTTGACCCGGCCGCGAATTTCCAGCAACGGGCCGAGCGGCGTCGGCTTCAGGTAGCTCACGTGCAGCGAGCCGGTGACGAATCTGAACGCCGGCAGACTGTCCAGCGGCCGGTTCTCGGCGCGGTACATCGCCGCTGCCGCCGTGCCGGTGCAATGGCAGTCGATCAGCGAGGCGAGCAGGCCGCCATAGACGAAGCCCGGGATCGCCATGTGCTCTGGCCCGGGCTGAAAACGGGTAACGCTCTCGTCGCCCTCCCAATAGGTCCTGATCCGGTGACCGTGCTCGTTCAGCCGGCCGCAGCCGTAGCAATGGGCGACGCTTTCGGGGTAATAATCCTGGAAGGCTTGCATGGGAATCTCCTCACGGGTTGCGAGCCGCGCCGGCGGCGATGCTTGTGCAGGCATTATATCGGGGGGCCGGCGAGACCCGCCCCGGCTGCAGCGAATGCACTGGCCGCCCCGGCAGCCGGAGAGAGTATCCCGCATGAACCCGCCCGCATCTTCGAAGATTCCCCGCCGCGCCGAGACCCTGCAGGTGCTGCGCCTGATCGGTGAGCGCCAGCCGCTGCTGATGCTGTCCGGCAGCGACGACGGCTACGGCACGCGGTGGACGCTCGGCGGCCAGCAGGTGCAGCCGGGGATTGCCCGCTTCCTGATGGATGGGGGGTTCGTCAGCGAGCGCGGCTGGACCGAGTTCGGCGCGCGTCGCCTGCTGTTGACCGCCGCCGGCGTTTCCTTCCGCGACCGCGGCATTGCGTGGTGGCGCGGCTTGAGTTGGTGGGAAAAGCTGGGCGTGGTCGTGCTCGGTTGATCCGGTCGCGGTCGACATCGCGGAATGGCCGATTTTCGGCAACGCGCGGCGGGGCGATCGCCGAGCGGCGGGTGCACGGCGCGCGGAAAGCTGCTAGCATCGGCCCCTGGTCCGCCCGCATGCGGGGGGCAAGGGCACCGACCATCCACCGAGGGAGAATACTTTGATGAACCTGCAGACCAACCGCGACCCGGAGCTCGACCACCTTTCCGAGCAGCTGCTCGACGTCCTGATCCGTGCCGGCCTGATCCTGGCGCTGGTCCTGCTCTGCTACCGGGTCTTTTCGCCCTTCATGAACCTGATGATCTGGGCGTTGATCCTGGCCGTCACGATGTATCCGCTGCAGCAGTCGCTGGCGCGGAGGATCGGCGGGCGCCAGGGACTGGCCGCCACCCTGCTGGTGCTTGCCGGCAGCATCGTCATCATCGCGCCGACCACCGTGCTGCTGAGTTCGCTGGGCGATTCCGTGCATCATCTGATCAACAACGTGCAGAACAACACCCTGCAGATTCCGGCGCCGCGCCCCGGTGTCGCGGAATGGCCGCTGGTCGGCAAGAAGGCGCATGCCCTCTGGTCGCAGGCCTACAGTGACCTGCCGGCGCTGGTCCAGAGCATGCAGCCGAAAATCGGCGATCTGGCGAAAGGCGCACTGGCCTTTGTCGCCAGCATCGGCGGCGGGCTGCTGCAGTTCCTCGGCTCCTTCATCGTCGCCGGCATCATCATGGCCTTCGGCGAAGCCGGACACCGCGGCAGCCACTCGATCTTCGAGCGCTTCGCCGGCCGCGCCCGCGGCGGCGAGTTCGTCCGCCTGTCGGTCGCCACCATCCGCGCCGTCGCCATGGGCGTGCTCGGCATCGCCTTCATCCAGGCGATCCTTGTCGGGCTCTGCCTGCTGATCGCCGGCGTGCCGTGGGCCGGCGTGCTGGCGGCGCTCGTTCTCGTCCTCGGCATCGCCCAGGTGCCGGCAGTGCTCGTCACCCTGCCGGCCATCGGCTACATCTGGACCAGCGGCGGCTACGGCAATGTCGAAGCGATCGCCTACACCGTGCTGCTCCTCGTCGCCGGCATGGCGGACAACGTCCTCAAGCCGCTGATGCTCGGCC
>CAZKSD010000113.1:0-7801 GCA_964555315.1 uncultured Dechloromonas sp.
AGGAGATCGAGCGCGTCATCCAGACCCTGTGCCGCAGGCGCAAGAACAACCCGCTACTGGTCGGCGAGGCTGGCGTCGGCAAGACGGCGATCGCCGAAGGCCTGGCCCGCGACATTGTCGAGGGCGATGTTCCCGACATCCTGGCCAAGGCCAACGTCTATTCGCTGGACATGGGCTCGCTGCTGGCCGGCACCAAGTATCGCGGCGACTTCGAGCAGCGCCTCAAGGGTGTCATCAAGCAGCTGGGCGACAACCCCAATGCCATCCTGTTCATCGATGAAATCCACACGCTGATCGGCGCCGGCTCTGCGTCCGGCGGCACGCTGGATGCGTCCAACCTGCTCAAGCCGGCGCTCTCGACCGGCCAGTTGAAGTGCATCGGCGCGACGACGTATACCGAGTTCCGCGGCATCTTCGAGAAGGACAGCGCGCTTTCCCGGCGCTTTCAGAAGATCGACGTCAGCGAGCCATCGGTATCCGAGACCGTCGAAATCCTCAAGGGATTGAAAGCGCGGTTCGAGGCGCATCACGGCATCAAGTACTCGGCGACGGCGATCTCGTCGGCGGCCGAACTCGCGGCCCGCTACATCACCGACCGCCACCTGCCCGACAAGGCGATCGACGTCATCGACGAAGCCGGCGCGGCGCAGCGCATCCTGCCCAAGTCGAAGCAGAAAAAAGTCATCAACAAGACCGACATCGAGGAGATCGTCGCCAAGATCGCCCGCGTCCCGTCGCAGCACGTCACGCTCGACGACCGTGGCGCGCTGAGGAATCTCGACCGCGACCTCAAGGCCGTCGTCTTCGGCCAGGACAAGGCAATCGACGCGCTGGCCCGGGCGATCAAGATGGCGCGCTCCGGACTCGGCAATCCCGGCAAGCCGATCGGCTCCTTCCTGTTCAGCGGCCCGACCGGCGTCGGCAAGACCGAGGTGGCCAAGCAGTTGGCCTATTGCCTGGGCATCGAGCTGGTGCGTTTCGACATGTCCGAATACATGGAGCGTCATGCCGTCTCCCGGCTGATCGGCGCCCCTCCGGGTTATGTCGGGTTCGATCAGGGCGGCCTGCTCACCGAGGCGGTCACCAAGAAGCCCTACTGCGTGCTGCTGCTCGACGAAATCGAAAAGGCGCATCCGGACATCTTCAACATCCTGTTGCAGGTCATGGATCACGGCACGCTGACCGACAACAACGGACGCAAGGCCGATTTCCGCAATGTCGTCATCATCATGACGACGAACGCCGGCGCCGCGGACCTGAACAAGTCCAGCATGGGATTTACCAGTACCAGGCAGACCGGCGACGAGATGGCCGAAATCAAGCGCATGTTCACCCCGGAATTCCGCAACCGGCTCGATGCGACCATCTCCTTCGCCGCTCTCGACCACGAGGTCATCCTGCGCGTCGTCGACAAGTTCCTGATGCAGCTCGAGGAACAGCTTCACGAGAGAAAGGTGGAGGCGCACTTCACCGAAGCCGTGAAGGAAATGCTGGCCGAGAAGGGCTTCGACCCGCAGATGGGCGCCCGCCCGATGGCGCGCCTGATCCAGGACACCATCCGCTCGGCGCTCGCCGACGAATTGCTGTTCGGCAAGCTGGCCAGCGGCGGGCATGTCACGGTCGACCTCGACAAGGAGGGCAAAATCCGGCTCGACTTCGAAGAGGAAAAGAGCGAAGCCGTCGTCTGAACGATTGCCAACCACCGCGAAAGCCGTGCACCATTGCACGGCTTTTCCATTTTGAGGACTCCACCATGACCTTCAAGACCCCCGATCTTTGCGATGAATTCGAAGCCGAACTCGGCAGGAGCGTTCGCGTCGTCGCCCCGATGTTCCAGCGCTATGGCGGCCGCAACAGCTTTTCCGGCGAGATCGTCACGCTGAAGGTTTTCGAGGACAACTCGCTGGTTCGCGAAGCTTTCGCCGGAGACGGCAGCGGCAAGGTGCTCGTCATCGATGGCGGCGGCTCGCTGCGCTGCGCGCTGGTCGGCGACCAGCTCGCCATCCTCGCCCACAAGAACTACTGGGAAGGCGTCGTCGTCTATGGTTGCATCCGCGACTCGGGCGACATCAACGGCATCGACATCGGCGTGCGCGCCCTCAATACCCACCCGCAGAAAAGCATCAAGAAGGGTGCCGGCGACCGCGACATCGCCGTCACCTTCGGCGGTGTCACCTTCAATCCCGGCGAGTTCGTCTATGCCGACGCCGATGGCGTGCTGGTGAGCAGCAAGCGCTTGTGCTGAGGCAAGCCAAGTGCATTTCACGGATGCAAATTACATTTCGCATCATGAAACACTGATCTCATCATATTGTTTTCATTGATGATTATTTTGTCTTATGTCTTATATAAGACTTCTTGCTGCTGTGCGGGAAACGCTCTATAATTCGTCCGTCGCCAGGGCTCAATTCGCCTCGGCGGAAACTCGTAACCCTCCAAAATCCAAACCTTGAGGAATACACATGAGCACTCGCGAACAGCAAATCGCCGCCCTCGAAAAAGACTGGGCTGAAAACCCCCGCTGGAAAGGCATCAAGCGCGGCTACTCCGCTGCCGACGTCGTCCGCCTGCGCGGCTCCCTGCCGATCGATTACACACTGGCCAAGCGCGGTGCAGAAAACCTGTGGTCCAAGGTCAACGGCGGCGCCAAGAAGGGCTATGTGAACGCTTTCGGCGCCATCACCGCCGGCCAGGCCATGCAGCAGGCCAAGGCCGGCCTCGAGGCCGTCTATCTCTCCGGCTGGCAGGTCGCCGCCGACGGCAACACCTCCGAAACCATGTACCCCGACCAGTCGCTGTACGCCTACGACTCCGTTCCGACCATGGTCCGCCGCATCAACAACACCTTCAAGCGCGCCGACGAAATCCAGTGGTCGCGCGGCGTCGGCCCCGGCGACGAAGGCTTCATCGACTACTTCCTGCCGATCGTCGCCGACGCCGAAGCCGGTTTCGGTGGCGTCCTCAACGCCTTCGAGCTGATGAAGAACATGATCGCCGCGGGCGCCGCCGGCGTTCACTTCGAAGACCAGTTGGCTGCCGTCAAGAAGTGCGGCCACATGGGTGGCAAGGTCCTCGTCCCGACCCGCGAAGCCTGTGAAAAGCTGATCTCCGCCCGTTTCGCCGCCGACGTCATGGGCGTTCCGACCCTGATCCTGGCCCGTACCGATGCCGAAGCCGCCAACCTGATCACCTCCGACTACGACGAGAACGACAAGCCGTTCCTCACCGGCGAGCGCACCCAGGAAGGTTTCTACCGCGTCAAGAACGGCCTGGAGCAGTCGATTTCCCGCGGCGTCGCCTACGCCCCGTACGCCGACCTCGTCTGGTGCGAAACCGGCGTGCCGGATATCGGCTTCGCCCGCGAATTCGCGCAAGCCGTGCTGGCCGCCTGCCCGGGCAAGCTGCTGTCCTACAACTGCTCGCCGTCGTTCAACTGGAAGAAGAACCTCAACGACTCGCAGATCGCATCGTTCCAGGAAGACCTTTCCGCACTCGGCTACAAGTACCAGTTCATCACCCTCGCCGGCATCCACATCAACTGGTACAACACCTTCCAGTTCGCGAACGCCTACGCCGGCGGCGAAGGCATGAAGCATTACGTCAACATGGTCCAGGAACCGGAATTCGCTGCCCGCGACAAGGGTTACACCTTCGTTTCACACCAGCAGGAAGTCGGCGCCGGCTACTTCGACGACGTCACCACCGTTATCCAGGGCGGTTCCTCCTCCGTCAAGGCCCTCACCGGCTCCACCGAGGAAGAACAGTTCCACTAAGCTTCCTTCGCTACCCCATCCGGTAGCAGCGAGGCCGGCGCTCACAAGGCGCCGGCCTTTTTCATTCGCCGATTCGGTCAGCGCGGGTCTTCCCTGAATGCCGGATCAATTGCCGACCCGCTTGTCTGACGGCGAATGGCGACGGTTGCGCGCATACAACACCCGGGAAGCGACCATCCGGAGAAACGAACGGGGAATACCGGACCGTCGGCTAGGATGCGCCGGAGTAGGCTGTCGCTTCTGCCACCGCAGGAGCCAACTTGTGAATCCACTCCAAGGAGGTCGACCATGACCAAGACCGCGGAACTGCCGCTTCCCGCCACCGACCAGCTTGAAGACCTGTCCGCCGACCCGCTGGCGACGCAGATCCCGGCCATCAAACCGAAGATGGCGCGGTTGCTGGAACTCACCCAGGCCAACGGCTCCAGCGTGACCCCCAGGGAAATCAACGCGCAGCTTGATCGCGTGCTGCGCGACTATGACGAACT
This sequence comes from uncultured Dechloromonas sp., assembly GCA_964555315.1. Classification (GTDB taxonomy): domain Bacteria; phylum Pseudomonadota; class Gammaproteobacteria; order Burkholderiales; family Rhodocyclaceae; genus Azonexus. The sequence continues at coordinate 4,262 of CAZKSD010000113.1, forward strand.
GACCGCGCTCTATGCCGAAAACAGCCGCCGCATCGACGGCGAACTGGCCGAACTGCGCCAGTCCGGCGGCGCGATATCGACCCGGATGCACCAGCTCGGCGCCGATCTGCAGCAGCAGGGCCTGGCTTTCGCCGGACGCACAGCGGCTGCCGAACAGCGGATTGACGTGATTCGCGACGAAACGCGCGTGTGGCTGGCCGACAGCGAGCAGCGCTGGGATGGTCGCCTTGCCAGCAACAATGCCCGCATCGGCGCCGACCTGGCCCGGCTCGATGCCGGCATCGGTTCGCTGGACGGCCTGTTCACGGCGCAGGAGCGAATTCTCGCCGAGCAGCACGCGCGCCTCGATCAGTTCGACATCACCTGCGAGTTGCTGGATACGGCGACACGCGGCAACAAGAACCGCATCGAGGCGGTTCGCGAGGAAGCCGAAAGGCAGCACGCGATCGTCGCGGCGCGCCTTGACGGTTTGGGCGCCTTGCAGCGCGAGCACTATGCCGAGTTCCAGGACCTGCAGCGCCTCGTCTGGGTATTGCAGACGGAGACGCGGCGCCTCGACGGGGCAATCGGCACGGTGGCCGCCACGCTCGCAGACCATCGGGATGACACCCGGGACAGGTTCAAATGGACGCATCTTGGCATCGCCGCCCTGCTGCTGCTGACCGTGGCGGGTTTCGCCATGGTCAAGTGGGCGCCGGCCTTCGCCCCTGCCGCAAGCGAATCGGCGATCGCCCAGAACCAGGCGCGGATCACCGAGATCGGCGGCCAGGTGGCCGGAATCTCGGCGCGGGAAGCCGCCCGGCAGACGACCGATGCGCAACAGCAAGCGCGCATCGACCAGGTCTCGGGCAAGGTGTCGGGTCTGGAGAAGAGCCTCGGCGACCTGCGTGCCAGCGTGCGCAGGATGGGCATGCAGAGCGCCGCCGGCGCAGCGGTGCTCCATGACGGCCGCTGGCTGCTTCAGCAGAACCCCAAGGCCTACACCGTACAACTGGTGACCTCCCCCAGCCAGGCCGACATGGCGCGCTTCATCGATCGCAATGTCGAGCAGCTGGCGCTGGACTCGCTGGCCTTTTCCGTTACCGAGCACGAGCAGCGTGAGCGCTACAACCTGTTCTTCGGCGTATTCGGCACGATGTCCGCAGCGCGCGCCGCCATCGCCGCACTGCCGCCCGAGTTGCGCGCCAACCGGCCGTGGGTTCGCCAGTTCCGGTCGATACAGGATTCCGTGCGCTGAAGCCGATCGAGTGCGCGACGGGCATCGGGCCTTTTTCAGTTCCGGCTGAGGAATGTCCGACCGCGCGCGCTGTTTTCCCCCGATCGCCTCGCCCGATGCCCGCATCCTGATCCTCGGCAGCATGCCGGGGCGCGCGTCGCTCGCCGCCGGGCAGTACTACGCCCACCCGCGCAACGCCTTCTGGCCGATCATGGGCGCCCTGCTCGGCCTCGACCCCGCTCTGCCCTACCCCGAGCGCGCCGCCCGCCTCGCCGCTGCCGGCGTCGCGCTGTGGGACGTCCTCCACGCCTGCACCCGTCCGGGCAGCCTCGACGCCGCCATCGACCGCGACTCCGCCGAGCCCAACGACTTCGCCGCCTTCTTCGCCGCGCAGCCGGGCATCCGCCACGTCTTCTTCAACGGCGCCGCCGCCGCCGCGCTCTTCCGCCGCCACGGCCAGCTCCCGGCCGGTACGACCGGCACCCGCCTGCCCTCGACCAGCCCGGCCCACGCCGGGCGCAGCTTCGCCGATAAGCTCGCGGCCTGGCAGGCGGTGGCCGACGCGCTGGCCGGTTGCGGTCGACGTTCCTGAAACGGCGAATTCCGGACGGAGGCAGATCAGCTGGCGCCTCTTGGAATTCCTCCGGGGGCGGTGCTGGAGGGGGAACTATTGCTGCTGGCGGCGCAATCATCCGATTTGGATGCATGCAATAACCGAGTCGTGCTCGATTTACTTGCGGCACCCGCCTGGCACACAGAATTTCTGACCTTCTCCCGCGATGCCGGTCAAACCGACGGCCGCGTCCACATCCAGGCGAGCACCACGACGCCGACCGCCGGCGGGACGTAGCGCCACGGTTCGTCCAGCGCGAGCAGGCCGCCCACGGCGCTGATCGCCATCAGCAGCGTCGCCAGCCGCTTGGCGGCGACCGGGATCGCCCGATGGTCGCGCCAGGCGCGGATCACCGGCCCCCATTTGGGGTGCGCGAGCAGCTTCGCCTCCCACTCCGGATGCGAGCGCGCGAAGAACCAGGCGGCCAGAAGCAGGAATGGCGTCGTCGGCAGGATGGGCAGAAAGGCGCCGATCACGCCCAAAGCGACCGACAGCAGGCCGAGGATGCGGTAGACCGGCTTTTTCATGCCATTTTCACTTCAGTTCCCAATAGCCCGGCCGACCGTAAGTTTCCTTCAGCAGATCGATGAACAGGCGCACGCGCAACGGCAGGTGGCGGCGTTGCGGGAAGACGGCGTAGATGCCCATCGGCGGCGCCTGCCAGGCATCGAGCACCGAGGTGAGCCGGCCCTCCTTGAGGTCGCGGCCGACTTCCCACAGCGAGCGCCAGGCGAGGCCGCGGCCGGCAAGCGCCCATTCGTGCAGCACGGCGCCGTCGTTGCACTCGAAGTTGCCGCCCACCTTGAGGGTGTCGACCTCGCCCGTCCCGGGGTTGCGGAACAGCCAGCCGCGCTGCTGGCCGAGCGACAGGCAGTTGTGCCGGGCGAGGTCGTCGGGCGTGCGCGGGACGCCATTCTCGACCAGGTAGGCCGGGCTGGCGACGACCATGCGGCGCATCTCGCCGAGACGCACGCTGACCAGGCTGGAGTCGGTCAGTTCGCCGATGCGGATGGCGCAGTCGATGTTTTCGTTGATCAGGTCGACGAGGCGGTCGGAAAGGTCGAGGTTGACCGTGACCTCGGGGTTGGCGCGCATGAATTCGCCGACCAGCGGCGCCACGTGCCGGCGCCCGAAGCCGGCTGGGGCCGAGAGCCTGAGGTGGCCGCCGGCGCGCAGGCCGCCGAGGGAAACCGCGGCCTCGGCGTTGGCGAGGTCGTTGAGCAGCTTCTGGCAGTCCTCGAGGAAGGCCTGCCCCTCGAAGGTGACGGTGACGCGGCGCGTGGTGCGCAGCAGCAGCTTGACCCCGAGGCGCGCCTCGAGCGCGTCGATGCGCCGGCCGATGATGGCGGGCGTCACGTCCGCGGCACGGGCGGCGGCGGAAAGACTGCCGCGCGTGGCCACCGCGACGAAGGCTTCGATCTGCTTGAGGCGGTCCATGGCGGCAGATTATATACTTGGAGTAATAAATGAATTGATCTGGACCCGGTTTTTCATGCCGATATGGAGGCATACAATCCCCTTCATCGCAACATTACAGACCACATCCACCAGGAGAAACTCATGGCCCTCAACCTGCCCGCCGGTGTGCAAATCACCGCCCCCGTGAAGCCCGAATGGGAATCCATCCTCAGCACCGACGCCCTGGCCTTCGTCGCCAAGCTGCACCGCGCCTTCGAAGGCCGCCGCCAGGAACTGCTCAAGGCCCGCGTCG
>CAZKSD010000114.1:0-7768 GCA_964555315.1 uncultured Dechloromonas sp.
CACGCCGGCATCTTGTCGTTGTTGGCAAAGCGCTGGCGGAAGAGTGTCTCGCCGCGTTTGGCGGAAGACGTGAAGCCGGCTTGTCGGGCGGCCGCTTCGGCGGCGTACGTCTCGCCGATCCGTTGCGGCGTTTCGGCCTGGGCGGCAATACTGACCAGCAGCAGGTACAGGGCGGGAAGGGTTCTCACCATCGTTCTCCTTGTCGTGTTCATGGTGAAGAAGTGTAGAGAGCCTGCCTTAAGGATGTCTTAGGCGAACCTTAAGCGCGGGTTAACCGGCGGCAATGAACCCGCACCGCGCTTGCCGGTTCGCCTGTGGGAAAATGTCGCGCATGGATAGAGTAAGCAACTCCGATTCCGCCGCTGTCTCATGCGCCGCCTGCGACGCATGCTGCTGCCGCCTCGAGGTGTTGTTGAGCGGGGAAGACGACGTCCCGGCGCGTTTCACGACCGAGGATCGATGGGGTGGCTCGGTGATGCGCCGCCTTGCCGATGGCTGGTGCGCGGCCGTCGACCGCAACACCATGCGCTGCGTCATCTATGAGCGCCGGCCGGGTGTCTGCCGTGAGTACCGGATGGGAGACAGTGACTGTATCGGCGAGCGGCGCCGGTTCTTCGCCCGACACAGCGATGATCACGCCTGACGCCAGGCGGGGACATTTCTGGAGACTGGACGACGAATTGCTCTTGCCGCCGACGCTTTCTGCCAAGCTGCCCCGGATCGGGTAATGGCGATTCGGAAAGTCCGCCTGCGAAGCCCTGTATGGCAACTTCGACCGCTCATGTTCGATAGACTGCCGAAGTATTCCGCCGCCTTGCCGTGGCGACCGGGGGCTGCTCCTGACCTGCCTTTCGTCGTGGAACGTGCGACAGGAACTGCAGGCCAGCCATCAATCGTGTTAGCATCACGGCCGGCCTGGGTTTTGCATCCTGGGCCGTTTGGTTTGTGAGCTTGCTTCGCGTCGGTTGGGGTGGACTTTTGGATCTGCCGCGAAGTACTTTCTGGAGAGACTAAAGGAGGACCGGAACCGATGGAACTGTCCATGACGTTCAAGAATGACAAGCTGGTCGGTGACTTCTGGGGGGGGCTTGCGGCGATGCTGGTGGCGTTGCCATCGGCGATCGCTTTCGGTGTCACCATCTATGCCGCCATCGGCCCGGCCTACGTCGGCCTCGGCGCGCTGGCCGGAATTCTCGGGGCGACCGCCCTTGGGCTGGTGGCGCCCGCGCTGGGTGGCACCAATCGCCTGATCACCGCGCCCTGTGCGCCGGCCGCGGCGGTGCTCTCGGCCTTTGCCATCGAACTCGTGCAGCACGGCACCCCGGCACCGTCGATCGTCCTCATGTTGACGGCCCTCGGTCTGGTTTCCGGGGTAGTGCAACTGGCCCTGGGTTTCATGGGCATCGGCAGCCTGATCAAGTACATCCCGTTTCCTGTGGTCAGCGGCTATCTCACCGGCGTCGGGCTGATCATCATCGGCAGCCAGATTCCCAAGTTCCTCGGCCTGCACGGTAGCACGCCGTGGTGGAAGGCACTGGCCTCGCCGGAACTCTGGCAGTGGGAAAGCATCGTTATTGGATCCGCCACGGCGCTGGTGATGGTCTTCGCGCCATTGGTCACGCGCGTCGTGCCGGCGGCGATTCTCGGCCTGCTGGCGGGCGTGCTGACTTATTTCGGACTCGCCGTGATGGACGAATCGCTGCTGGTCATCGAAGGCAACGAACTGATCATCGGTCCGCTGGGCGGAACGGCTTCAAGCATGCTGGACGCGATCACCGGGCGCTGGCAGGAGGTCGGCGATCTCAAGCTGAGCCAGATCGGCAGCCTGCTCGGAACGGCGCTTACGCTGGCGGTATTGCTGTCGATCGATACGCTGAAGACGGCGGTCGTTCTCGACGCGCTGACCCGCAGTCGCCATGATTCCAACCGCGAACTGGTGGCCCAGGGTCTTGGCAACGTTGCGTCGGCCTGTGCCGGCGGGATGCCGGGCGCCGGCCAGATGGGGGCGACCCTGGTCAATCTCGCAAGTGGTGGCCAGACCCGCATCTCGGGGGTTGTCGAGGGAGTGCTCTCCTTGGTCGCCTTTCTTGCCCTGGGAACGTTCATCGCGTGGATTCCGGTCGGGGCGCTGGCCGGTATCCTGATGATCGTCGGTTTCCGCATGATCGACCGCCAAAGCCTGCATCTGCTCGGGTCGCCATGGACCGTGCTCGACTTCATCGTCATCGTGGCGGTGGTGGCCGTCGCGGTCGGTTACAGCCTGATCGCAGCCTCCGGCGTCGGCATTGCGCTGGCCATGTTCCTGTTCATTCGCGAACAACTGAGCAGCACGGTGATCCGCCGCAAGATGGACGGTGGCACCCGGTTCTCGAAGCGCGTGCGTCTGCGCCAGGATATGGCGCTCCTCGAGAAGCAGGGTCATCAGTCGGTAATCCTCGAGCTGCAGGGTGGCCTGTTCTTCGGGACCAAGGACCAGTTGTACACCGCCCTCGAACCGGAGCTCGCCAAGCGCAAGTACATCCTGCTCGACATGCGGCGCGTGCAGTCGGTCGATGTCACGGCGGTACACCTGTTGCAGCAGATCCGTGACTCGCTGATCGAGCGCGACGCTTTCCTGATTTTCAGCAACTTGACGCATACCCTGCCCAATGGCCGGAATATCGCCGAGTTCTTCGATCAGATGGAACTGACGACGATGACCGAGCATGTCAAGGTGTTCGGTCAGCTCGACGACGCGGTGGAGTGGGTCGAGGACCAGATTCTCGGCCAGGGCGCGGGCGAGGCGCCCGAACTGGCGGCGCTGGAACTCAAGGATCTCGAGCTGTTCAAGGGGCACAAGGAAGAGACGCTGATCGACCTCGAGGCGGCCATGCAGCGACGTACTCTGGTCAAGGACGAGAAGGTATACTCGTTCGGCGACCCCGGCAACGAACTGTACCTGATTCGCAAGGGTGCCGTCCGCATCACCCTGCCGAGCACCGTCGAGGAAGGCGGGCATCACTCGCTGACCTACGGGCGCGGCGACTTCTTCGGCGGCATGGCCTTTCTCTCGCAGATGACCCGCCTCAACGATGCAACCGCACTCGATGATACCGAGCTCTACGTACTTCAGCGCGAGCAGTTCGAAGTGCTGCGCGAGGAGCACAAGCGGCTGGCGTGCACCCTGGTCGAGGAACTCGCCAAGGTGCTGGCCATGCGTCTGCGCTATGCGGACAAGGAACTCCTGGCCATGCAGGAATAGCAGTTGGTGGCGGGGAGGAGACCGCAGACCGTTTCCGGAGTGCTTGGGCTGCAGGTTTTCTGCGTGCAGGACCGATCCGCTTCCCGGCGAAGCGCGTATTGTTCCCGAGACATCGGAGAGTGTGCTTTTTTCGGCCAGACAGACTGTTGTTGTACGTAATTGGGCTATTATCTTTGACGCCGTAAGGCGCAAGTGGCGCTAACTTGTGGGAGACGAGTAATGTTCCAGCATATATTGTTGCCGACCGATGGCAGCCAACCGTCGCGAGACACCGCGCAACGCGCGGTTGCCTTCGCCAAGGCGAGCAACGCCAGGATAACGGCCTTGTACGCCAAGTCGGCCAGGCGCATGGACAACGAAAACTACGGCGATCTGATCGAACCCGAAGCGCTGGAACGCCTGATGGTGGGGCCCGAAGTGAAGAGCAAGGAGTACCTCGGGTTCATCAAGAAGCTGTGCAAGGAGGCCGGCGTCGATTGCACAGCGATCTCGGTCGTCAGCGACACGCCGTGGGAGGCAATCATCAACGCGGCCGACGACTACGATTGCGATCTCATTTTCATGGCCAAGCATGGTCGTGGCGGGCTGACCTCGTTGCTGCTGGGCAGCGAGACCTACCGGGTCCTGACGCATTCCAGCGTTCCGGTTCTCGTCTATCGGCCGCCGGAAATCGACGCGAAGCGGCGCAAGGCAAAGGCCAAGGAAAAAGAGAAGAAGAAGGGCTGAGCGCGGCGCCACCGCCTTCTCGGTGTCCATCGTGACCGTGAGGGGGCGGCAGGTGACTCTGCTGCGGTCGACCATGCGTTTGTGCATGAAATGCCGGCGTTTGCCCACTACCCCTCAATTCAGCTGCCGACCCTGTGCGGAACACGCGGCAGAGCGCGTCATCCTCGCATCAAGATTGTCCCCGATGACCCGAATCGGCGAGAATGTCGCGGCCGCGGCGGCAGGACAGGCTGCCCGTCGCGCCTGATTCACCGGACTTGCCGATATTCATGACGACGAGAATGCATCGATGGCGGTAAGAAGCATTCTGCGCATGGGTGATCCGCGCCTGCTCGAGGTCGCGCGCCCGGTGACCGATTTCACGACGCCGGCACTGCATGAACTCATCGCCGACATGTTCGACACCATGGCGGCGGCGGGCGGCGTCGGCCTGGCGGCACCGCAGATCGGCGTCGGGCTGCAGGTCGTGATCTTCGGCTTCGAGAACAGCGAGCGCTATCCCGATGCCGAGCCGGTGCCGCAGACAATACTGCTCAATCCGCGGATCACGCCGTTGACCGGCGAGGAGGAACTTGGCTGGGAGGGGTGCCTGTCGGTTCCCGGCCTGCGCGGCGAGGTGCCGCGCCTTGCCCGGATCCGCTACCAGGGCTGCGACCCGCAGGGGCGGCCGATCGACCGAACGGTCGCAGGTTTCCACGCGCGCGTCGTGCAGCACGAATGCGACCACCTGATCGGCAGGCTCTATCCGACGCGGATGCGGGACTTCTCCCGCTTCGGGTTCACCGATGTCCTCTTTCCAGAACTGACCTGACGCAGGAGATTCCAGTGGAACAGCATTTGCCGGCCATCGAGGTCGAGACGCGCGACAGTCCGCGGTATGCGGTGATCTGGTTGCACGGCCTTGGCGCCGACGGTTCCGATTTCGTGCCGGTGGTGCCGGAACTCGGGCTGGCGGATGCGCCGGGTGTCCGCTTCATCTTTCCCCATGCGCCGGAAATTCCGGTCACCTGCAACGGCGGCTACGTCATGCGCGCGTGGTACGACATCGTCTCGCTCGACAGCAGCAGCCGGGAGATCGACGAAACGGGCATCGTGCAGTCGCGAACTGCGGTCCGGGACCTGATCGCCCGCGAAAACCGGCGCGGAATTCCCTGCGCAAGGATATTCCTTGCCGGTTTTTCGCAGGGCGGAGCGGTCGCCTACCTGACGGCGCTGACTCATGACGAAGCGCTGGCCGGCGTCGTCGCCCTGTCGACTTACATTCCCTGCGGCGAACTGCTGGCGCGCGAGCGGACCGCAGCAAACCGTGACATCGCGATCTTCGCCGCCCACGGACAGGCGGATGACGTCGTTTCCCCCGAGCTGGGACGACGCGCCCGGGACTTCCTGGTCCGTCATAGCTACCGGATCGACTGGCACGAATACCCGATCCCGCACGCCGTCTGCCTCGAGGAAATCCACCTGCTCGCGGCCTGGCTCCGGGACCGCCTGCAGTGAGCAGCGCGGCGGTGCCACGAGCGGATCACGGCCGTGGCGAACGGCCCGTATCCGAGGGCGTTCCGCTGTCCCGGACCAGCTTCGCCGTTTCCGGCGCACTTGCCGGCCAAGCGCCGGCCGCCCTGATTGCGGCAGATGCTGTCGGTTGCGATGGCAAGTCGACAAAGACCGGCAGCAGCAACCGCCGGGCCAACACGCACCGGTCCGAATTCCGCTTTGCGCAATGCTGCATTCATCACTAAAGACTCCCCGATGGCTGCTTCCCGTCCTTTGCTCTCCCTGCTGGAAACCCGTATTGTCGGCACCCTCATCGAAAAACAGCGCACGGTACCCGACACCTATCCCCTGTCGCTGAACGCGCTGGCGGCGGGGTGCAATCAGAAGACCAGCCGCCATCCGGTGATGGAAGCCAGCGACGGCGAGCTGCTCCAGGCCATCGAAACCCTGGCTGCGCTGGGCCTGGTGGCCGAAGTGAGCGGCAGTCGGGTGGCCCGCTTTACGCACAGTCTGGAACGGGCACTGGGCGTGCCGACCCAGGCCTCGGCCCTGCTCGCGGTGCTGATGCTGCGCGGCCCGCAGACCGCGGGGGAACTGCGGCTGAATTGCGAACGCCTGCACCGGTTTGCCGACATCTCTGCAGTCGAGGCTTTTCTCGAGGAACTTGCCGTGCGCCCGGAGGGGGCATTGGTGGTCGAACTGCCGCGCCTGCCGGGATCGCGCGAGAACCGTTGGGCGCACCTGTTGAGCGGCCGGCCCGCCGGCGGTCCGCTGCCGGCGCCGCTCCCGGGCGGGGCCGCGCCCGGCGACGAGATTGGTCGACTCAAGGAGCGGGTGGCGGCGCTCGAGGCCGAAGTCGCGGAACTGCGGGCCATGTTGGCCAGGTTGCCAGGCGGGCCGGCAGCGTAGACCGCCGTTCATTCCGCGTAGTGGATTGCCAGCCAGACGGTGGGCCGATCGGGATCTGTCCAGTCCACGCGGTGTCGGCGGTACGGGGCGATATCGACGAAATCGCCGGGGCGCAATGCACGGGCTTCGGTTTCGTCGGCGAAGCGCAGGCGGGCGGCGCCCCTGAGCAGCAGCACCCATTCGCCGTCGGGCTGGTCGTACCAGAAACCGGGCGGACTGCACTGGCCGGTCGAGACGATGCGCTCGATGCGCAGGCCGCGCCGGCTGAGCAACTCCGAAATTTGCTCGTCTGCCGCGGTCGACCGCGGCAGATCGGCAAAAAGGTTGGCGATCACGCATGTCCCCTGAAGGCGTGCCGCTTCAGCCCGCTGATCGTGTCATCGACGAAGGTAAAGACGACGGGAACGACGAGCAGGCTGAGAAAGGTCGAGGTGATCAGGCCGCCGATGACGACAATGGCCATCGGCGCGCGGAAGCTCGGGTCGGTGCCGAGGCCGATGGCGATCGGCAGCATGCCGGCGCCCATCGCGACGGTGGTCATGATGATCGGCCGGGCGCGCTTGCGGCAGGCATCGAGCAGGGCGTGCCAACGGTCGAGGCCGTGCTCGCGGCGGGCGAGAATGACATAGTCGATGAGCAGGATCGAATTCTTGGTGGCGATCCCCATCAGCATGATGAGGCCGATCATCGACGGCATCGAGACGGCGGTTCCCGTTACGAACAGCGCCAGGAAGGCGCCGGGCACCGAGAGCACGAGGGCTGCGAGAATGGTCACCGGCTGCACGAAATCGCGGAACAGCAGCACCAGCACGATGTAGATGCAGAGCACCCCGGTCAGCATGGCGAGGCCGAAGCTGTCGAACAGTTCGGCCATCGCCTCGGCGTCGCCGACCGTGGTGCGCAGGATGCCCGGCGGCAGATTGCTGACGCTGGGCAGGGCGAGGATCCGTTCCTCAATCTCGCCGAGCGGCTGCTGGTTCAGCTCGATCTCGAAATTGATATTGCGCAGGCGGTCGTAGCGGTCGATTTCCGCCGGGCCGCCGGCCAGGCTCAGGGTGGCCACGTTGGCCAGCATTACTGGGCCATTCTTGCCGGGGACGGTCAGGCGTTCGAGCAGCGAGATGTCCTGACGGGCGGCCGGGGGCAGGCTGACGACGATGGGGATCTGGCGCTGCGTCAGGTTGAGCTTGGCCAGGCTCTGGTCGTAATCGCCGGCGGTGGCGATGCGCAGCGTGTCGGCGATGGTGGCCGAGGTGACGCCGAGATCGGCCATGCGGGCAAAGTCGGGGCGCACGACGAGTTCCGGGCGGACTAGGCTGGCCGTCGTCGTGACCGCGCCGATGCCGGGAATCGTGCGCAATTCGCGCTCGACGACGCGGGCGTGTTCGGAGAGCACTT
>CAZKSD010000115.1:0-7742 GCA_964555315.1 uncultured Dechloromonas sp.
GGTGCTGCGCCTGCTTCTCGTGGGCGCCGAAGGCGTGAAACAGGAATTCCACGTCACTGTGCTCGAAGTTGTAGGCCGATTGCTCGAATTCGTTCTGGTGATAGACATCGCCGTAGGTCAGGCCTCGGGTCCACGTCAGGTCGAAGACGTTCTCGACGCCCTGCAGGTACATCGCCAGGCGTTCGATGCCGTAGGTGATCTCGCCGGTGATCGGCTTGCAGTCGATGCCGCCGACCTGCTGGAAGTAGGTGAATTGCGTCACTTCCATGCCGTTCATCCAGACTTCCCAGCCGAGCCCCCAGGCGCCCAGGGTCGGATTTTCCCAGTCGTCCTCGACGAAGCGCACGTCATTCTTCTTCAGGTCGAAACCGAGGGCTTCGAGCGAGCCGAGATAGAGCTCGAGGATGTTTTCCGGCGCCGGCTTCAATACCACCTGGTACTGGTAGTAGTGCTGCATGCGGTTCGGGTTCTCGCCATAACGGCCGTCCTTGGGCCGGCGCGACGGCTGCACGTAGGCGGCGTTCCACGGTTCGGGACCGATGGCGCGGAGGAAGGTCGCCGTGTGGCTGGTGCCGGCGCCGACCTCCATGTCGTAAGGCTGCAACAGCGCGCAGCCACGTTCGCCCCAGTACTCCTGCAGGCGCAGGATGACATCCTGAAACGTCGGTGTATTGCTGGTGGTCATCGGACACGCTCGGAAAGACGGAAGAGCTTGAATTTTACTAGCTTTTGGCCTGTTCCGGCAGGCTGCCGGGGCCGTGCCTGCGCATTGCCGGCAGTCGCGAAAGGCGATGTCTTCGGCGGCACACTTACGCTGCCGATCGTCGCTGCGGGACATGCCCGCGCGGCGGCTAAGGTGCCACCCTCTAGTCTTGTACTTGACCAAATCCAATACAATCAATACGATGGCACTTATGTTGCGGTGCAACACCGGTTTGTGCGCGCCAAACGCGGCGCCACACCGCGCCACAGGTGGCTTTTCCTTTGGCTCGCCGGTGTCGTTCCCCCTGTAACCGTTCGCTGTCGCAGATGTCTTTCGGCAGTGGCAACAGTCAAGGAGGTCGCATGTTCACTACGACCGTTCTTCCGCCTGCCTTTCTGCGGGCTTCGCTTGCCCTTTTTGCCCTGCTTCAGAAGTTCCTGATGGTTGCCGGGCTGGTTTTTCTCATTGGCCTTGTCGGTCTGCAAGCCGGCCACTCGGGCCTGATCGAGGGGTTGAAGACCCTGATTCCCTCTGCCGAGCTCACCGATGGCGAAGAGGAAGCGAGCGAGTTCGTGGCGCCCGCCGGCGAATCGATCCCGATGCTGAGCCCGAGGATGCGCGGAGCCCTCGACTATGTTTCACGGCGCTATCACGTGTCGACCGAGGCGCTCGAGCCGATCTTCGCCACCGCTCAGGCATCCGGGAAGGAACTGCGAATCGATCCCCTGCTGATCATCGCCGTCATCGGCGTCGAATCCGGGTTCAACCCGTTCTCGCAGAGCGTGGTCGGAGCCAAGGGTCTGATGCAGGTGCTTCCCCGCTACCATATGGCCAAGCTGCCTGAGGAAGCCGACCGTCTGGCCTTCCTCGATCCGGTGACCAACGTCCGTGTTGGCGCCAAGGTGCTGCACGAGTCGATCCGCCGCTCAGGTGGCGTCGAGACCGGTCTGCAGCAATTCGGCGGCGCACTCAACGACCCGGAGCGCCGCTATTCGTCCAAGGTGCTCGCCGAAAAGCAGCGCCTGGAACAGGCCGCCCAGCGCTTCCGCGCCTGATGCCGGCGCCCTAGCGGCGTCGCGGCGTGCGGCTGACCAGCACGCAGACGCCGACCAGAAGCAGAAAGGCGAGATTGCCGTAACGCGCATAGGGCGTCATTCCCTGATGCGCACGGACCTCTGAACGCAGCACGCCCTGCGTGAACGCCGGAAGGATCGCCTCGACCGCGCCGTCGGCGCCGATCACGGCGGTCATGCCGGTGTTGGTCGCGCGCAGCATCGGGCGCCCGGTTTCGACGGCGCGCATGCGGGCAATCTGCAGATGCTGCGGCTGCGCCAGCGAGCGTCCGAACCAGGCGGTGTTCGACAGGTTGGCAAGGATTCCGGCCTGCGGCAGCGAGCGGATGATCTCCTCGCCGAAAACGTCCTCGTAGCAGATGTTGACCGCAAGCTGCTGGCCGGCGACGGCGAGCGGCGCCTGCATTTCCGGCCCGCGCGAGAACGCCGACATGGGAATGCTGGCGAGACGCATGAACCACGAGAAACCGGGCGGAATGAACTCACCGAACGGCACCAGATGGGTCTTGCTGTAGCGCTGGGTTGGCGAAATGCCGAGGCTGACCGCGCTGTTCCAGTAATGTTCGCCCTGACCGGTGATGGTGCCGAAGACGAGATCGCCGCCGTGTCGTTGCGCGGCCGACTTGAGGAATTCTGCATAATCGGGCGGGAGCTGGTCGAAAAAGGCGGGAACCGCGGTTTCCGGGAGCAACGTCAGTTGCGCCGGGTTTTCCGCGACCAGGCGCTGGTAAAGATTCAGGGTGCGGAGAAAGGCCTCCGGCCGGAACTTCATCTCCTGCGGGATGTTGCCCTGGATCAGCGCCACGCTGATCGGCTCGCCGACGGGCTCCGTCCAACGCACCTGTTGCAGCCCGAGCCCGATCGCCGCAGTCACTGCGAGAAAGGCGAGTCCGGATTTCCAGCGCAACAGCAGGGCGCCGCTTAGCGCCACGAGCAGCGACAGGCCATGCACGCCGAGCAAGGGTGCGAACCCTGCCAGCGGGCTGGGCGGCGACTGCGAGTAACCGGTGGCCAGCCACGGAAAACCTGTGAAAATCCAGCTCCTGAGCCAGTCGACCGCGGCAATCAACGCAGCGAAGAACAGCGCCTGTCGCCACGGTCCCACCGGCTGCCAGCGCTTGAAGAGCCAGCCGGCCAGCGCCGGGAAGACGGCCATCACGGCACAGAACAGCGAGGCGGCGAGCCCGGCCAGCCACCACGGCATGCCGCCGAAGACCGAGAGGCTGACGTAGACCCAGGAAACCCCGGTCAGGAAGAAGCCGAGGCCGAAGGCAAGTCCGCTCACCGCCGCCTCGCGCGGAGAATCGCCGCGCCGCAATAGGACAAACAATCCCAGCCAGATCGCTGGCGCCAGCCAGAACAGGCCGAACGGGGCAAAGCAGAGCACGCCGGCGGCGCCAATCAGCGTCGCCAGACCAAAGCGGAAATACGCCGGCTCAGGCAGTCTTGTCGTCAACGCCGGCTTGCGGCTTGGACAGCGGGGTAACCAGCAGCGTGTACAGTCGCCGACTGTCGGCACGCAGCACCTGGAAACGGATGCCATCGATGTCGATGACTTCGTTGCGCTTGGGCACGCGACCGAGGTGGCGTAGGATCAGGCCGCCCACCGTGTCGAACTCGGCATCCGGGAAACTGGTGCCGAAAGCCTGGTTGAAGTCCGCGATCTCGGTCCGCGTCTTGACGCGCCAGCAACCGGGCGCATCGAGGCGGATATTGTCGTAGGCTTCGTCGAAGTCATACTCGTCCTCGATATCGCCGACGATCTGCTCAAGCACATCCTCGATCGTGACCAGCCCGGCGACACTACCGTATTCATTGACGACGATGGCCATGTGATTGCGCGAGACGCGGAACTCACGCAGCAGCACGTCGAGGCGCTTGGCTTCGGGAATGAAGACCACCGGCCGCAGCCAGGCGCGAAGATCGAAATCCGCTTCGACGTGGATCCGCAGCAGGTCCTTGGCCAGCATGACCCCCAGCACGTTGTCGCGGTCGCCATCGATCACCGGAAAGCGCGAATGGGCGGTTTCGATGACGACGGGGATGATTCTGGCCATCGGCTCATTGATGTCGACGACTTCCATCAGGGCGCGGGGCACCATGACGTCGCTGACCCGGGTTTCCGAGGCGGCCAGCGCGCCCTCGATGATGGCCAGCGCATCGGCATCCATCAGGTCGCGCTCATAGGCTGCGCGCAGGATCTCGGCAAGTTGCCCGCGATCTCCGGGAACCCTCAGGAGCATGGCGGTCAACCGTTCGATCAGGCCTGGTTTGCTGTCATTGTCCATGATGTCTAGGCGGCGTAGGGGTCGGGATAGCCCAGCGCGGCGAGAATCTTCGCTTCCTCGTCTTCCATCGCCTGGGCATCGCCGTCGTTCTCATGATCCCAGCCTTGCAGGTGCAGCATACCATGCACCGTCAGGTGCGCGTAATGCGCCGCCAGCGGCTTGCCCTGCTCGCCCGCCTCGCGCGCCACCACGGGCGGGCAGATGACCAGGTCGCCCAGCAGCAACCGCCCGGTTTCATAGGGAAAGGACAGGACGTTGGTCGCGTAGTCCTTGCCGCGATATTCGCGGTTGAGCGTCCGCCCCTCCTGTTCGTCGACGAGGCGGATGGCAACCCGGCCGCCGCCCGTCAACGCCGCCCGCGCCCAGCGCGCGAAATCCGTGCGCGACGGCGAGCCTTGCCGCTGGCAGGCATATTGCACCGCGAGGTCAAGGCGTTTGCTTGCTTTGGGACTCATAGGCGGCGACGATGCGGGCGACCAGCGGGTGGCGGACCACATCTTCCTTCATGAATTCGGTGAAGGCCAGTCCGCGCACGCCCTTCAGGATGTCATGCGCTTCGCGCAGGCCGCTCTTCTGGCCCTTGGGCAGGTCGATCTGGGTGAGATCTCCGGTGACCACGGCCTTGGCGCCGATGCCGATGCGGGTCAGGAACATCTTCATCTGCTCGGGCGTCGTGTTCTGCGCCTCGTCGAGGATGATGAAGGCGTGGTTGAGCGTGCGCCCGCGCATGAAGGCCAAAGGCGCGATCTCGATGGCATGTTTGTCGTGCAGCTTGCTGACGCGGTCGTGGCCCATCAGGTCGTAGAGCGCGTCATAAAGCGGTCGCAGATAGGGATCGATCTTCTGGGCCAGGTCGCCGGGCAGGAAGCCGAGGCGTTCTCCGGCCTCGACGGCAGGCCTGGTCAGGATGATGCGTTCGACAAGGTCACGCTCGAAGGCATCGACGGCGCTGGCCACCGCCAGATAGGTCTTGCCGGTCCCGGCCGGGCCGATGCCGAAGGTGATGTCATGCTCCTGGATCGCCTTGAGGTAGGCCACCTGACGCGGCGTACGCCCGTGCAGGTCGGCCTTTCGCGTCAGCAGTTGCGGGCCATCGACCGGCCCCTCGGCAGCCCGCGCGATGCGCCGCACCGGCGCGTTGATCAGTTCGATCAGGCCGAGCTGGATTTCATCGACCGACAGCGGTTCGCGTGCCATCGCATAGAAATGGCGGATGGCATCCGCGGTCAACGCGGATTTCTCGCCGATAATCGAAAAGCGCCCGTTGCGGCGCCGGATGGTCACGTCGAAGCCGGTCTCGATCTGCCGGATGTTCTCGTCGAGAGGACCACACAAATTGGCCAGCAGGACATTGTCGACCGGAGCCAGCACGACGTCCACCGGCCTGCTCTTCGGCGGGGGCCGGTTATTCAAGGATGACAATCTCGCCTCTCAGGCTGTGGGGCAATGCCCTGGTGATGCGCACATCGACGAAGCTGTCGATCAGGCGCGCGCTGCCGGCATACCCGCCGACGAAATTGACGACGCGGTTGTTGTCGGTCCGCCCCGCCAGTTCGTTCGCGTCCTTCTTCGACCTGCCTTCGACCAGCACGCGCTGCACGCTGCCGACCATCGCCTGGCTGATCACCTGCGCCTGTTCCTCGATCCGCTTCTGCAGGCGCGCGAGGCGGGCCGACTTGACTTCGGCGGGGGTTGTATCGTCCATTTCGACCGCTGGAGTGCCGGGACGCGGGCTGTAGACGAAGGAGAAGGAGGTGTCGAAACGGACCTCGTCGATGAGCTTCATCGTCTTTTCAAAATCCTCGTCGGTCTCGCCGGGGAAACCGACGATGAAGTCCGACGACAGCGAAATGTCGGGCCGCGCCGCCCGCAACTTGCGGATGACCGACTTGTATTCGAGTGCCGTGTAGCCGCGTTTCATCGCCGCCAGCACGCGGTCGGATCCCGCCTGCACCGGCAGGTGCAGATGCGAGACCAGTTTCGGAACCTTGGCGTAGGCGTCGATCAGGCGCTGCGACATCTCGCGCGGGTGCGACGTCGTGTAGCGGATGCGCTCGATGCCCGGAACCTCGGCGATGTACTCGATCACCATTGCCAGATCGGCCTGTTCCTCGCTACCGGCCATGGTACCGCGGTAGGCATTGACGTTCTGGCCGAGCAGTGTCACTTCCCTGACGCCATTGGCCGCCAGTCCGGCGACTTCGGTCAGCACGTCATCGAACGGCCGCGATACCTCGCCACCGCGGGTGTAGGGGACGATGCAGAAAGTGCAGAACTTGGAGCAGCCTTCCATGATCGACACGAAAGCCGAGGCGCCCTTGACTTCGGCGGGAGGCAGGGTGTCGAACTTTTCGATTTCCGGGAACGAGACGTCGACCGCAGCCCTGCCCTGGAGCTTGCGCTCGGCGATCAGTTGCGGCAGGCGGTGCAGGGTCTGCGGGCCGAAAACGACATCGACGTAAGGCGCACGGGCGACGATGGCATCGCCCTCCTGGCTCGCCACGCAGCCGCCGACGCCGATGATCAGATCGGGATTGAGCTTCTTCAGGTGGCGGACCCGGCCGAGATCATGGAACACCTTCTCCTGCGCCTTCTCGCGCACCGAGCAGGTGTTGAACAGGATGATGTCGGCATCATCCGGGCTGTCGGTCCTGACAACGCCTTCGGCGGCATTGAGCACGTCGGCCATCTTGTCCGAATCGTACTCATTCATCTGGCAGCCGAAGGTGCGGATGAACAATCTCCTGGTCATGAACAGAGGCTTGTCGGAATCAAGGGTAGCCGGGATGGCGAACATCGGGCGGTTGAAAACAGGGATGCATTATAGCCGACCGCAAAATGCGTTGACCGGGGAATACGGTCCCAACTATAATCCGCGCCCTTAGGAGTTCGGTGATGTAGCTCAGTCGGTTAGAGCGATGGATTCATAACCCATAGGTCGGTGGTTCAATTCCACCCATCACCACCAGAATCAAGAAAGCCGTTGCGTCCATGGCGCAGCGGCTTATTGCTTGCAGGGAGCGCCGACTATTCGGGTTCATTGAGCAGCGCCGCGAACTCGCGCCGGAAGGCTGTGATCTTCGGATTGATGACCACCGCACAGTAACCCTGGCCAGGATGGGCGGCGAAATAATTCTGGTGATAGGGCTCGGCCGGAAAGAATTCCGGCGCATCCGTAACCTCGGTCACAATGACCGCCGGTGGAGCAAAGGCGGATGCCAGGCTTTCGATCATCTCCAACGCCTCACGCCGCTGCTCCGGAGTATGGACGAAGATCGCCGAACGGTACTGCGTTCCAACGTCTGCCCCCTGGCGATTCAAGGTCGTCGGGTCATGAATGGCAAAGAATACCTGTAGAAGCTGGCGGTAGGAAATTCGCTCGGAATCGTAATCGATCCTGACCGCTTCGGCATGGCCCGTTGCCCCGGAACAGACCTCCTCGTACGTCGGGTTCGTGTTGTAACCACCGCAATAACCGGAGGTGACGCGGAAAACCCCGACCAACTGCGAAAAGACCGCATCGAGGCACCAGAAGCAACCGCCAGCGAATGTCGCCAACGCCATTTCTTTCGCTCCACTCAGAACTCCTCAGGAGTTCAGTATAGTCAATCGGCTTCTATCGGCAACAAAAACCCCCCGGCCGGTGTTGTAGTTTTGGCGGGGGGTATTGGGGTTGTG
>CAZKSD010000116.1:0-7545 GCA_964555315.1 uncultured Dechloromonas sp.
CCGGGTTGCCGCGCTGCACCGAGGCGAAATCGAGGTCTTCGGCGTTCACCCCGGCGGTCATCGACGAGGCGGCGCCGCCGCCCAGACCAATCAGCATGCCGGGGCCACCGAGTTGCACGAACAGCGTGCCGACCGGGAAAGTCTCTTCCTTGAACGACTGCCCGGCCTGGATCGAACCGAGGCCGCCGGCGATCATGATCGGCTTGTGGTAGCCGCGCACCGTGCCTTGCACGTCCTGTTCATAGGTGCGGAAATAGCCGGTCAGGTTCGGGCGGCCGAATTCGTTGTTGAAGGCGGCGGCGCCGATCGGGCCTTCGAGCATGATGTCGAGCGCCGAGGCGATGCGCGACGGGCGGCCGTAGGCTTTTTCCCACGGCTGCGGCGCATCCGGCAGGTTGAGGTTGGAGACCGAGAAGCCGCAGAGGCCGGCCTTCGGCTTGGAGCCCTTGCCGGTGGCGCCCTCGTCACGGATTTCGCCGCCGCTGCCGGTCGACGCGCCGGGGAAGGGGGAAATCGCCGTCGGGTGGTTGTGCGTCTCGACCTTGGTCAGGATGTGCGTCAGCTCTTCCTTGTAGCTGTAGCCGCGGTCGGCGTCCGGGTAGAAACGCGGGATGGTGGCCCCCGCGATGATCGAGGCGTTGTCGGCGTAGGCCATCACCGTGCCCTGCGGGTGGGCCTGATGCGTTTCGCGGATCATGCCGAACAGCGTCTTGTCCTTCTGCTGCCCGTCGATCACCCACGAGGCGTTGAAGATCTTGTGCCGGCAGTGCTCGGAATTGGCCTGGGCGAACATCATCAACTCGACATCGGTCGGGTTGCGCCCGGCCTTGCCGAAGATGTCGAGCAGGTAGTCGATTTCGTCGTCGGAAAGCGCCAGGCCGAGCGACGCATTGGCCTCGACCAGCGCGGTTTTGCCGCCTTTCTGGAGGTCGACCGTAGCCAAGGGCTTCGGCGCGAAATGGCGGAACAGTTCGCCGGCCTCAGCGAAACCGGCGAGCACCGATTCGGTCATGCGGTCGTGCAACAGGCCGCCGACGATTTTCCTCTCTGCCGCGGTCAACGCCCGGTTTTGCCGCAAAACCACGTGGAAGGCGACGACGCGCTCGATGCGCTCGATGGCCGGTTCGAGGTCGCAGTTGAAGGCGATGTCGGTGGCCTTGGACGACCACGGCGAAATGGTGCCGATGCGCGGCGCGACCAGGAACAGTTCGCCCGCTTCGCTGCCGGCCGGCTGTTCTTCCAGCAGCGCCGCCAGCTTGCCGCGCTCGTCGGCATTCAAAGGGCGCTTTTGCGCCACGACGTGCCAGTAATCGGCGCCTAACCGTTCGATGTCCGCCACCGCCGCGACCAGGCGGGCTTGCAGGCGTTGCAGACGGAAGGCGGAAAAGGCGGCGTCGCCCTTGAGGCAAAGAATGTCGGCCATGGAAAGGTGAGTCGGGTCAGGCGGCGAGCCCGGAATTATACCCGAGGCAACGCAGGACGAATCGGGGTTGACCAAGGGCCTGAATTGTTCCTCGTTGACCCTTCTCAAGGCGTCTGTTAGCTTCGCACGTCGTTCCTTCAGTCGGCATGGCCGTTGTTGCCGGATCCATTTTCAAGAGGGTTTGTCATGAAAAGATTTCTCATCGGGGCACTCGTTGCGGGCAGTTTGTTCGCAACCGGCGCCATCGCCGAATCGGTGCCCAACACGCTCGGCAAGATCAAGGCGGCGAAGGTCATCAATGTCGCGTTCGCCGACAATGCGCTGCCGTTTTCATTTGTCGGCACCAACAACGAACCGGCCGGGTATTCGATCGACCTCTGCAAGCGTGTCATCGCCGGCATCGGGCAGGCAGTCGGGCAGCCCAACCTGAAGGTGAACTGGCTCGCCGGCTCGACCCCGGAGCGCCTGCGGATGGTCGCTACCGGCAAGGCCGACCTGGAGTGCGGGAACACGTCGCAGACCCTCGCCCGCCTCGCCAGCGTCGATTTCTCCGGCCTCATCTTCATCGACGCCGGCGGCATCTTGATCCGGGCCGACTCGTCGTTCAACAGCATGGCGGATCTGGATGGCAAGAAGATCGCGGTCCTGAAGGGCACGACGACCGAAGCGCGCCTCAATGCCATCGTTCAGAAGCACATGGTGAATACCCGCGTCGTCACCGTTGGCGATGCCAACGAAGCCCTGGCGATGCTTGAATCCGGCAGTGTCGATGCCTATGCCGGCGACAAGATCAAGCTGGTGGGCCTTGCGGCGCAGGCCAAGGAGCCCGGCAAATTCGTGATGTTGGCCGAGGAAATTTCGTTCGAGCCCTATGCGCTGGCGTTGCCGCGAGGCGATTCCGCGTTGCGGCTGGAAGTCAACCGCGCCCTGACCCAGGTGTATCTCAGCGACGATATCGAGGCCATTTTCGTGCGTTGGCTGGGCGTCCTCGGGCGCCCGACCGCCCTGTTGTCCGCCATGTACCTGCTGTATTCGATTCCCGAATGATTGCGCGCCACCATGTCGAATGAGGATCAAGGAATGAAATTCAACCAGTTCGGGCGCGCCCTTGCGCTCTCCGTCATTCTCGCCGTGCCGCTGCTGTCGGGCTGCGAGACCCAGCCTGCATTCCAGGTTTCACAACCGTCTTCTCGCGTTGGTACCGTTGAATCCATCCGGTCGCAAACGGTGGAGAATCCCAACACTGCTGTCGGTACGGTCGGCGGTGCGCTGGTCGGCGGCCTGCTCGGCAATCAGATCGGCAGCGGCAGAGGTCGGACCGCGGCGACCGTGGTTGGCGCCGCCGGCGGAGCCTACGCAGGGAACCGGATGACCAGCGGAAGTTCCCTCGTGTGGATTATCGGCGTCCGTTACGACGATGGTTCGCTGGCGACCGTCCAGCAGTCATCGTCTCCCGGGTTGCGCATTGGCGACCGCGTGCGGGTCGGCAACAACGGAATAGAACTGCTGTCGCGCGGGTAATTGCCGACCTTGCGCGCCACCAGGCGCAGGGTTTCGCCGAACAAGGAGCCGACGTGGATATGATCAAGACCTGCATCGTGGTTTTCGCAATCCTGGCGTCTGCATTACCGGCAAGCGCCGAGGAGCCTCGACTGATCTGTTATGGCAACGAGCCATCGTGGGGTCTCGAGTTCGCTGGACGAAGTTCCGCGCGGCTGCTGCTTCCCGATCAGCGGCCCGTTCACTTCCGGGGAAGCGAGACGCGTCTCGACGTCCTGAAGGAAAGTGCGTGGCGCGGGAAGGCCGCGGGCGGCAAGGGCGGCAACCTCGTGGCCTTCCTGCGCGAATCGGCCTGCAGCGACACCATGTCCGACGTCCGGCATCCGGTGACGGCGCGCGTTTCCCTGCCTGACGGACGCTTCCTCCCCGGGTGCTGCCGCATTCCGGCCGCACAGAATGCCCTGCCCGCCCAGGCGGCGACGATCGAGGGTTCGACTTGGAATCTTGTCGGCCTGCCGGGACATGAGACCGGCGCCCTTGCCGGTTTACGGCGTCCCCTCACGGCGCGCTTCGAGGCGGGACGCATCAGCGGTTTCTCCGGATGCAACCGTTTCATGGGCGGCTACACGGTTGACCGCGACAGGCTGGTCATCGGGAAGCTGGCCGGAACGATGATGGCTTGTCCGGGCTCCGGGATGGCGCTCGAGAGTGCTTTCCAGCGCGCGCTGGCCGGCGCCTTCCGTTACGCGATCAGCGACGATACGCTGACCCTGACGCCGGAGTCCGGCGCGCCGCTGGTTTTCCGGATGGCGCCTGAACCCAAGCTCGAAGGTGCAACCTGGGAGGTCACCGGCTTCAACAACGGACGGCAGGCGGTGGTAAGCACACTGTCCGGCACGAGGCTGACGCTTTCCTTCCAGGAGGGCGTCGTGCACGGCCAAAGCGGGTGCAACACCTTCCGCGCCACATTCAAGCGCGACGGGGATCGTCTGGTCATCGGGCCGGCGACCGCGACACGCATGGCATGTGCCGGCGATGGGGTCATGCAGCAGGAACGGGAATTCCTGGCGGCGCTGGAAACGGCGACCTTGTGGACCGTTCGGGATGGCATGCTGGACATGCACCGCGCGGACGGCGAGCGGGTGCTGACCGCGAACCCGGTCGCCAGATGACCATGCCGGAGCCGCTTCGGAAAATCCGGGGTCGTCGAAGGGGTCACTGCCCATGAATGCCCGCGCGCGATGGATCGTTGCGTTTACGCTGCTGGCCGTCGCCGCGGCGTTTCTTTTGCCCGCCGTGCGGCAACCCCTTGAATACCATGATTTCGCCGATCACCGGCACGCGTTCGGAATCGACAACTTTCTCGATGTCGTCTCGAACCTCGCTTTCCTGGTCGCGGGAGTCACGGGTCTTGTCATCGTCATCGGCGGCCGCGCGCGCTTCGAGTTCGCCAGCGAGCGCTGGCCGTTCTTGGTCGTCTTTCTCGGGGTGCTCCTGACCGCGCTCGGATCGGCCTATTATCACCTCGCGCCGGACAACGAGACCCTGTTCTGGGATCGCCTGCCGATGACCATCGCATTCATGGGGCTGGTTTCAAGCCAGATCGTCGATCGGATCAATGTCCGGGCGGGACTCATGCTGCTGCTGCCGATGCTGCTTCTCGGCGTGGCGTCGGTCGTCTACTGGCGGGCGACGGAACGCGCGGGGGCCGGCAATGTCCTGCCTTACGGAATTCTCCAAGTATACGCCGTCGTCGTCCTGCTCCTGCTGGCCAGACTGAATCCATCGCGCTACACCCGTGGCGGCGACATCTACTGGGTATTTGGCTGGTACGTGCTGAGCAAGCTCCTGGAGACCTTCGATCGCGAGGTACTGGCGATCGGTCATTTCGTCAGCGGCCATACCCTCAAGCACCTTGCGGCCGCTGCGGCCGCATTCGTCGTCTGTCACATGCTGGCGAACAGAAATCTCAACGAGGTTGCCGTATCGGCACGGTGAGCGCCGAGGGCTGGCGAACCAACCGACTGTTACCGGAAGCACGGAGGACCCGGAAAGGAAGCCTATGCGCTACGTTCATATTTCGTTGATTGTCGTGGTAACGGCGGTCGTGTTGCTGTTCAAGATCCAGAACTTCGAGACGGTCACGGTCTCCCTCTTTGGCGCGGGCATTACCGTGCCAACATCCGTCCTGATCATTGGCGTGTACATTCTCGGGATGGTCTCGGGGAGCGCATTGCTCGGTCTGCTGCGCGGCTCGGTCAAGGGCGCGCTGCGTCGAGACAAATGACGCAGTGCCGTCATGCTGGTTTTTTCTTCTTGTTGAAAGGTGGTGTTTGAAATGAGCAATTTCTGGGACTTCGTCTGGCTGATCGCGTCGACCTTCCTTTTCGTGGCCTACCTCCTGATCCTGTTCCGGATCATTGCCGATCTCTTCCAGGACAGCGAACTGGGCGGCGGCTCCAAGGCATTGTGGCTGATCTGCCTGATCTTCCTGCCGATGTTGACCGCCCTGGTGTATGTGATTGCCCGCGGCAAGAGCATGGCGCAGCGGCAGCGAGCCGCGTTCGAGCGGTCACGCTCCGAGGCCGAGTCCTACATCAGGCAGGTGGCCGGCAAGTCGCCCGCCGAACAGATCGTCGACGCCAAGGCGCTGCTCGACAACGGCACGATCACTCCGGAAGAGTTCGCCAAGCTGAAGGCAAAGGCGCTCGCCTGAATTCTGCCCGCCGAGTTGCGGGCCTGGCGAAAATGATGACTTTTCAGTCGTCGACCGCGCTCATGACCGGTAGCCGCAACGAGGTTTGTTGCGGCTGACTTCACCGGTCGCCGGAGACACTCCCGAGCCACAGGCGGTCCAACCAGCACGGCGCCCGAGGGCGCCGGCGAACCGATCGGTGCGTGCTACGAGTCGGATCTGCTCTCAATGGTGCCGTCGGCGATGGCCGCGGCGAGCTGCGCATGATCCCGGTCGTTCTGGTCGGCGTACAAGCGGGCGAAGTCACTGATTGCTTGCGTAAACTTCCTCCCCTTGCCGATGTAGGCGCTGATGGCGGCGGGGTCTCCGGTCCGCGCATGGGCCTTGGCGAGGGCCTCGCCGCAGGCGCTTGCGAACTCGACCAAGTACGGGGCGACGAGTTCGATGCTCGGGATGATCTTCATGTCGCGGAACTGGCGCACATAATAGTCCCGCCCGTGCAGGGAGCCCCAGCCGACAAAGATGTCGGTGGCGCTCTGCAGGGCCCGCTTGCCGCTGATCACCCGCTCGCCATGGTTGGCATGGCGGCTGGGCTGGGTGTGTGCTTCGTACACCGATGCGGCGGCCTGCTTGACCTGGAGGAACAGCGGATCATCGCCGCTGCGGCCCTCGAGCAATACCAGATAGACCCGCATGCCGACACTGCCGACCCCGACGACCTGACGGACCACATCGACGAGTGTGAAACGGTCGAACAGACGCCGCCGGTCCTCCTGCAGGGTCAAGCGGTACTCGGCGAAGAGGTGGTCGACCAGATCGGCCTGCTCGTCGTCGTCGACGGTGACGCGAACCGGAGGATCCTCGTCGATCCGGGGCCGCCCGTTGACCATGCTGGTGAGCTTGGCGAACGCGCCCTGGCTGGTGCGGACCCTGGCCTCTTTCTCGATGTGGATCGACAGTCGACCGCGGTCCGCCGGTTCGAAGTACCCGATCAGACTGTCGACATGGATGCTGTCGTACCAGATGTCCAGTTCCGGCGCGTCGACATATCGCCTCATGCGCTTGCGGTAGGCCGCGGCGGCGGCCGTTACCGCCGCCTCGGCGGTGCGCGCCTTGATTCCGCTGGCGCGGGCCGCCACCACCAGGCTCGCGGCCAGGCGCTTGAGATCCCACTCGAAGGGGCCGGGCAAGGTCTCGTCGAAGTCGCGCAGGTCGAACAGCAGGTTCCGCTCGGGCGTCGCCCAGAGGCCGAAATTTAGGACGTGGGCGTCGCCGCAGAGCTGCACCTCCAGGCCGCTGTTGGGCTGCGACGCCAGGTCGGCGGCCATCACCGCGGCGGCCCCGCGATAATAGTTCCACGGCGACAGCGCCATGCGCCCGTGCCGGAGGGGCACGAGATCGGGGACGCGGAGCAGATTCTGGCCGGTGACCGTGGCGAGCGCATCGTGGCCGCGGCCCTTCTCGTCCCACTGTCCCTGGGCGCCGGGCGCCACCCTTTGGCGGGCGGCTTTGCCCGCCGCTTTGCGCTCGCTGATGGTCGCGGGGAAATCGTGGAGTCCGGTGAGCGGAGCATCTCCTGTCGGCGTGTCGGGTTCTGTCATGGGGTTCCTCTCGCGGGGTACGATTTCTCCGCAAACTTCAGCCCGCCAGTGTCTGCTCGCAAGCGGCAAAGTCGGATCGGCAGGATGCGAAAACGGCGAAAAGTATCGTTGACCGCAACCGCAGCCGTCAACGGGAAATCTTGGGCTCTGCACGGACAGCGCCGCTCCCGGGGCGGCAACGGCGATTCTCGAAATCCGCGGCAATGTGCGAACATTCGGACCGTTGCTGATATTCCGTCCGATCGATCCCGGGAACCTCCCATGAGCACACCCTCCGCCCCCCTGCCCCGCTACGTCAGACTCGTCAGCCACGCCGGTTCGCGCTT
>CAZKSD010000117.1:0-7437 GCA_964555315.1 uncultured Dechloromonas sp.
TGGTCGACGGCATGGCGCCGGCCATGCGCGGATCGGGCGTCGCCGCCATGCGCAGCGCCCGGCCGAAAGCCTTGAAGACGGTTTCCGCCTGGTGATGCGCATTGACTCCGCGCAGGTTGTCGATATGCAGCGTCATGCCGGCGTGGTTGACCAGCCCCTGGAAGAATTCATGGACGAGGTCGACATCGAACTGGCCGATCATCGCCCGCGTGAATGGCACGTTGAACTCGAGCCCGGGCCGCCCGGAGAGGTCGATAACGACGCGCGACAGGGCTTCGTCCAGCGGCACGTAGCTGTGGCCGTAGCGGGTCAGGCCCTTTTTGTCGCCCCAGGCCCTGGCCAGCGCCTGGCCGAGCGTGATGCCGATGTCCTCGACCGTGTGATGGGCGTCGATGTGCAGGTCGCCCGTGGCCCGCACATCGAGGTCGATCAGGCCATGGCGGGCGATCTGGTCGAGCATGTGGTCGAGAAAGGGGACGCCGGTGGCGAACCTGCCCTGGCCGGTGCCGTCGAGATCGAGACGCACGGTGATCTGCGTCTCGAGGGTGTTACGGACGATTTCTGCTTGACGCATGACTTTGGGCCGCAAAAGGCGATGAGACGGGGGCATGATACCATTTCGCCCTCGTTTAGGCTTTCCGCGAAATTCCCATGAGTCGCTTCTGGAGCAAGGTTGTCGGCACCCTCACCCCCTACGTGCCGGGTGAGCAGCCGAAGATCGCCAACCTGATCAAGCTCAACACCAACGAGAACCCCTACCCGCCCTCGCCGCAGGTGCTGGCGGCGATCCGGGCCGAACTCGGCGACGCCGCCGCGCGCCTGCGCCTCTACCCCGACCCCAGCGCCGACCTGCTCAAGGCCGCCGTCGCCCGGCGGCATGGCGTGACGCCTCAGCAGGTCTTCGTCGGCAACGGTTCGGACGAGGTGCTGGCGCACGCCTTCATGGCGCTGCTGAAGCACGAGGCGCCGATCCTCTTCCCGGACATCACCTACAGCTTTTACCCGGTGTACTGCGGGCTCTACGGCGTCGACTACGAAACCGTGCCGCTCGCCGGCGACTTCTCGATCGACGCGGCGGACTACTGCGGTCGACGCTGCGGCGGGGTCATTTTCCCCAACCCGAACGCGCCGACCGGCCGCCTGCTCGGTCTCGACGCCGTCGCGCGCATCGCCGCCGCCAACCCGAACGCAGTGGTGGTCGTCGACGAAGCCTATGTGGATTTCGGCGGCGAATCGGCGATTCCGCTCGTTGCCCGCCACGACAACCTGCTGGTCGTGCACACCCTGTCCAAGTCGCGCTCGCTGGCCGGGCTGCGCGTCGGCTTCGCCATCGGCCATCCGGCACTGATCGAGGCGCTGGAACGGGTCAAGAACAGTTTCAACTCCTACCCGCTCGACCGCCTGGCGATCGTCGGCGCCGTCGCCGCCATCGAGGACGAGGCGTACTTCGCCGAGTGCTGCCGCAAGGTCGTCGCCGCCCGCGAGACGCTGACCGCCGACCTCGCGACGCTCGGCTTCGAGGTCCTGCCCTCGGCCGCCAACTTCGTCTTCGCCCGCCACCCGCGGTGCGATGCCGGAGAACTCGCCGCCGCCCTGCGCGAGCGCGGCATCATCGTCCGCCACTTCAAGCTGCCGCGCATCGACCAGTTCCTGCGCATCACGGTCGGCACCGATGGCGAGTGCGCGGCGCTGGCCGCGGCGCTGCGCGCCATCCTCGCCTGACCCAGGAGGCCGCGCCATGCCCGCCGGCTGCGATTCCTGCACCGCCTGCTGCAAGGTCATGAAGGTGCGCGAGCTCGACAAGCCCGCCAACACCTGGTGCGCGCACTGCACCATCGGCGAAGGTTGCCGCATCTACGACACCCGCCCGGAATCGTGCCGCGTCTATGAATGCGTCTGGCTGCGCACGCAGGAACTCGACAGGCCGATCGCGCCCGCCCTGCGCCCGGATCGCTCGCGCGTCGTCATCGGCACCCTGAACGACGGCGCGGACGTCATCCTCTACGTCAGCCCGGAGCGGCCGGATGCCTGGCGCAAGCCGGAGTTCATGCAACTGGTCGGCGAATTCCGCCGCCGCGGCATCCGCATGCTGCTGAGCTGCAACGACAAGGTCGGGCCGCTGCCGGATTGAGCCGGCTCAGGCCAGGCCGGCCAGTCCGAGCGCGGCCCCGGCGGCGATCAGCCAGAGGGGATGCAGATTCCGCAGGCGCAGGTTGGCGACGGCCACCGCACCCACCAACCCCCAGCCGGCGACGGAGAGGCCGGCTGACGTCGCGATCAGCGTCGCCCCCGAGAAGATCAGGCCGACGGCCAGCGGCGCGACGCCGAGGCTGACCGCCTGCTGCCAGCGCTTGCCGGCGAAGCCGTGCCAACGGTCGATGAGCAGGTAGATGACGACGCTCATCGGCAGGCACATCGCCAGCGTCGCCGCCAGCGCGCCGGCCAGGCCGGCGACTTCCCAGCCGATCAGCGTGACGACCAGCACGTTCGGCCCCGGCGCCGCCTGGGCGATGGCGTAGAGGTGGGTGAAGGTGGCGTCGTCGAGCCAGTGGTGATTCTCGACGACGACGCGGTGCATTTCCGGCAGCAGCGCCGTCGCGCCGCCGAAGGCGACGAAGGAAAGCAGAGCGAACTCGAGGAACAGCTCGACGACGATCATGTCCGGCCAAGCCGCCACCAGGCGACCGCTCCCGCTGCCGCCAGCCCGCCGAGCATGACTGCCGGCATCGGCCAGCGCAGCCAGGCGATGGCGATTACGGTCAATAGCGTGAAGGGCAGGAAGAAGGCCTTGTCGCGCAGCGCGGCGCCCATGCGCCAGGCCGTCGCGAAGAGCAGCCCGCAACCGGCCGCGGCAATGCCGCGCAGCATGTCTTGCGCCAGCGGCAGGCCGCCCCAGCGGTCGTAGAGGAGCGCCAGCGCCAGCACGATGAGGAACGGCCCCGCCATCAACCCCGTCGGCGCGACGATCGCCCCGGGCAGGCCGCGGTAGCGCTTGCCGACGAGGACGGCGAGGTTGACCACGTTCGGCCCGGGCAGGAACTGGCAGAGGCCGAGCTGGGTATTGAATTCTTCCGCTGTCATCCACTTGCGCTCGTCCACCAGCATGCGCCGGGCGAAGGGCAGCACGCCGCCGAAGCCGGAGAGGCCGACCGCCGAAAAGCCCAAAAAAAGCGCCCGGAGGTCCGGGCGGTTCGGGTTTTCGGTGCCGGCTGCGGTCAACGCCGATTTCCGGTCAGTTTTCGAGCCGGAGCTCGGCCGACCGGGCATGCGCCGGCAAGCCCTCGCCCTCGGCCAGCGTGCGCGCGATGCGGCCCAGCGTCCGGGCGCCGGCTGGCGAGACTTTGATCAGGCTGGTGCGCTTCTGGAAATCATAGACGCCGAGCGGCGACGAGAAGCGGGCGGAACCGGAAGTCGGCAGCACGTGGTTCGGGCCGGCGCAGTAGTCGCCGAGCGATTCCGACGTGTAGTGGCCGATGAAGATGGCGCCGGCGTGGTGGATCCGGGCCACCCACGGATCAGGGTCGGCCAGCGCCAGTTCGAGGTGCTCCGGCGCGACGCGGTTGGCGATGGCGACGGCTTCCTCCATGTCGCGCACCAGGAAGAAGGCGCCGCGGTCGGTCAGCGAGGTTTCGATCACTTCGCGGCGCGGCATCGTCGGCAGCAGTTTGTCGATGCTGGCCTGCACGCGGTCGATGAAGGCGGCGTCGGTGCAGATCAGGATCGACTGCGCCAGTTCGTCGTGCTCGGCCTGCGAGAAGAGATCCATCGCCACCCAGTCCGGATTGCCGGAACCGTCGGAGACGACCAGGATTTCCGACGGGCCGGCGACCATGTCGATGCCGACGATGCCGAACACCCGGCGCTTGGCGGTGGCGACGTAGGCGTTGCCGGGGCCGACGATCTTGTCCACCTGCGGCACGGTCTGCGTGCCGTAGGCCAGGGCGCCGACGGCCTGGGCGCCGCCCAGGGTGAACACGCGGTCGACACCGGCCAGGCAGGCGGCGGCCAGCACCAGTTGGTTCTTCTCGCCGCCCGGCGTCGGCACGACCATGATCAGTTCCTTGACACCCGCCACCTTGGCCGGAATCGCGTTCATCAGCACCGACGACGGATAAGCCGCCTTGCCGCCCGGCACGTAGAGGCCGACGCGGTCGAGCGGCGTGATCATCTGGCCGAGCAGCGTGCCATCGGCCTCGGTGTACGACCAGCCTTCCATCTTTTGCCGCTCGTGGTAGGCGCGGATGCGGCCGGCGGCGGCTTCCAGCGCTGCGCGGCTATTGCCCGGCAGGCTGTCGAGGGCGGCCTGCAACTCGGCCTTGTCGAGTTCGAGATCGGCCATCGCGCTGGCCGTCAGGCGGTCGAAGCGGTTGCTGTATTCGACCACCGCCGCGTCGCCACGCGCCTTCACTTCCGCCAGAATACCGGCGACGGTGCGTTCTATTTCTTCATCCGCCGCCGCCTCGAAGGCGAGCAGCGCATCCATTTTTGCCTTGAAATCGGCGTCGACCGTGGCAAGACGCTTGATGGCCACCATTTACTTCTCCACCGCCCCGGCAAAGGCGTCGATGATCGGTTGCAGCGTTTCGCGCTTGACCTTGAGCGAGGCCTGGTTGACCACCAGGCGGCTCGAAATGTCCATGATATGCTCGATGGCGACCAGCTTGTTGGCCTTCAACGTTCCGCCGGTCGACACCAGGTCGACGATGGCGTCCGACAGGCCGGCCAGCGGCGCCAACTCCATCGAGCCGTAGAGCTTGATCAGGTCGACATGGACGCCCTTGCCGGCGAAATGCTCGCGCGCCGTCTTGACGTACTTGGAAGCCACCTTGAGGCGGGCGCCCTGGCGCACGGCGTTGGCGTAGTCGAAGCCTTCCGGCACGGCGACCATCATGCGGCACCTGGCGATTTTCAGGTCGAGCGGCGCGTAGAGGCCCTCGCCGCCATGCTCGATCAGCACGTCCTTGCCGGCCACGCCGATGTCGGCCGCGCCGTACTGGACGTAGGTCGGCACGTCGGTGGCGCGGACGATGACGACGCGCACCTCCGGCTGGTTGGTCGCGATGATCAGCTTGCGCGAGGTTTCCGGGTTCTCGGCCGGCACGATCCCCGCCGCCGCCAGCAACGGCAGGGTTTCGTCGAAGATGCGGCCCTTGGAGAGGGCGATGGTGATGGTCGTCACGGAATGTTCTTGTGATGAAGGATTGATTTTACTGCAAAGCGCCAGGGCAGCCGGGTAAACGAACGAAAGCCCGGCGAACCGGGCTTTCTCGATACAGGCTTCGCCGTGGCTTACTCAGCCGGGCGGATGTTGGCAGCCTGCTTGCCCTTCGGGCCGGTGACGACGTCGAAGGTCACCTTCTGGTTCTCGGCCAGGGTCTTGAAACCGTTGCCTTGAATGGCGGAGAAGTGAGCGAAGAGATCTTCGCCGCCTTCAGACGGGGAGATAAAACCAAAACCTTTGGAGTCGTTGAACCACTTTACGGTACCAGTTGCCATTGATAGCTTCCTTGGAAAAGATTGACGGGCTTGCACCCAAAAAATACGAGAACCAAGACCGAGGAACTGACAAACCGTGGTACGGCGCAGGAACAAGACACTGCCTGGAAATCGCTAATGGCCAGTATGGCGTACGGAATCGATAATGCAAAGCATTTTTTGGCGAATTCCCGGCTTTGGCCGGCGCCGATCGCGGAAACCATGCCAATTCGGCATTGGAACAACGCAAGTCAGTGTATGCGCTTGACCAGCGCGCCAAGCTTCTCGAGCTTCTCCTCGATTCGTTCATAACCGCGGTCGAGATGATAGATGCGGTCGATCAGCGTTTCCCCATGCGCTACCAGGCCCGCGATCACCAGCGAGGCCGAGGCGCGCAGGTCGGTGGCCATCACCGTCGCCCCCTCGAGCCGCTCGACGCCGCGCACGATGGCGTTGCTGCCTTCGATCTGGATGTCGGCCCCGAGGCGCGCCAGTTCATTGGCGTGCATGAAGCGGTTCTCGAAAATGGTTTCGCGGATGGTGGCAACGCCTTCGGCCACCGTATTGATCGCCATGAACTGGGCTTGCATGTCGGTCGGAAATGCGGGGTACGGCGCCGTGCGCAGACTGACCGCCTTGAGCCGCGGCGGCGCCTGGAGGCGGATCGCGTCGCGTTCGACGGTGATCTCGCAGCCGGCATCCATCAGCTTGTCCACGACGGCGTCGAGGTAGGCGGCGGAAGTCCGGACCAGCCGGACATCACCGCCAGTGGCGGCCGCGGCGCACAGGTAGGTGCCGGTCTCGATGCGGTCGGGCATGATCGCATGCGCCGCCCCGCGCAGCTTGTCGACGCCCTGGATGCGGATGACGTCGGTCCCGGCGCCGGAGATCCGTGCACCCATGCTGACCAGACAGTTGGCCAGATCGACCACTTCCGGCTCGCGCGCGGCGTTCTCGATGATGGTCTCGCCCACGGCCAGGCAGGCGGCCATCATCAGGTTTTCGGTGCCGGTGACGGTGACCATGTCGGTGCAGATGCGCGCGCCTTTCAGCCGCTTGGCCGTGGCATGCACGTAACCCTGCTCGACCTTGATCTCGGCACCCATGGCCTGAAGGCCCTTGATGTGCTGGTCGACCGGGCGCGCGCCGATGGCGCAGCCGCCGGGCAGCGAAACCCGCGCCTCGCCGCAGCGGGCGACCAGCGGACCGAGCACGAGGATGGAGGCGCGCATGGTCTTGACCATCTCATAGGAGGCGACCGGGTTGTTCAGCCCGCTGCCGTCCAGAACCAGACCGTCGACGCCGTCCATGGTCACGCCGACTCCCATGTCCGCCAGCAGGCGCAACATGGTCGAGATGTCGTTGAGGTACGGGAGGTTGGTCAGACGCAACGGCTCGGCCGACAGCAGCGAGGCGCAGAGAATCGGCAGCGCCGCGTTCTTGGCGCCGGAAATGGCGACTTCCCCGGAAAGGGCTCTGCCGCCCTGAATCAGCAACTTATCCACGCTCTGCACTCCATTCTGCGGGGGTCAAGGTCTTGAACGATATCGCGTGCAACTCGCCGCTGGCGAGCTTTTCCCGCAGCGTTCGATAGACATGCTGCTGCCGCTGCACGCGATTCATCCCGGCGAACTCCGCGCTGACGACGATGGCCGCGAAGTGCCGCCCATCGCCGTCGAGGGCGAGATGCTCGCAGGTCATGCCGGCGCGAATGAGTTCCTTGATCTGATCGGGGTGCATTTTGGGTCAGGCCCTCAGTTTCCAGCCACGCTTGAGCAGGTTCAGCGTCACCAGGGAGACGGCGGCGAAACAGGCGGAGACCACGCCCAGGCTGATTTCCGGTGCAATGTCGGAAACACCGAAAAAGCCGTAACGGAAGCCGTCGATCATGTAAAAAACGGGATTGTAATGCGACACGCGCTGCCAGAAGACAGGCAGGCTGTGAATCGAGTAGAAAACACC
>CAZKSD010000118.1:0-7402 GCA_964555315.1 uncultured Dechloromonas sp.
CCCGCCGGTCGTCGCCAAGGTCGAAACCAACGCCCAGCCGATCATGTGGCTGGCCCTGCAGGGCGACCGCACGCAGCAGCAGTTAAATCAATACGCCATCAACGTCCTGAAGAAGCGCCTGGAAACCATCGACGGCGTCGGCGAAGTGCGCCTCGGCGGACGCCGCGACCGCACCATCCGCGCCGAGCTGTGGCCGGCGCGCATGGCGGCGGTCGGCGTCACCGCGCAGGACATCAATGACGCCTTCGCCCGCGAGCACGTGCAGATGGCCGGCGGTTTCGTGGTCGGCGAGAAGACCGAAAGCCTGGTCAAGCTCGACCTCGAATTCCACTCGATCGACGCCCTGCAACAGATGGTGATCGGCTGGAAATCCGGCGCGCCGATCCGCCTGCAGGATGTCGCCGAAGTCATCGACGGCCTCACCGACAACCGCCAGCTCGCCCGCTTCAACGGCGAGACGACGATCGGCCTCGGCATCGTCAAGGTGACCAACACCAACACCGTGGCCATCGTCGACAAGGTCAAGGACAAGCTGGAAAACGAGTTGCGCCCGCAGTTGCCGCCGGGCCTGCAACTGCATGTCGTGTCGAACGATGCGGTGTTCATCCTCGAAATCGTCAATGCGCTGAAGGAGCACCTGGTCGAAGGCACGCTGCTCGCTGCGCTGGTCGTCTGGCTCTTCCTGCAGTCGGTGCGGGCGACGATCATCGTCGCGCTGGCCATCCCGGTGTCGCTGATGGGCGCCATCGCCGTCATCTATTTCTTCGGCTACACGCTCAATTCGCTGACCCTGCTCGGCCTGCTGCTGCTGATCGGCGTCGTCGTCGATGACGCCATCGTCGTCCTCGAAAACATCTTCCGCCACCGCGAGGAACTCGACGCCGACCCGCTGTCTGCCGCGGTCAACGGCTCAAATGAGGTCGTTTTCGCGGTCATCGCGGCAACGCTGGCGCTGGTTTCGATCTTCGCCCCGGTCATTTTCATGAGCGGCATCATCGGCCAGTTCTTCCGCTCCTTCGCCGTCGTCGTCACCTTCGGCGTGCTGGTCTCGCTGTTCGTTTCGTTGACCCTGACGCCGATGCTCTGCTCGCGCTTCCTGACCATGCGCGAACACGGCCAGCAGCACAGCCGCTTTCAGGTCGCCATCGAGCACGGCTTCCTGCGCCTCGACGCCTTCTACCGCCGCCTGCTCGCCCGCGCCCTGGCGCATCGCTGGAAGGTCGTGGTGCTGACGCTGCTGACGGTGGCCTCCAGCGCCTTCTTCTTTGCCGGCGTCGGCAAGACCTTCACCCCGGACCAGGACGAGGGCCGCTTCCTCGTCTATCTGCGCACCCCGCTCGGCTCGTCGATCGACTACACCGACTCGCGTCTGAGAATGGTCGAGGAAGCCTTGCGCCAGCACCCGGAAATCGTCACCGAATTTGCGCTGATCGGCCTCGGCAGCGCCGGGCAGGTGAACCAGGGCACGGTGGTGGCGCGCATGGCACCGCGCAACGAGCGCCAAATCAGCCAGCAGGAAATCCTGCCCATCCTGCGCAAGGAACTCGCCGACATCCCCGGCGCCCGCATCTTCGCCGCGCCGTATCCGATGGTCCAGGGCCAGCGCGGCGAGCCGCTGCAATTCGTGCTGAGCGGCGAAAACCTCGCCGAGGTGGGCCGCCTCGGCCGCGAACTGCAGGGCAAACTGGCTGCCGAGCCCGGCCTCGGCGGGCGCATCGACAGCGACCTCCAGCTCGACCTGCCGCAACTCGTCTTCTCGCCCGACCGTCTGCGCATCGCCTCCTCCGGCTTGACCACTGCCGATGTCGCGCTGGCCATCAACATGCTGACCGGCGGTGTCGACATCGCCAAGTACAACGATGAACCGGGCGACGGCCAGCGCTACGACATCCGCGTCAAGGGCCGCGAAGGCGAATTCACGCAGCCGGCCGACCTCGGCAAGATTTACCTGCGCAACAAGACCGGGCAGCTGGTCCGGCTCGATTCGGTCGCCAGTTTCAAGGAAACGCTCGGCCCTGCCGTCATCGGCCGCTTCGACCTGCAATACGCCGCCACCTTCTTCGCTACGCCGACCATCCCGCTCGGCGAGGCGGTGCAAAAAGTACGTTCGTTCGCCGACGACCTGCCGCCCGGCTACCAGATCAAGCTGATCGGCCAGGCCGAGGAATTCGCCAAGACCACCAAGTACATGACCTTCGCCTTCGTGCTGGCGATGGTGCTGCTCTACATGGTGCTGGCCAGCCAGTTCGACTCCTTCCTGCAGCCGCTGATCGTCATGCTCGCCCAGCCGCTCGCCATCATCGGCGGCGTCGCCGCGCTGTGGGCGACCGGGCAGACGCTCAACATCTACTCGATGATCGGCCTCGTGCTGCTGATCGGGCTGGTCGCCAAGAATTCGATCCTGCTCGTCGACCTGACCAACCAGCGCCGCGAAGGCGGCATGGGCATCGACGACGCGCTGAACGACGCCTGCCCGATCCGCATGCGCCCGGTGCTGATGACCTCGGCCACCGTCATCCTCGCCCTCGCCCCCGCCGCCCTCGGCTTCGGCGCCGGCGCCGAGACCAACCAGCCGCTGTCGATCGCCGTCATCGGCGGCATGATCTCGTCGACGCTACTGACGCTGGTCGTCGTTCCCGCCGTCTATTCGCTGGTAGAGAACCGGCTGGCACGGCGGCACGCCACTTGACGCTCCATCAACGAATCCTGATCTTCACTCGGGGCCGCCATGTCCGGCGGGGAACTGACCTATAATTTTCGATTCGGCCCCCGGTGAGGGAGCCAGGATGAACACCCCCCAACCCGAGGAGATGAACCGATGAAGCCTTCGACCCTGCTTGTCGCCTGCGGCCTGCTGGCCACCGCCGGCACCGCCGGCGCCGCGGACCCGAACCTCGCGCGCAGCCTCGCCGCGACCTGCGCCAACTGCCACGGCACCAACGGCCACGCCGTGCCGGGCGCCGGCATGGATGCCCTGGCCGGCGAGGACAAGGCGCGCACGCTGGCCAAGCTCGCCGATTTCAAGAACGGCAACAAACCGGCGACGATCATGCACCAGATCGCCAAGGGCTACAGCGACGAGCAACTCGAGCTGATCGCGGCCTATTTCGCCGCGCAGAAGAAGTGAGGGGGGCCGGAACATGCTGATGAATCGACGCGACTTCCTCAAGGCCGGCACCGCAGCCGGCACGCTTGCCTCCCTCTACGGCTGCGCGGGCGGCAGCAAGCCGACCGGGCACGTGGTCGTGGTCGGCGGCGGCTTCGGCGGCGCCACCGCGGCAAAGTACCTGCGCATGTGGAGCGAGGGCGGCGTCCAGGTCACCCTGGTCGAGCGCAATCCGGTCTTCATTTCGTGCCCGATCTCCAACCTGGTGATCGGCGGCACGCAGAAGATGGAAGACATCACGATCAGCTACGACGGCCTCAGGAGCAAGTGGGGCGTGCGCGTCATCCAGGACGACGTCGTCGCGGTCGACCCGGTCAAGCGGGCCGTTTCCCTGAAGGCCGGCGGCAGCCTCGCCTATGACCGGCTGGTGCTGTCGCCGGGGATCGACTTCCTGTGGGAGCAGATTCCGGCCCTCGCCTCCGCCGATGCCCAAGGCAGGATCCTGCACGCATGGAAGGCCGGCCCGCAGACCGTCGCCCTGCGCAGGCAGCTGGAGGACATGAAGGACGGCGGCGTCTACGTGATCTCGGTGCCGAAGGCGCCCTACCGCTGCCCGCCCGGCCCCTACGAGCGCGCAAGCCTGGTCGCCGCCTACTTCAAGCGGTTCAAGCCGAAATCCAAGGTCATCGTCCTCGACGCCAACGAGGAGCTCGTTTCCAAGAAGGGCCTCTTCGTGAAGGCCTGGGACGATCTCTACAAGGGCACCCTCGAATACCGCCCGAACAGCGAAGTCAAGGATGTCGACGTCGCCAGCCGCACCGCGGTGCTGGAATTCGACAAGGTCCGCGCCGATGCCCTAAACGTCATCCCGCCGCAGCGCGCCGGCGACATTGCCGCGAAGTCCGGGCTCAAGCTGATCAACAACCGCTGGGTCGACATCAACTGGCTGAGCATGGAAGCCAACGGCGCGGCGGGCGTGCACGTCATCGGGGACGCCATCTTCCCTGCCCCGACCATGCCCAAGTCCGGTCACATGGCCAACCAGCATGCGAAGCTGGCCGCCGCCGCCATCCTCAACCAGCTCGCGGGCCAGGAACCCAACCCCGATCCGCTGGTGATGAACACCTGCTACAGCTTCGTCGACACCAGGAACGCGATCCACGTGGCGTCGGTTCATCGTTACGACCCGGCGACCAAGGTCGTCCAGCCGGTCAAGGGCGCCGGCGGCGTCTCGGCGGCGCGCAACGAGCTCGAGGGCAAGTTCGCCATCGCCTGGGCGAGGAACATCTGGGCCGACATGCTGGCCTGACGCCTGCTGCCCGGGATGGCACGAGGGCCGCGGATGCGGCCCTTTTTCATTGCGCCCGGGAATTCAGTCGAGCGTCGCGATGAACTCGGCGGCGGCGTGGGCATCGCCGCCGCCCAGCTTGGCTGCGACCACATGCATCGCCGCATTGCCGGCGGCCACCGACCACAGCACCACCGTCAAGGCGAGGCGACGGGCACTCGCCCGCCTTGTGAAAATTGCCCGTGCGGCGACGTCGACCGCAGCCCTCACCGCAGCACCAGCGCGAGCGCCAGCGGCAGGAAGATCAGCGCCCCGAGGTTGCCGATCAGCACGATCGAGGCGACGCGCTGCGGCTCCTGCTTGTAGCGTTCGGCAAAGAGGAAGTTGAGCACGGCCGGCGGCAGCGCGCCGAAGACGAGCAGCATCGCCGCATCCCGCCCCTGCAGCCCGAGCAACTGGATCACCCCCCAGGCGATCACCATGCCGGCCAGCGGGCGCAGCAGCGCGGCACCGACCGGCAGCTTCCAGTCGCGGAAGGAAACGTCGGTCATGCGCACGCCGAGCGAAAAGAGCAGCAGCGGCACCGAGACGTCGCCGAGCATCTTGATCGCAATCAGCAACGGCTGCCAGATGGGTATCTTGAACATTGCCACGGTCAACCCGGCAATTGCGGCAAATACCACCGGCACGCGCCATAGGGTCAGCAGTCGCGCCGTCGGGTCGAGCAGACGGGCGCCGAATGTGAAGTGCAGGGTGTTCTCGACCATGAACAGGATCACCGCCGCCGCCAGCGCCTCCTCGCCCCACGCCAGCACGGCGAGCGGCAGGCCGATGTTGCCCGAATTGTTGAACAGCATCGGCGGCACCAGCGTCTTCGGGTGGATGCCGACCAGGCGCGACAGCGTCCAGGCAAGCAGCCCGCAAGTGCCGATGACGATCAACCCGCCCAGCGCCAGCGGCGCGTAGGCGGCAAGGTCGAACGACTTGCCGGCCATCGCCGCGAAGACCAGCGCCGGCACGAAGACGTCCATGTTCAGGCGGTTGGCGACCGCCATCCCCGGCTTGTGCTTGCGCCCGTAGAAGTAGCCGGCGGCGACGATCCCGAAGATCGGGAAAAGGATGCCCGGCAGACGAAAGGCGAGGTCTTCGCCGCTCACAACACGTAGCGCGATAGATCCTCGTCTGCCGCCAGATCTCCCAGCCGCTGATTGACGTAGTCGGCGTCGATGGCGACCGCTTCCAGGCCGGCCTTGCCGGCATCGAAGGAAACCTCCTCGAGCAGCTTTTCCATGACCGTGTGCAGACGGCGGGCGCCGATGTTCTCGGTCTTCTCGTTGACCTGGAAGGCGATTTCGGCGAGCCGCCTGATGCCGCCCGCGGCGAACTCAAGGCGCACGCCCTCGGTTTCGAGCAGGGCCTCGTACTGCCTTGTGAGACAGGCGTCGGTCTGGGTCAGGATCGATTCGAAGTCGCTGACCGCCAGCGAATCGAGCTCGACACGGATCGGAAAGCGACCCTGGAGTTCGGGGATGAGGTCGGACGGCTTCGCCAGATGAAACGCGCCGGAGGCGATGAACAGGATGTGGTCGGTCTTGATCATGCCATACTTGGTCGACACCGTGGTGCCCTCGACCAGCGGCAGCAGGTCGCGCTGCACGCCCTGGCGCGAGACGTCGGCGCCCTGCATTTCCGAACGGCTGGCGATCTTGTCGAGTTCGTCGAGAAAGACGATGCCGTTCTGCTCGACCGCCCTGACCGCCTCGAGCTTGACTTCCTCGTCATTGACCAGGCGCGCAGCCTCCTCGTCGGTGAGCAGCTTCAGCGCTTCCTTGATCTTCAGCTTGCGCGACTTCTTCTTGCCGCCGCCGAGGTTCTGGAACATGCCCTGGATCTGCTGCGTCAACTCTTCCATGCCGGGCGGCGCAAAGATCTCGGCCTGCATTCCCGGAGATGCGACTTCGACCTCGATCTCCTTGTCGTCGAGTTCGCCCTCGCGCAACTTCTTGCGGAATTTCTGGCGGGTGGCGCTGTC
This sequence comes from uncultured Dechloromonas sp., assembly GCA_964555315.1. Classification (GTDB taxonomy): domain Bacteria; phylum Pseudomonadota; class Gammaproteobacteria; order Burkholderiales; family Rhodocyclaceae; genus Azonexus. The sequence continues at coordinate 6,427 of CAZKSD010000118.1, forward strand.
GGTTGCGGTCGACTCGGAATTTTCGGCAAAAAAGCCGGGGCCGCGCGCCGGCGGCAGCAGCACGTCGAGAACACGGTCCTCGGCCGCATCCTCGGCGCGTCCGCGCATCGCCTTCATGGCGCGCTCGCGCTGCGACTTGATGGCCATGTCGACCAGATCGCGAATGATCGTCTCGACATCGCGCCCGACATAACCGACCTCGGTGAATTTGGTCGCCTCGATCTTGATGAACGGGGCGTCGGCGAGCCGCGCCAGGCGGCGGGCGATCTCGGTCTTGCCGACGCCGGTCGGGCCGATCATCAGGATGTTCTTCGGGGTGATTTCCTGGCGCAGCGGCTCGGCGACCTGCGCCCGCCGCCAGCGGTTGCGCAGCGCGATGGCGACCGCCTTCTTGGCATTCTTCTGGCCGACGATATGCTTGTCCAGCTCGTGGACGATTTCCTGCGGGGTCATCCCGGCGCCGCTACTCATTCCAGCACCTCGATCGTGAAATTGCGGTTGGTATAGATGCAGATGTCGCCGGCGATTTCCAGCGACTTGGTGACGATTTCGGACGGCGCCAGCGCCGAATTTTCCAGCAGGGCGCGCGCCGCGCTCTGCGCATACGCCCCCCCGGAACCGATGGCGACGATGCCCTGCTCCGGTTCGAGGACGTCGCCGTTGCCGGTGATGATCAGCGACACCTCGCGGTCAGCCACCGACAGCATCGCCTCGAGGCGGCGCAGGGCGCGGTCCGAGCGCCAGTCCTTGGCCAGTTCGACCGCCGAGCGCAGCAGGTTGCCCTGATGCTTTTCCAGCTTCGCCTCGAAGCGCTCGAACAGCGTGAAGGCGTCGGCGGTGCCGCCGGCGAACCCGGCGAGGATGCGCCCCTGGTAAAGCCGCCGCACCTTGCGGGCCGTGGCCTTGATGACGATGTTGCCGAGCGTGACCTGCCCGTCGCCGCCCATGGCGACGGAACTGCCGCGGCGCACCGACA
>CAZKSD010000119.1:0-7342 GCA_964555315.1 uncultured Dechloromonas sp.
GCCCGGCCGCGCGCTCGGTCAAGCTCGACCTGCCGCCGTTCACGCTGGTCGGCGCCACCACGCGCGCCGGCATGCTGACCAATCCGCTGCGCGACCGCTTCGGCATCGTCGCCCGCCTCGAGTTCTACAGCGCCGAAGAGTTGCAGAGCATCGTCGGCCGCTCGGCCACCCTGCTCAATGCCCCGCTCGACGCCGGCGGCGCCCTGGAAATCGCCCGGCGCGCGCGCGGCACGCCGCGCATCGCCAACCGCCTGCTGCGCCGTGTCCGCGATTACGCCGAGGTCAGGGCCGACGGCCGGATCACGCGCGGCATCGCCGATGCCGCGTTGGTGATGCTCGACGTCGACCGCGCCGGACTCGACATCATGGACCGCAAGCTGCTGTCGGCGGTCATCGACAAGTTCGGCGGCGGCCCGGTCGGCGTCGACAACCTCGCCGCCGCCATCGGCGAAGCGCGCGACACCATCGAGGACGTGCTCGAACCCTATCTCATCCAGCAGGGCTACCTGCAGCGCACCCTGCGCGGGCGCATCGCGACGCCGGCAATCTATCGCCATCTCGGGCTGGCGGAGCCGAACAGCGCCGTCGTCCGCGACCTGCTCTCCGGGGAATGACCGGACGCCGCGGCAGGTTTCATCGCCGGCTAGGCACCGGAATCAACATGGAAACAAACCGTTACAAACGATTCTTGTTAAGTCAGGTAAAATGCTTGGATGAAATATGAGCAGAGCGCCAACGCCTTCTCCATCCCGGTCCGCGTCTATTACGAGGATACCGATGCCGGCGGGGTCGTCTATTACGCCAATTACCTGAAATATTTCGAGCGTTGCCGCACCGAATGGATGCGCCGGATCGGCCACGACCAGTCGCAACTGGCGTCCGATTCCGGCATCGTCTTCGTCGCGCGCAAGGCGAGTTGCGAATACCTGAAGCCGGCGCGGCTCGACGACCTGCTGACGGTCGGCCTCGAAGTCGAACGGCTGACCCGGGTGCGCGTCGTCTTCCGCCATCACGTCCGCCGCGGCGGCGACGAACTGGTGACCGGCATCGTCGAGATCGCCTGCGTCGACGCCGCCAGGATGACGCCGGCTCCCATCCCCGAATTCCTGCACAGCAAACTGGAAGCACTGCAATGAACGTCACCCAGGATCTCTCGATCCTTCACCTGATCCTCAACGCCAGCGCCGTCGTGCAGGCGGTCATGTTCCTGCTCGCCGGCGTCTCCTTCATGTCGTGGTACTACATCTTCATGAAGTGGTATGCGGTCAAGCAGGCGCGCGCCAAGACCGAAACCTTCGAGCGCGATTTCTGGTCGGGCGGCGACCTCACCAATCTCTACAACAGCGCGGTCAACGACCGCCACCACGCCGGTTCGATGGAACGCATCTTCGAATCCGGCTTCCGCGAATTCGCCAAGCTCAAGGGCCAGAAGAACCTCGACGCCAAGGACGTCATCGACGGCGCGCGCCGCGCCATGCGCGCCACCTTCCAGCGCGAGATGGATGCGCTCGAAGCGCACCTCGCCTTCCTCGCCTCGGTCGGCTCGGTATCGCCGTACATCGGCCTGTTCGGCACCGTCTGGGGCATCATGCATTCGTTCCGCGGCCTCTCCAATGTCGGCCAGGCGACGCTCTCCGCGGTGGCGCCGGGCATCGCCGAGGCGCTGGTCGCCACCGCCATCGGCCTCTTCGCGGCAATCCCCGCCGTCCTCGCCTACAACCGTTTCGCCCATGACATCGACCGCCTGGCGACCCGCTACGAGTCGTTCATGGAAGAGTTTTCCAACATCCTGCAGCGGCAGATGCGTTAAGCCATGCGCCAGCGCCGCCTGAAGAACGAAATCAACGTCGTCCCCTACATCGACGTCATGCTGGTGCTGCTCGTCATCTTCATGGTGACGGCGCCGATGATGACGACCGCCAACATCGACCTGCCGTCGGTCGGCAAGGCGGCGACGCCGCCCGCCCAGCCGCTCGAGGTGGCGATCAAGGCCGACCAGACCCTGATGCTGACCGACCGTGCCGGAAACAAGGGGGAAATCCGTGTCGACCGCAAGGAACTGATCAGGCTCGTCACCGCCGCCCAGGCGAAGAATCCCGAACAGCCGGTCCTCATCGCCGGCGACAAGAACGTCAAGTACGAGGCCGTGCTGTCGGTCATGGACGAACTGCAACGCGCGCAGGTCAAGCGCGTCGGCCTCCTGGTGCAGACGACGGGAAAATGATCCCGGAAAAGGTCGCGGAGCCGGGCAGGAACAAAGCCCTGGCGTTCACCATTCTGGTGCACGCCGGACTGATCGCCGCGCTGTTTCTCGGCGTGCAGTGGAAGCGCAGCCAGCCGGATGTCGTCCAGGTCGAATTATGGGCAAGCCGGCCGGCGCCTGCCGTCCAGCCAGCCCCGCCGCCCCCGCCGCCGGAAGTGAAGCCGGAACCCAAGCCCGAACCAAAACCCGAGCCGAAGCCGGTGCCCAAGGTTGAGCCCAAGCCCGAACCGCCGCCGCCCAGAAAGCCGGATATCGCGATCAAGGAAGAAAAGAGGCCGCCCAAGCCCGAGCCGAAAAAGCCGGAACCGGAGCCGAAGAAACCCGAGCCCAAACCGGAACCGAAGAAACCCGAGCCGAAGCCGGAACCGAAAAAACCGGAAGCGAAGGCGGAGCCGAGGAAAGCCGAGCCGCAACCGGAGCCGAAGAAGGCCGAGCCCCGTGCGCCGGATTTCAGCAAGGAGCTGGCCAGCGAGACGGCGCAACTCAAGAGCCGCCCGAATGCCAGCGCGCAGCAGATGGCCAGCGCCGCCGGCGCCGAGGCGGCGCAGCGGGCGGCGGCGAGCAAGCGCGGCATGGAGGAATATGCATCCAGGATCCGCGTCAAGGTGCGCGGCAATATCGTGCTGCCACCCAACATCCAGGGGAACCCGGAAGCGATTTTCGTGGTCGAGCAACTGCCTGGCGGCGACATACTCAACATCAGGCTCAAGCGCTCGAGCGGCAGTCCCGCCCTCGACTCGGCGATCGAGCGCGCCATCAAGAAATCCTCGCCGCTGCCCGATCCGCCCGATCCCGCATTGTTTCAGCGTACGCTGGAGATCAAATACAAGCCATTTGAAGAGTAGAATCACGCGAATTCATGACGAAATCGACTCCCATGCCCCAGATTTTCCAAAAGTTCCTCGTTTTCCTGTCGCTGCTGGCCGCGACGCTGGCTCACGCGCAGTTGTCCGTCGAAATCACCGGCGCCGGCGCCAACCGGATCCCGGTGGCGATCGCCAACTTCGCCGGCGATCCCGCCGCCGCCCAGGTGGTCACCGCGACCATCCGCGCCGACCTCGAACGCAGCGGACTGTTCAAGCTGGTCGACCCGGGCGGCGCCACGCTCGACGAGAACGCGCAGGTCAACTTCGCCGACTGGAAGGGCCGCGGCGCCGACGCGCTGGCCGCCGGCAGCCTGGTGCGCAACGCCAACGGGCGCATGGAAGCGCGCTTTCGCCTCTACGACACACAGAAGCAGGCGGCGCTCGGGGGCGCGGTCTACGTGACCGGCAACGACCAGTTGCGCGCCGCCGGACACCGCATCGCCGACTATATCTACGAAAAGCTGACTGGCGAGAAGGGCGTCTTCTCGACGCGCATCGCCTATGTCGTCAAGTCCGGCGCCCAGTTCCGCCTGCAGATCGCCGATGCCGACGGGCAGGGCGCGGCAACCGCGCTGACTTCCAACGAGCCGATCATTTCGCCGGTCTGGTCACCGGACGGCTCCCGGCTGGCCTATGTTTCGTTCGAGAAGAAGAAGCCGGTGATCTACGTCCATTCGCTGGCTTCCGGCCAGCGTCAGGTGGTCGCCAACTTCAAGGGCTCCAACTCGGCGCCGGCGTGGTCGCCCGATGGCCGCAAGCTGGCCGTGGTGCTGTCCAAGGATGGCAATTCGCAGATCTATTCAGTCAATGCCGACGGCAGCGGCGTCCAGCGCCTGACCCAATCGGCCGGCATCGACACCGAACCGCGCTACTCGGCTGATGGCGGCAGCATCTACTTCACCTCCGATCGCGGTGGCAGCCCGCAGATCTACCGGATGGGCGCCAGCGGCGGCGATGTCCAGCGCATCACCTTCGAGGGCAGCTACAACGTGTCGCCGCGGCCGTCGGCCGACGGCAAGAGCCTCGCCTTCATCAGCCGTCGCGACGGCCGCTTCCAGCTTGCGGTGATGGACCTGGCCAGCAAGCAGGTGCAGATCCTCACCGATTCCGTCAAGGACGAATCCCCGAGTTTCGCCCCCAACAGCCGCATGGTCCTGATCGCCACGGAAATCGGCGGCCGCGGCGTCCTTTCCGCGGTTTCCAGCGACGGCCGGATCAAGCAACGCCTCTCGATCGCGGCCGGTGACGTCCGCGAGCCGGCCTGGGGCCCCTTCAATCAATAAACCTCAACGGAGAAACCCATGAAGAAACTTCTCATTCCCGCCCTGCTGTCCGCCCTGATCGTCGGCTGCAGTTCCACCCCGGTCGACGAAACTTCCGGCGCGCCGGTCGATTCGCGCGGTTCCGGTGTCGCCCCGGTCACCGCCGGCGGTCTCGACTCGCGCGGCCTGCCGCGCGAACTGACCGACCCGAAGAGCGTGCTGTCGCAGCGCAGCATCTACTTCGACCTCGACAAGTACGAAGTCAAGGACGAGTACAAGGATCTCGTCGCCGCCCACGCCAAGTACCTGGTCGCCAACAAGGGCTTCAAGGTGCTGATCCAGGGCAACACCGACGAACGCGGCAGCCGCGAATACAACCTGTCGCTCGGCCAGAAGCGTTCCGACGCGGTCAAGCGTTCGCTGACGCTGCTCGGCGCCACGGAATCCCAGGTCGAGTCGGTCAGCCTCGGCGAGGAAAAGCCGAAGAACCCCGGTCACGACGAAGCCGCCTGGGCCGAGAACCGCCGCGCCGACATCCTCTACAAGGCCCCCGACGGCCGCGGTGAGTTCTAGGCCATGCGCCCGGCCCGCATCGCCCTCCTGATCGCCGCGCTGGGCGCTGCGCAGGCGCAGGCCGGCATTTTTGACGACGACGAGGCGCGCCGCCAGATCAACGATCACCGGATCAAGACCGAGGCGCGCGTCGACCAGCTGGGCAAGTCGCAGCTCGATCTGGCCAACCAGTTGCAGCGCCAGTCGGAAGAAATCGCCCGCCTGCGCGGCCAGATCGAAACCCTGACCTACGAGCTGGAAACGGCCAGGAAGCGGCAGCAGGATTTCTATCTCGACCTCGACACCCGTTTGCGCAAGCTGGAACCGCAAGGCGGCGGACCGGTTGCGGTCGACGGCGAAAAAGGGGCGAATTCCAGGGCGACCGCGGCGGCCGCCGCCGATCCGGCGCGCGAAGGCAAGGACTACGAAGCGGCGTTGAACCAGTTCAAGGTCGCCAAGTACAAGGAGGCGGCCTGGGCATTCTCGGCCTTCGTACAGAAATACCCGGACAGTTCGCTGGCGCCCAACGCCCAGTTCTGGCTCGGCAACGCCTGGGTGGCCCAGCGCAATTGCGCCAAGGCGATCGAGGCGCACAGCGTGGTCACGACGAAGTACGCCGACAGCCCGAAGGCCGCCGATTCCTGGCTGGCGATGGCCAACTGCCAGCAGGAAATGGGCAACGCGACGGCGGCCAGGCGCTCGCTGGAAACCATCGTCGCCAGGTTCCCGAATTCGCAGGCCGCCGATACCGCTCGCGAACGCCTGAAGAAGAAGTAGTTGGCGCTGCGCCTGACCGAGATCTTCTTCTCGCTGCAGGGAGAAGCCGCGCGCGCCGGTCTGCCGACCGTGTTCGTGCGGCTGACCGGCTGCCCGTTGCGTTGCGTCTGGTGCGACACGACCTACAGCTTCAGCGGCGGCGAGCCGGCGACGATCGACTCGATACTGGCCAGGGTTGCGAAATATCCGGCCCGCCAGGTTTGCGTCACCGGCGGCGAACCGCTGGCGCAGAAGGAGTGCCTGCTCTTGCTGAGCGCCCTGTGCGACGCCGGCTACGAGGTTTCGCTGGAAACCTCGGGGGCTCTCGACATTGCCGGGGTCGACGCGCGCGTGGCGCGGGTCATGGACCTCAAGGCGCCCGCTTCCGGCGAGTGCGACAAGAACCGCTGGGAGAACCTCGACTTGCTCACCCCTCGCGACGAGATCAAGATCGTCGTCGCCGCGCGCGCGGACTACGAGTGGGCGCGCGAATTGATCCGCGAGCGGCGGCTGAATGCGCTCTGCCCGGTGTTGCTGTCACCGGCGCAGGGACTGGTCGACCCGACGGCGCTCGCCGAGTGGATCCTCGAGGACGGCCTCGACGTCCGCTTTCAGTTGCAGTTGCACAAGCTGCTGTGGGGCAGCGCGAAGGGCAGATGAACTTCGGAGTTGAATCCTCCGATTGACGCCAACGGCTCGCATCGCCGAAACTTGTCCCGCTTTCAGATGAGGTCAACCGATGAAACATCCGCGCCAGAACAAGCCGTCCCGGGTACTCCCGCTACTCCTCGTCGCGGCCGTGACGGCAGGCTGCGCGACCACCGAGATGACCGCGCAGTGGAAGGATCCGGCCTTCGCTGGCGTGCTCGCGGGAAGCCGCGTACTGATCGTTTGCCAGGCGCGCGACGACACGCTCCGGCGCGTCTGCGAAGATCAATGGGCGACGCGGCTCGCCGCGCATGGGGTCGCCGGGCTGCGCAGCTATTCGCTTCCGGGGTTTCCGCCGGGCGGGGCCGCCAATCCCGAGGAAATGGCGATGGCCGGCCGTGCCAATGGCGTGGCGGCAGTCGCCAGCACCCAGATCACGCTCAGCGACTTCGCCGTGGTCAATCCGGGGCCGCAGGTGGGTTTCGGCCTGGGCGGCGGCAGTGGCGGCGGCTATCGCGGAGGTGGCTTCAGCGTCGGCGGCATCGGGCTGTCCTTCCCCGTTGGCGGCGCAACCACCACGCGCAGCCTCGGCTCCAGCACCTCGCTGGTCGATCCGGCCAGCGGTGCGGTCATCTGGTCGGGGAGCGCGACCACTTCGGCGACCGGCGACGTGACCGCGCAGGTTGACGCGCTCACCCAGGTCACCATCGACGCGATGCAGAAGGCCGGACTGATCCGGTGACCCGCGCCATCGGCGCGGCCCACGCCACTCAGATACCCAGGAAGCGCTGCCAGATGCCGTGATCGGCAGCGAGTTCGGCCGACGCGCCATGCCAGACGACGCGGCCGCGTTCGATCAGCGTGTGGTGGTCGGCGAGTTCGATCAGTTTTTCCACGTACTTGTCGACGACCAGGATGCTTTGCCCGGCGGCGCGCAAGCGCGCGAGACAGGTCCAGATCTCCTCGCGGACCAGCGGCGCCAGACCCTCCGTCGC
>CAZKSD010000120.1:0-7315 GCA_964555315.1 uncultured Dechloromonas sp.
GCCGTGATCGTCGCGGCCGGCGGATTCAACGGCGACATCGAGCGGGTTCGCCAGCACTGGCACCGCGACTGGAGTTCTCCGCCGCCGGTCATTCTCAACGGTTCGCACCGCTATGCGGACGGCCTGGTGCACGACGCCGTGAGCGCGGCGGGCGGCAGGCTCACGCACCTCGACGCGATGTGGAACTACGCCGCCGGCGTGCGTCATCCGAGGCCGCGCAAGCCGGGCCACGGGCTGTCGCTGGTGCCGCCGCGCTCGGCTCTGTGGCTCGACTGGCGCGGCCGGCGCATCGGTCCGATGCCGCTGGTGACCGGCTTCGACACCCGCGACCTGGTGGCCCGCGTGTGCGCCCAGGAGAGGCAATACTCCTGGCAATTGCTGAACCGGCGCATCGCGCTCAAGGAGCTCGCGGTTTCCGGCGCCGAGTTCAATCCGTCGGTGCGCGACAAGAAGGCGTTCGCCTTCCTACGCGACCTGTTGTTCGGAAACCGCTGGCTCTATGACGAGATGATCGGCAATTGCAAGGACTTCGTCGTCGGCCGCGATCTCGCGGAACTGGCCGACAGGATGAACGCTCTCCAGGGCGACGACTCGGTCAGTGTCGACGCCATGCGTCAGGCAACCGAGAGCTATGATGCCCAGATCGATCGCGGACCGACGTTCCACAACGACGAGCAGTTGCGGCGCATCGCCTGCGTGCGGCGCTGGAAGGGCGACCGCCTGCGCACCTGCAAGTTCCAGAAGATCCTCGATCCGCGGGCTGGCCCGCTCGTCGCCATCCGCGAGTTCATCATCAGCCGCAAGAGCCTCGGTGGCATCCAGACCGACCTGCAATGCCGCGTGCTCGATCACGCCGGCCAGCCCGTGAGCGGACTTTACGCCGCCGGCGAAGCGGCGGGATTCGGCGGCGGCGGCATGCACGGCCTGCGGGCGCTGGAGGGCAGCTTCCTCGGCGGCTGCATCCTCGGCGGCCGGATCGCCGGCCAGGCCGCGGCGTCCAACACCTGAAGACCTGGAGCATTCATCATGAAACGGACCGGCGCCTGGATCGCGGTGCGCGCCCTCGAAGCACTCGGCACCAGATACACGTTCGGCATCCCCGGCGTGCACAACACCGAGATCTACGACGAGCTCAACAGTTCCGGGCAGATCACGCCGGTTCTGGTGACTCACGAAGGCGGAGCCTCGTTCATGGCCGACGGCGTCAGCCGGACCTCGGAACAGACCGGCACCCTCGTCATCGTTCCCGCCGCCGGGGTCACCCACGCCGCCAGCGGCATCGGCGAAGCCTTCCTCGACGGCGTCCCGATGCTGGTCATCTGCGGCGGCATCCGCAGCGACCTCGACAAGCGCTACCAGCTTCACGAACTCGATCAGCATGCCTTCCTCGGGCCGCTGACCAAGGCCACCTTCCTCGTGAAAAGCCACGCGGACATCACTCCGACACTGTTCAAGGCCTGGGAGATTGCCAACTCCGGCGAGCCCGGCCCGGTCTTCGTCGAGATTCCGGTCAACCTGCAAATGTTTCCGGGTGAGGTCGGCGAAATGCCCGGCCTGCCGGCCATCGCCAGGCCGCAACGGGCAGCCCCCGGCGATGTCCGGCGCGCTGCCGAAATGCTGCTCGCGGCAAGACATCCGGGCCTGTTCATCGGCTGGGGCGCCCGCGATGCCGGCGCGCAGACCAGCGCCATCGCCGAGTTCCTGCAAGCGCCGGTGGCGACCACGTTGCAGGGACTCTCGGCATTCTCCGCCGCGCATCCCCTGCACACGGGTTTCTCCTTCGGTCCGGCAGCCGTGCCCGCTGCCCGCAACGCCTTCGCCGATTGCGATTGTCTGCTTGCCGTCGGCACCCGCTTCGGCGAAATCGCCACCGGCAGCTTCGGCACCCGCGTGCCGGCTAACCTGATTCATGTCGACATCAACCCGGCGGTATTCAATGCGAACTACCCGGCGGCGGCGGCGCTCGAAGGCGATTCCGCGGCCGTACTCGACGCATTGCTCGCGGAATTGCGGAAGTTGGGTAGCGCACACGTCACCAACACCGAACTGCACGCCCGCATCCAGCGCGACAAGCTCGCCTACAACGAGGAGTGGCTGCGCCACGACAGCGGCGCCAGGGTCAACCCGGCCGTATTCTTCAATGCGTTGCGCGCGGCGCTCCCCGACAACGCGATCGCCGTGGTCGACGACGGCAACCACACCTACCTGACCGCCGAACTGTTTCCGGTACGGCAGGCCAAGGGGCTGATCGTCCCGACCGACTTCAACTGCATGGGCTACGCCGTGCCGGCCGCCATCGGCGCCAAACTGGCCAACCCCGACCGCGAGGTATTCGCCATCGTCGGCGACGGGGCATTCACGATGACGTGCATGGAAATCGTCTCGGCGACGCGACTTGGACTCGGCCTGATCTATTTCGTGTTCCACGACGGCGAGTTGTCGCAGATCGCTCAGGCTCAGGAGATTCCCTTCAATCGCAAGCCGTGCACGGCATTGGGGGCAATCGACTTCAGCGGCGTCGCCATCGCCACCGGCGCCGAATATCTCAGGGTGGCGGCGAACGCCGAGGTCGCCGATGCCATCGCCCGCGCCCGCGAGCTTGCGGCGGGCGGACGAGCGGTGATCGTCGATCTGATCGTCGACTACTCGAAGCGCACGGCCTTCACCGCGGGCGCCGTCAAGACCAACTTCAAGCGCTTCCCGCTGGCCCAGCGCCTGCGCCTTGTGACGCGCGCGGTCAAGCGCAGGATCACCGGCTGACAGCAGACCCATGCGCGGAAGTTGACCGTGGGTGGCGTGCCGCATTGAAAAAACGCCGTGGTTCTGATTAACTTGGTTCGCTCAATCGAGGAACGCCAATTGACCCAGACGACCGCCAGATTCGCCATTTCCGACCTCGCCCGCGAATTCGGCATCACCCCGCGCACGATCCGCTTCTGGGAGGACCAGGGCATCCTCGCGCCGGAACGGGAGGGCCGCAACCGTGTGTTCACCCGCCGCGACCGCGCCCGCCTGAAGATGGCCCTGCGCGGCAAGCGGCTCGGATTGTCGCTGGCCGAGATCAAGGATCTGATCGGCATGTACTCGGGCACCGAGGATGAAACCCCGCAACTGCTCGAATGCCTGCGGGTCATGGCCAAAAGGCGCGAGGCGCTCGCACAGCAGCGCGAGGACATCGAAGCGATGCTGGCCGACATCTCGCAGTTCGAGCGGCAGTGCCGGCAGGAACTGCAGCGCCGGGATTCCCGATGATCGAAATTCGCAGGCATGTTGACGTTTACGTTAACGTGAATAAAATGTCGCCATGACCCGCATCTCCGACGCCCACTTCGCCGAACGCGTCCGCGCCAGCTTCGCCCTGCAGCACGCGATGACCCTGATCCGCGCGACGCTGCCGGTCGTCGAACACGGGCGCACCGAGATCCATCTCCCGCACTGGACCGGCGTCGAGCAGCAGCACGGCTTCGTCCATGGCGGCGTGGTCGGCATGATCGCCGACTCGGCGGCGGGCTATGCGGCGATGACGATGGTGCCGGCCGCCGCCTCGGTGCTCACCGTCGAATACAAGATGAACCTGATGGCGCCGGCCGATGGCGATCACCTGGTCGCCCACGGCCGGGTGATCCGGGCGGGACGCACGCTGATCGTCACCCAGGGCGAGGTATTTGCCGTCAAGGACGGCCAGGAAACCCAATGTGCGCTGATGCAGCAGACCATCATGGTCATGCACGGCAAAACCGAAAAACTCCAGGGAGAAAGAACATGAACATTCCCAGCCTCGACTTCGGCCTCGGCCAAGACATCAACCTGCTACGCGAAGCGGTGCAGGCCTTCGCCAACGCCGAGATCGCCCCGCGCGCCGCCGAGATCGACCGCGTCAACGAGTTCCCCGCCGACCTCTGGAAGAAGTTCGGCGACATGGGCCTGCTCGGCATGACCGCCAGCGAGGAGTACGGCGGCACCGACATGGGCTACCTCGCCCACATCGTCGCCATGGAGGAAATCTCGCGCGCCTCGGCCTCGGTCGGGCTCTCCTACGGCGCCCATTCCAACCTGTGCGTCAACCAGATCCGCCGCAACGGCAGCGAGGCGCAGCGGCGGAAGTACCTGCCCGGGCTGATTTCCGGCGACCACGTCGGGGCGCTGGCCATGTCCGAGGCGAATGCCGGTTCCGATGTCATCTCGATGAAGCTCAAGGCGGAAAGGAAGGGCGACCGCTACGTCCTGAACGGCTCCAAGATGTGGATCACCAACGGCGGCGATGCCGACACGCTGGTCGTCTACGCCAGGACCGGCCCGGATGCCGGGCCGCGGGGAATGACCGCCTTCATCGTCGAAAAGGGCTTCACCGGGTTCAGCTGCGGCACCCATCTCGACAAGCTGGGCATGCGCGGCTCGAACACCTTCCCGCTGTTCTTCGACGATTGCGAAGTGCCCGAAGAAAACGTCCTCGGCGGCGTCGGCAACGGCGCCAGGGTCCTGATGTCCGGCCTCGACTACGAACGCGCCGTGCTCAGCGGCGGCCCGCTCGGGATCATGGCCGCGTGCATGGACGTCGTCGTGCCCTTCATCCATGAGCGCAAGCAGTTCGGGCAGGCGATTGGCGAGTTCCAGTTGATGCAGGGCAAGGTCGCCGACATGTACTCGACCTGGCAGGCCACGCGCGCCTACGTCTATGCCGTCGGCCGCGCCTGCGACACCGCCGACCACGCGCGCACCCTGCGCAAGGACGCCGCCGGCGCCATCCTTTACTCCGCCGAGAAGGCGACCTGGATGGCCGGCGAAGCGATCCAGGCGCTGGGCGGCGTCGGCTACACCAACGAATACCCGACCGGCCGCCTGTGGCGCGACGCCAAGCTGTACGAGATCGGCGCCGGCACCAGCGAGATTCGCCGGATGCTGATCGGCCGCGAACTCATGGCGGAAACGAAGTAAGCCTTCGGGAAAGCGGAACGGGGTACGGGGGCGACGGATTAGAATCCACCCCTGACCCACAACCTCCGCAGGAGCCAGAGAAGAATGACAGCCACCCTACGCACCCTCACCGCCAACGATAGCGATGCCCTCGAGCAGGTTCGCCAGTTTTTCCGCAACTATGCGGCCTGGCTTGGCGTCGACCTGTCGTTCCAGAACTTCGACCAGGAAATGGCCTCGCTGCCCGGCGCCTATGCGACGCCGCAGGGTCGCCTCTTTCTCGCCGAAGTCGACGGACAGCCAGCCGGCTGTGTCGGTGTCCGGCCGCTGCCTGACAGCGAGGGCGTCTGCGAGATGAAGCGCCTATACGTCGATCCGGAATTTCGCGGCATCGGCGTCGGCCGGGAACTGGCGCTGGCCGCGATCAACGCCGCCAAGGCCATCGGCTACCGCCGCCTGCTGATCGATACCCTGCCCAGCATGCGCATGGCGGTGAAGCTCTATCGCGAACTCGGCTTCACCGAGGCGCCGGCCTATTACAAGACACCGGTCGAAGGCACGATGTTCCTCTCCCTCCACCTGGAAAACTGGACCGAAGAGGAAATGCGTAGCGAAAACCTGTCGCATCTCTTCGACTTCAACCGCGCCTGGGCGCGCAAGATGCAGGAAGTCGATCGCGACTACTTCAACAAGCTCGCCAAGTTGCAGACGCCGCAACTGCTGTGGATCGGCTGTTCCGACTCGCGCGTCCCGGCCAACGAAATCGTCGGCCTCCTGCCCGGCGAGGTCTTCGTTCATCGCAACGTCGCCAATGTCGTCGTCCATACCGACCTCAACTGTCTGTCGGTCATCCAGTTCGCCGTCGAGGCGCTCAAGGTCAAGCACATCATGGTCGTCGGCCACTACGGCTGCGGCGGCGTCGGCGCCGCGCTCAGGAAGGAGCGCGTCGGTCTCGTCGACATCTGGCTGCGCCATGTCCAGGACGTCCATGCCAAGCACCTGCCCAACGTTGACCGCCTGCCGCCCGAAAGACGTCACGACCGCCTCTGCGAGTTGAACGTGCTGGAGCAGGTGGTCAATGTCTGCCAGACCTTCGTGGTGCAGGATGCCTGGCAGCGTGGCCAGCCGCTGACGGTCCATGGCTGGATCTACGGCCTCAAGGATGGCCTGATGCACGATCTCGGCATGACCGTGCATTGCCCCGAGGACCTGCGATCGCGCTACGACGCCGCGCTCAAGGCGCTGGAAGCCTGACCCCACCTTTCATCCAGGAGAACCCGCCATGAATGACCTGATCGTTATTGTTTCCGCCGCCCGTACCCCGATGGGAAGTTTTGCCTCCGGCCGGCGCTGCGCGCCTTAACGTTCGCTACGCGAAGTTAGCCTGCGCCGAGACGCCCCATCTCCTTATTCCGAATATTTCCAGAGAGCCCGTCATGATCGATCCTATTGTTATCGTTTCCGCTGCCCGTACCCCGATGGGGAGTTTTCAGGGCGTCTTCGGCGCCGTGAGTGCGCCGCAACTGGGCGCCGTCGCCATCAGGGCGGCCGTGGAGCGCGCCGGCATCGATGCCGCGCTGGTCGAAGAAGTCGTCTTCGGCTGCGTCCTGCCGGCAGGTCTCGGCCAGGCGCCGGTTCGCCAGGCTGCCCTGCTCGCCGGCCTGCCGCAGTCGACCGGCTGCGCCATGGTCAGCAAGGTCTGCGGCTCCGGCATGAAGGCCACCATGGTCGGTCACGACACCATTCTCGCCGGTTCCTGCGACGTCGCCGTGGTCGGCGGCATGGAATCGATGACCAATGCCCCCTATCTGCTGCCGAAGGCGCGCGGCGGCTACCGGCTCGGTCACGGCCAGGTCATCGACCACATGTTCATGGACGGCCTGGAGGATGCCTACTCGCCGGAGAACCGCGGGCGCCTGATGGGCACCTTCGCCGAGGACTGCGCCGGCAGCTACGATTTCAGCCGCGCCGCGCAGGATGAATTCGCCATCCGCTCGACCAACCGCGCCAAACAGGCCAGCGACGACGGCAGCTTCGCCTGGGAAATCGCCCCGGTCACCGTCGCCGGGCGCAAGGGTGATGTCGTCATCGCCAAGGACGAAGGCCCGTTCGCGGTCAACATCGAAAAGATCCCGACCTTGAAACCGGCCTTCCGCAAGGATGGCACCGTGACCCCGGCCAACTCGTCGTCGATCTCCGACGGCGCCGCCGCCATGGTGCTGATGCGCGCTTCGCAGGCCGACAAGCTGGGGCTGGCGCCGATCGCCCGCATCGCCGCCCACACCACCCACGCCCATGCGCCGGCGCTGTTCCCGACCGCGCCGGTCGGCGCCATGCAGAAATTGTTCGCAAAAACCGGGTGGACCGCGGAAGGCGTCGATCTCTACGAAATCAACGAGGC
>CAZKSD010000121.1:0-7299 GCA_964555315.1 uncultured Dechloromonas sp.
CCGAAGTTCCCGGAATCAGCCGGAAACAAGCCGAAGAGATATTCGCAGCCCTACATTGAACCCATGCCCTTCAACCTGCCCATCCTGCTGACCTGGCTGCGCATCGTCGCTATCCCTTTGCTGATCGCGGTCTATTATCTGCCCGCCGGCTGGGTTACGGGCCATGAGCGCGATGTCGCGGCGACCACCCTGTTCATTGCCGCAGCGGTTACCGACTGGGCCGACGGGTTCCTGGCACGCTGGTTGAACCAGACTTCGGCCTTTGGCGCTTTTCTCGATCCGGTCGCCGACAAGCTGATGGTTGCAGCGGCCCTGATCGTCCTGGTTCAGCTTGGCCGCACGGATGCGATCGTCGCCACCATCATCATCGGGCGTGAAATCACCATCTCGGCACTGCGCGAATGGATGGCCAGGATTGGTGCCGCCAAGAGCGTAGCGGTATCGATGCTGGGAAAGATCAAGACCGTCGCGCAAATGGTGGCGATTCCGATGCTCCTGTACTACGAGGACTTTCTGGGGATCGACTGCCGGCATCTGGGGATATGGCTGATGTGGATCGCCGCGCTTCTGACATTGTGGTCGATGGGCTACTATCTGAGGATGGCCTGGCCGGAAATCGTTGCGCGTAGCGGAGACAATTGATTGCCACGACGTGCAAAAAGCCTGTTGCGCTTCGGACGGATTAGGCGTAAAAAGGAATTGCAGTTTCGTATAGCTAACCACATGGAGAGCGATTATTGAGAATGCAACGTCCTCAGGATGACTAGGCAGCACCCAGACGGGGAAACCCGATAACCGGTGCGCAAGGCACCGATACAAAACGCCGCTCAACGCGGCGTTTTCCGTTTACGTTGACTTCCAGCGCTTTTCGCGGTGTTCCAGGACTCAGAGCAGGGTCGTGTCATCGTGCGAATACGGCAGAGCAAGCAGCACAGGGTATGCAGCACCTCCGGTATGCAGCACCTCCGCGCCGGTATTTTCGACGCGGTGGGGCGTGCCAAGCGGAATGGCGATGCTGTCGCCGGCCGCGATCGCAAACGCTTCCACCCCCAGCGTCATCAGGCGGCTGCCACGGGTGATGTAGGGCGCGATGTCCTGCCGCTCACTTGCCGCCCCACGGCTGGATCGGCACCGACGAGATAGCATTGGCGGGCGCGCCCTCGATGATCTTGCGGCTGATCGCCAGATAGACCAGCACGTTGCGCTTGCGGTCGACGAATCGGGTGATCTTTGTTTCCTTGAAGATCAGCGACGTGTGTTCGCTGAAGACGACATCTTCCTCCGGGAGATTGGCCGGCAGGCTGATCCGCCCGACCTGGCGGCAGGCCAGTGAAAACTGCGACGGGTCTTCGGCCAACCCGAAACTGCCCTTGACGCCGCCGGTGCGCGCCTGGCTGACGTGGCAGGTGACGCCGGAAACCTTCGGGTCGTCGTAGGCATAGACGCAGACCCGGTGGTTGGCGCCGATCAGCTTCCAGGCGGTGGTGGCGCAGCCGATCTCCTCGGCCGCGACCGGCAGGCTGACGGGCAGGGCGAGGGCGGCGAGGAGTGGCACGGCGTAGCGCTTCATGGATCGGATTCCGGAACGACGATGCGCCAATGATAAGCCATGCTCATCCGCCTGCTGCCCAAAGACCTGCAAGCGTATTTCTACATTCCCGGACAAGGAAGCCCGCAATGAGCCGCCGTCTCCCGCCACGCAACGCCAAGGGGCGTTTTCGCAAGCGCAAGTAATCGGTAGAATCTCCACCATCAACGAAGGTGGAGAAACCCATGAAACCGCACCCAATGACCCCGCAGGAAAAGCAGGCGGCTTACGATCGCTGGTATCTGTCCGAAGTTCAGAAGGGACTCGACGACATCGAAGCCGGGCGCGTCATTACCAACGATGAAGCCGAGCGGGAAATGGACGCGCACATGAAAAATTTGCTGGACAAGTATGGCAAAGCGGCTTGAGTGGTCAAAACGCGCCCAAGGCGACCGACTGAAGATCACCGAGTTCTATGCCCAAGAGGCGTCACCCTATATCGCCGTCGCCGCCAGGGAAGCCATTACCGAGGCCGCGCTTGCCGCCGCCCGCAACCCCCTGAACTATACCGCGAAGGCAAGAAGCCGGGAACGCGCGAGTACGTCATGCGCCGCTTTCCGTACAAGCTGATCTACCGCGTTCACGGCACAAAGATCACCGTCGTCAGGGTCCTACACCAAGCCATGCGCTACTTCAACTGACGGCCGCATCCCCAGCCGCCGCAGCCACGCCGAAACGGCTGGCGACACCTCAACCCAATCCAGTTCCCGCCGCAGCCTCGCCAGCTCGCCGCGCAGTTGTGCCAATTCCCGCAAGGAACACCACATCGACCGCAATTCCGGGGCCGTGAGGGGATTTTTCAGGCCGGGGAATACCAAGTGTCACCCGAGACAAAAAAATCGCTCCACGCGCTTCCTGCGAGTTCGCCCAAACAGCCCCAACGGCGGAACGAGGCGAGGCGATAGGCGGAGATCGGCACGCCGGGTGACTTGCCGGCCGCGATCGCAGCCCACGTCTGACGCGAGATTCCGACGTGGCGCAGGGCGGCATCGTCCGGCGTCAACCCCATCCGTACCGGCAAGGTGGGCATCAAGCCGCGTGTCAGTTGGCAGGCGCTTGCTGAGCGGGTCTATATCGAGCCGCATCTCCGGTATGACCCTGGATGGATCCATCGTCCTGCAAGTGGTTGCCTTGTTGATCGGCGCCGGGGCCGCCTATGGCGGCATCCGGGCCGACATCAAGGCAATTCACGAACGCCTGAAGGAAACTGCTGACAAACTGCACCACCACATCGAGGGGCACCCATGAAGGATCTGATTCCGACGCTGCCCGAGCTGGGCCGCGAAACCATCATCGTCATCTGTGGCGCGCTCTTCGCCGCCCTGCTCATCCGCCTGCTGCCGAAAGACCTGCAAGCGTATTTCTACATCCCCGGACAAGGAAGCCCGCAATGAGCCGCCGTCTCCCGCCGCGCAACGCCAGGGGGCGTTTCCGCAAGCGCAAGCACTGATACAATCCCCGGCAAACCACCGGGGATTTCTATGTCGACCGTCACCCATCGCCAGCCGGCCAAGCCCAAGGCCAAAGCCAAACCGGCCAAGGTCAATTTGTTTGTCTTCGAAGAGGGGCAGGACGTTGTGATTCTCCACCGTCCGGCCAAACCGCTTGCGTCGGCTGATTTCGACGCAATCATCAAGCGCATGCACGCCAACCCGAAGGGCGATGTCGTCAAGTTCCTCAAAGAATTCCGGGACAACCCGCGCGGATGAGCGATTTCGTTCTCGATGCCAGCGTTGCGCTATCGCTCTACCTGCCCGCATCGACGGCGCAAAAGGACTACTCCGCAAAGGTTCTGACCCTGATTCAAAACGGCGCTGTTCCGGCCGTGCCTTTCCTCTGGATTCAAGAAGTCGGTTCCTCTCTCATCAAGGCACGCAGGGCACGCGGAATCACACTCGCCACGTTCAACAGGGCAGTGAACGAACTGGATTCCATCCTCTACGAA
Source organism: uncultured Dechloromonas sp. (assembly GCA_964555315.1). GTDB lineage: Bacteria > Pseudomonadota > Gammaproteobacteria > Burkholderiales > Rhodocyclaceae > Azonexus. The sequence goes on from CAZKSD010000121.1 coordinate 3,534, forward strand.
ACCCATTCCATTGCCTACGGAATTGCTGATCTGGTAAGGCTTGCCAAAGCCTACAACCTGCAAGGCTACGATGCCGTTTACTTCGACCTGGCCAAGCGCCTGGGCATCCCGATGGCCAGCGTAGACCGGGGAATCCGCAGCGCCTGCAAGAATCACGCGGTCACGCTGCTGTAGACCGCCGGCCGCATCCCCAGCCGCCGCAGCCAGTTCGCCACCGCTGGCGACACCTCAACCCAATCCAGTTCCCGCCGCAGCCTCGCCAGCTCGCCGCGCAGTTGTGCCAATTCCCGCAAGGAACACCACGTCGACCGCAATTCCGGGGCCGTGAGGGGATTTTTCAGGCCGGGGAATACCAAGGTGTCATCCGCCTGCTGCCGAAAGACCTGCAAGCGTATTTCTACATCCCCGGACAAGGAAGCCCGCAATGAGCCGCCGTCTCCCGCCGCGCAACGCCAAGGGGCGTTTCCGCAAGCGCAAGTGATAGAATGGACTGGTCGCAATTCAAGGTGGATCACAGAATGACCAGACTCCCCACGAAACCAAAGGAAAAACCGGAAGCCAAGCCGCCGGCCGCGCCTCCCAAGTTTTCTCCGGAAGTCATCGAGATCGAGAAGATCGCGTCCCGCATCCGCAAGGCAATCGCCGCGAAGAAGACTGCCAGCGCATGATCTACATGCTTGATTCGAATATCCTGCGCCATTACGTTCAGGATATGGATGCACCCGGCAAGATCATGCCGCGATTCGAGCGAATCGGAATCAAAAACATCGTCGTTTCCTCCATCGCCGCCCATGAATTGATGGTGTTCCTGCTCAATTTGAAGGTGGCGCAAAAGGCCAGGCAGGAACTTGCCGCGCTGCTCTCGTGGTTTCACGTCCTTCCGTTCGATGAACGCGCCGCCTTCGAAGCCGCGAACATCGAACACGAACTCAGGGCACGGGGGCAGGTTATCGGCAAATCGGACACGCTGATTGCCGGCCATGCCTGTGGCCTCGGATTTACCGTCGTCACCAACAACACGCGCGAATTCAACCGCGTCAAAGGGCTTGCCGTAGACAACTGGCTTGTCTAGGCGAACACCGCCGGCCGCATCCCCAGCCGCCGCAGCCACGCCGAAACGGCTGGCGACACCTCCACCCAATCCAGTTCCCGCCGCAGCCTAGCCACTTCGCCGCGCAGTTGTGCCAATTCCCGCAAGGAACACCACGTCGACCGCAATTCCGGGGCGCTGAGCGATTTTTTTAGCCCGGGGAATACCCAAGGTGTCACCCGAGACAAAAAAATCGCTCCACGCGCTTCCTGCGAGTTCGCCCAGACAGCCCCAACGGCGGAACGAGGCGAGGCGACAGGCGGAGATCGGCACGCGCGGCGACTTGCCGTCAGCGATCTCAGCCCACGTCTCCCTCGAGATTCCCACGTGGCGCAGGGCGGCATCATCCGGCGTCAACCCCAGCAATTCTACCCATTCATCCCGGTCCGCCCGGATTTCGGTCAGCCAGCCCGCTTTTTTGACAGAATATTTTTTCATTGGAAATTTATTTTCGATAGCGAAAAGCTATAATGAAGGGCGGAAAGACGCCCGGAACAGGCCCATTGCCGGGCCGATTCAAAACGCATGAAAGTTCAGAAAACGAGGGGGGCTAGGCGAAACACGGAAAAAGCGCCGAAACGGTCGATTTCCTCAAGCGACGTGACTTAACATAATGCAAATTATGCGCAATCATACACTGAAACTTTGGGGCGCCACTTTGCAGTTGGCGCCTCCCAGGGAAAGGACCACTATCTTATTTCGATCGAGACGGTCTTGCCCGATTTCCCACCGGTGCGAAGCAACAGATCGCCGATATCGGTATTCTGGGTCTTGAGCGCCACATCGAGTGCCGTCTCGCCGCTGTCCAGTCGCTTGTTGGGATCGGCGCGATTGGCAAGCAACAGTTTCACTATCTCCATGTGGCCACCCTTGGCGGCAACGATCAGCGCCGTCATGCCGTTCTCTGTCGCTGCGTTGACATCCGCTCCCGACTTCACCAGAAGCCGGGCAATGTCCGTGTGGCCGTTGAATGCAGCATAGATCAGCGGCGTCCACCCGCTCATGTTTACTTCGGCGCCATTGGCAACCAGCAGTTGGGCCGCCTTCAGGTGTCCGCGGAATGCCGCGAGGCGCAAAGCGGTATCGCCGACCGCATTGCGTTCGTTGACCTTGGCGCGCTGTTTGATGAGGTATTCCACGAGTTCGTTATGGCCGTCCCGGGCTGCCAACATCAACAGGGTGTTGCCCTCCTTGTCGGTCGTATCGACCGACGCGCCGCGCTGAACCAGTTTGGCGATGTCCCTGGTATCGCCCAGTTTTGCGGCGCTGATCAGGTCATCGTAGGTGGCGGCCGATGCTGTCAGGGGCAATGCAGAGGCCAGAAGGATAGCGAGAAGAGTATTTTTCATGGTTGTTCGGGTCGCAGGGCATGTTTGAAAAGGTTGAAAAAGTTGCTGGTTGTAGCCTCGCCAACCTGTTGCGGCGACAGGCCACGCAGGCGCGCAACCTCCTCGGCTACGTACCGCACATAGGCAGGTTCGTTGGTCCTGCCGCGATGAGGTGCCGGAGCAAGGTAAGGCGAGTCCGTTTCCAGCAATATGCGATCGAGTGGCGTTTTGCGCGCTGCTTCCTTGATTGCCAGCGCATTCTTGAAGGTGACGATGCCTGAAAACGAAATATGGAAGCCGAGATCGAGCGCGCGACGGGCCACTTCCCAGGTTTCCGTGAAGCAGTGCATCACCCCGCCGACCGCGTCGGCGCCCTCCTCCTCAAGTATTCTCAAGGTGTCATCGGCCGCGTCGCGCATATGCACCACGAGCGGCTTGCGCGCCATGATTGCTGAGCGGATGTGACGGCGGAAGCGGTCGCGCTGCCATTTCGGGCGGTCCTTCCGCCAGTAGTAGTCGAGACCGGTCTCGCCGATGGCAATCACTTTCGGATGGTCGGCCAGTTCAACGAGTTTCTCTTCGCTTGCGTCTTCGGTGTCGGCGTACTCGGGATGAATGCCAACGGTGGCATAGAGGTTCGGGTGGCTTTCAGCCAGCGCCAGAACTCCCGGGAAATCCTTGAGATTGACGCCAATGCAGACTGCCCAACCGACGCCATTCTCGTTCATGCGCCCGAGGATCTCGGGAAGGCATCGCGACAGATCGGGAAAGTCGAGATGGCAATGGGAGTCGACCAGCATCCTCTGGATCAGAGGGTGTGCGTCGGACGCGTGGACTGCATGACGCCGCCAAGCAGACCTTCGATCTTGCGCCGTGCCTCCTGCCCGCTTTCGTCATTGTTGAAATGAACGCCGATCCCCTGGGCACGCCCATTCTGAGCGCCGGCCGGGGTGATCCAGACCACGGTGCCGGCAATCGGCAGCTTGGCGGGATCATCCATCAGCGACAGCAGCATGAACACTTCGTCGCCAATGTTGTAACTTCGCGTGGTGGGGATGAAGATCCCGCCATTGCGCAAGTGCACCATGAAGGCCGCATAGAGCGCGGATTTTGAACTGATGTTGAGCGAAAGGACGCTCGGGCGCTGGGCCTGGGCCGGTTTGGGGTCAGCCATCGTCGTTTATTGTCTCAGCAGACTGCGATAGTCCATGAACAATCCCTCCAGAAACAGGCGGGCGTTAAGGGGTTGCTCGGCTTCGCGGCGAAGCGTCAGAAGCAACCGGTAGGCGCGCACAAGGCGCGCGGGCGAAATCATATCAGCCAGTTCCGCGATTGTGGCCTGTTGCAG
>CAZKSD010000122.1:0-7263 GCA_964555315.1 uncultured Dechloromonas sp.
TCGTCCCCGGGTTTTCCACCGTGTTCACCGACAACCCGCTCGCCGCCGGCCTCGCCCGCGCCGCCGGCATTCCGCAGCACGGCCGCCCGGTCCGTCTGGACGACCTCCAGCCAGACGCCGGCAAGCGACCGCTGGTCGTCCTCGACCAGTTGCTTGCGCGCGTGCTCTACGAAGACAGCGACGGTTGGCGCGACGACTTCGCGCGGCTCGAAGCCGACTGGTTCATTCCGCTGAAAAAAGCCCTCGGCGGCAAGGTCGACCGCATCAGCCTGATCGCTCCCACCGTCTATGGCGACCTGCGCTACACGCTGACCGCCGGCGACCGCTGGAAACTCTGGAAGAGCAGCCGGCCCCTTGCCGAAACGGCCAGGGAACTCGCCCAATGACCCGCATCGTCGCCCGCAACATCCCGCCGCGCGTCGTCTGGCAACTGGAGCAGCAGGGCCTGCATCCGCTGCTCGCCCGCCTCTACGCCGCGCGCGGCGTCACCGACAAGGGCGAACTCGACTACGAGCTGAAGTCGCTGCTGCCGCCTGCCGCGTTGACCCACGCCAGCGACGCCGCCGTGCTGCTCGCCGACGCCATCGAGGCCGAGGCCAGGCTCCTCATCGTCGGCGACTACGACTGCGACGGGGCCACCGCCACCGCCGTCGGCATGCGCGCGCTCAAGGCCCTCGGCGCCGATGTCGATTTCCTGGTACCCGATCGCTTCAAGCTCGGCTACGGGCTGTCGCCGGAGATCGTCGACGTCGCCGCCCGTCAGTCGCCCGACCTGATCATCACCGTCGACAACGGCATCGCCAGCCTCGAAGGCGTCGCCCGCGCCCGCGAGCACGGCATCGCCACGCTGATCACCGACCACCACCTGCCCGGCAGGGCGCTGCCCGAGGCCGACTGCATCGTCAACCCCAACCAGCCGGGGTGCGACTTCCCGTCCAAGTGCATCGCCGGCGTCGGCGTCATGTTCTACGTCATGCTCGCGCTGCGCGCCGAGCTGCGCGAGCGCGGCTTTTTCGCCGAGCGCGCCGAGCCCAATTTCGCCGACCTGCTCGACCTCGTCGCGCTCGGCACCGTCGCCGACGTGGTCAAGCTCGACCGCAACAACCGCATCCTCGTCGCCCAGGGCCTCAAGCGCATGCGCGCCGGCCGCCTGCAGCCGGGCATCGCCGCGCTGTTCAAGGCGGCGGGCAGCGACCCGCGGCGGGCGACGGCGACCGACCTCGGCTTCCGCATCGGCCCGCGCCTCAACGCCGCCGGCCGCCTGGCCGACATGCGCCTCGGCATCGAATGCCTGCTCACCGACGACCCCTCACGCGCGCTGCGGATCGCGCAGGAACTGAGCGCGCTCAACGTCGAGCGGCGCGAGATCGAGTCCGGGATGCAGGAAACGGCGCTCGCCCTGCTCGAGCAGATCGACGCCGACGACGCGGCGCCCGGCATCGCCCTGTTCGACGCCGGCTGGCACGAGGGCGTCGTCGGCATCCTCGCCGCGCGCATCAAGGAGCGCCTGCACCGGCCGGTGTTCGCCTTCGCGCCGGGCGAAGGCGGCCTGATCAAGGGCTCCGGCCGCTCGATCCCGGGCCTGCACCTGCGCGATGCGCTCGACCTCGTGGCCAAGCGCGCCCCCGGCCTGCTGCTGCGCTTCGGCGGCCACGCGATGGCGGCGGGCGTCACGGTCAACGCCGAAAACTTCGCGAAATTCAAAACCCTGTTCGCGCAAGTCGCCGCCGAGTTGCTCACCCCGGCCGACCTCGCGCGCACGCTGGAAACCGATGGCGGGTTGGAGGGCGGCTACTTCTCGCTCGACGTCGCCCGCCTGCTGCAGGCCGAGGTCTGGGGTCAGGGCTTCCCGCCGCCGCTGTTTGTCGACGAGTTCGACATCGAGCAACAGCGCGTGCTCAAGGAAAAGCACCTCAAGCTGCGGCTCCGGAAGGGCAACACCCGCATCGACGGCATCCAGTTCAATTTCACCGCCCAGCCCGGCGCCCGCGCCCGCGCCGCCTACCGTCTCGACATCAACGAGTACATGGGGGTCGAGTCGGCGCAATTGATGGTCGAGCATCTGGAATAGGGGTTGCGACAAGTGAACGTCGGCAAGATCCCGGATGGCCGATATTCGCAACAATAGGCACCATTCGCGCACCCCCGCCAAAGCCAATCAGCGAATTCATCAATGCGTTTGCCAACTTCGGCACCGCGAGTTGAGAGCCTGCCGAGCATAGCCCTGGACGATTCTTCCCCGATCGCGAAATGGCTTTCTTGTCAATGATCAAGTTCGTGTCAGTGCGGAAGCCACGTGGTCTCTAGCCCCTCCCGGCATTTGATTTCAATCAAGGTGCAATTCAATTCGAGTGAGATAGTGCGCCGCCAGTCAGATTTCATTAACGGAGGAGGAACTCATGATTTCCAGAAATTTCAAGCGTTACCATTTGGCGGCATTGCCGGCGCTGACGATGCTTTGTCAGTTGGCTTTTGCGCAGGCGCCGGCTGTTCATGGCGACAGCACGATGCGTGAGTACGAGAGCGCCGGTGGCTCGCCGCTGGCCAATGTGCCGATGCGCCAGGACATCAATCCGCTGGCGCCGAAGATGACGGAAGCGGAATTCGACAAGGCCAAGCGTATCTTCTTCGAGCGCTGCGCCGGCTGCCACGGCGTGCTGCGCAAGGGCGCGACCGGCAAGCCGCTGACCCAGGACATCACGCTGGAAAAAGGCCTGGAGTACCTGAAGGTCTTCATCAAGTTCGGCTCCCCCGGCGGCATGCCGAACTGGGGGACGTCAGGCGTGCTGACCGATGAGGAAGTGGACCTCATGGCGCGGTACATCCAGCAGACGCCACCGGCGCCGCCCGAGTTCGGCCTGAAGGAAATGGAAGCCTCATGGAAAGTGATTGTTCCGGTCGACAAGCGCCCGAAGAAGAAAATGAACAATCTCAATCTGGAGAACCTGTTCTCCGTCACCCTGCGCGACGCCGGCGAAATCGCGCTGATCGACGGCGATTCCAAGAAGATCGTCAGCATCCTGAACACCGGCTATGCCGTCCATATCTCGCGCATGTCGGCTTCCGGCCGCTACCTGTTCGTGATCGGCCGCGACGCCAAGATCAACCTGATCGACCTGTGGATGGAAAAGCCGGACACCGTCGCCGAAATCAAGGTCGGCATGGAAGCCCGCTCGGTCGAAAGCTCCAAGGCCAAGGGCTTCGAGGACAAGTACGCCATCGCCGGCACCTACTGGCCGCCGCAGTTCGTGATCATGGATGGGGACACCCTGAAGCCGCGCAAGATCGTCGCCACCCGCGGCATGACCGTCGGCACCCAGGACTACCATCCGGAGCCGCGCGTCGCCGCCATCGTCGCCTCGCACTTCAATCCGGAATTCTTCGTCAACGTGAAGGAAACCGGCATGGTTTATTCGGTCGACTACCGCGATCTGAACAACCTGAAGATCAAGATGATCGAGGCGGCCCCGTTCCTGCATGACGGCGGCTTCGAGTCGACGCACCGCTACTTCATGGATGCCGCCAACGCCTCCAACAAGATCGCCGTCATCGACACCAAGGAAGGCAAGCTGGAGAAGCTGGTCGACGTCGGCAAGACCCCACATCCGGGCCGCGGCGCCAACTTTGTCGATCCCAAGTTCGGTCCCGTCTGGGCGACCGGCCACCTCGGCGACGAGACCATCTCGCTGATCGGTACCGATCCGAAGAAACATCCGGAAGGCGCCTGGAAGGTCGTGCGCACCCTGAAGGGCCTGGGTGGCGGCTCGCTGTTCCTGAAGACCCATCCGAAGTCGAAGAACCTGTGGGTCGACACCACGCTGAATCCGGAGCCGAAAATCAGCCAGTCGGTTGCCGTCTATGACGTCAACAACCTCGACAAGGGCTACGAGCTGATCCCGATCGGCGAGTGGTCGGGTATCAAGGATGGTCCGAAGCGCGTCGTTCAGCCGGAATACAACAAGGCGGGCGATGAAGTCTGGTTCTCGGTCTGGAACGGCAAGGACCAGGAATCGGCCATCGTCATCGTCGATGACAAGACACGCAAGCTGAAGGCGGTCATCCGCGATCCGAAGCTGGTGACGCCAACTGGCAAGTTCAACGTCTACAACACCCAGCACGACGTCTACTGAACCGACCAAGGGACTTAGGTATAAAGAAGGGGGTTATGCCCCCTTCTTTTTTCCTTAACATAGCCTCTTGCAAAAAGTGTCGCGAGGTTCGGCGAGATTGAACGTCCCGATTAGAGACCCGAAGTGGGCGCAGCGCGAGTTGTTGTCGCACAGCCCAGTGTTTTCCGGATTGGCGCCGGCGCGACTTGACGAGTTGGTCGGGGCGAGCCGCCTGCGTCAACTTGAAGCGCGTGAATCTCTATTCCGTGCCGGTCAGCCGATTCGCGAGGCGCATTTTTTGGCCAGCGGCACGCTAACGCGTTCGACCGTTCTGGCCGGGCAAAGAAATAAAATCATCGAGCTCGTGCAGACCCGGCAATTCGTCAGCCTGGGAGAGCTTTTCGGCGCCAGCCGCTATGCCTGCTCGGCAGAGACCGTCACTCCCTGCATTGTGGTCGCCCTCGAGATAGGGAAGCTGCGCGCCGCAATCCACCAGGATCTCGACCTGAGCTGGCGGATCATCGAGGCGCTGGCACAGCGGCAATGCGCCATCGAATTCGACGTGACCGGCTACCATTACGGTTTGACAGGCACCCAACGCGTCCTTGACTACCTGATCGAACTGGCCGGCGGGCGGCCCGGACTGGCCGGCGAGAGCGCCGTCACGCTCAATACCAGCAAGAAGATCATCGCTTCCCGTATCGGGATGACGCCGGAAAGCTTCTCACGAAGTCTGCGCCTGTTGAGTGACAACGGCGTGATAGTCGTCGAGGGGCGCAATGTGCATATCCAAAACGCCGCCTTGTTGAATACCGAAGTTGGCGACACCCACGAACGGCTCAATTTCTTCCGCAGATCGAACACGGCCGGGGCCAGGCCTGGCAAGTTCCTGTCTCCCGGCGCCCTGATCAATCTCTGCGGTCGCCCAGGGGTGCTGTCGCAGCGCATGGCCATAGCATGGGGGCTGGTCGGTCAGAACATCACTTCGGCCAAGTCAGCGGTCAAATTGCGCCAACTGGAAACACAATTCATGCGAACGCTGGATCGCCTGAGCAATATGGGCCTCCCCGACCCGCTCGCCGATCGCCTGGACGCCGTGATCGATGTCTGGCCGCGCTATCGGCAAGCCTTGTTCGGCGCTGCCCCGGCGATGGCCAGTGCCCCCTTGGTTCTGGAACTGAGCGAAGAGATTCTGGAAGCCATCGACCACCTGGCGCGCGAGGCGGCAACGCATGCCGCTGTGCCGGTGGCACACTACGTCAATATTGCCGGCCGCAACCGCATGCTCTCGCAACGTATCGGCAAATTCTTCCTGTTTCGGGAATGGGGAGTATGCAGCGACGCGATGTTGCAACGAATGGGAGAATCCTGGTGTGAATTCGAGGTCAATCTCGCCGAGATGAAGCGGAGCGGGATGAGCGTTCCCGAACTGGGTGCCCAGCTCGACGAGATCACCGAGCAGTGGCGGAAGCTCGAAAGCACCCTGGCGCCGAATCTGGCCAACGCAAGCCGGAGCCAGCATGCCCTGGCCGCGATTGCCCAAGGGGAGCGCCTACTGCGCTATGTCGATACGACCGTCAAGCTCTACGAGCGGCTGGCCAAATGAACAAGACACCCTTTTTCTTGCTGCCGATTCAGGCTTGCCGGCCCTCCGGCAAGCGCTTGCCGATCAGGGCCATCGCCGGCATTGTTCTTCTGCTGTCCCCGCCCATCGCTCTCCATGCGGCAGCGGATCTGCCGCCGGGAAACTGCGCCGCGCCGCAGGCCGCGACGGATCTCTCGCAATGCGACTTCTCCCGCAAGAAACTGGTGGGCAGGGATTTGCGTGGCGTACGGCTGGCGGGCGCCAAGCTGGAGAGCGCCGACTTCACCAAGGCCAATTTGACTGGCGCCGATCTGCGCGGCAGCAATGCCAAATGGACGAATTTTACCGCGGCCAACTTGGCCGGGGCCGATCTGCGCGAGGCCGACCTGTTTCACGCGACCTTTGACGAAAGCGATCTGAGCGGGGCGAATTTCATTGGCGCCAATCTCTTCGGCTCGAACCTGATCAACGCCAAGGCGCCTGGGGCGAATTTCTCGGGGGCCTACTTGAAGGACGTCCTGATGGAAGGCATCGACCTCTCCGGCGGCTCGATCCGCAACTGCTACGCCTTTCGCGGCGTGTTTTCCGGTGCGAGGTTGATTGGTGCCGATTTGTCCGGAGCCGACCTGACCGGCGCTGCCATGGAAAATGCCGACTTTACCAATGCCAAGTTGACGGAGACGCGATTGAAGGGCGCTACCCTGCGACAGGCAATCTTTTTCAAGGCGGACTTGCAGGGTGCCGACCTGGCCAATGCCGACGTCTGGAACGCCAGCTTCGACAAGGCGCTCAATCTGTCCAGCTCGGTGCAGGAGGCACTGGTGGAACCCTTCGTCGCCAGGGACCGCAGGTAGCTGCGGCAGCTTTCCCCACCCGGGACCGGACAGCGCAAATCGCTGGACCATCCAGCGGACCAGGTCAACCCAGCCTGATTTTCTCCCCGCAACCGGTCATCTCGAGATAGCCGCGCCCGACCTCCTGCCCGCCTTCGCTCAGGCGGATCGCGCCCTCCCAGTAGATGGCGCCCGTCGAGCGGCGGCTGTCGAGTTCCTGGTCGTCCATCAGCGGCTGCAACAGCAGTTCGCGCCGGCCGAGGCGGAAGCGCCATTCGACCGGGTAGGTGATGCCGGTACGCGGGGATCGCCAGTCGCGCAGCGGTTCGAAAGCGACCGCCTCCGCCGGCAGGATTTCGCTGCGGCCATTGGCTTGGTGGATGCTGGCGGACGACCATAGCGCCCCGCCGTTGCCGTCGCGCAAGCGGAAAGCCATCAGGGCGCTGCCATCGTCGAAGTTGATGCCGATCCAGTCCCAGCCCTGCGCTACGTCGGGCAACAGTTCGCTCGACCACTCGTGATCGAGCCAGGCGCGGCCGGTGACCGCGACGGTCCGCCCGGCGAGGGTGACGTTGCCGCCCACGGCCAGCTGCGGCCGGCTGTAGTAGTAGCTGGCGTGACGCTGATCCGGCGCCTTGGCGCTGAAGCCGGCCGTCCCGTTGAGCAGCGGCGGGCCGTCGGGAGCAAGATTCAGGGCATAGGCGAATTCCTTGCTGCGAACCTCGGCCCGGTAGCC
>CAZKSD010000123.1:0-7232 GCA_964555315.1 uncultured Dechloromonas sp.
GTCGTGGAAGGGCCGCTGCAGGCCTGGGCTGACTTCATCGAAAGCCGTTTCGATGCCGGCGAATACGGGCAGGGAGTTCTTGCCTGGTGCCTCGCCGTTCTGCTGCCGGCGATCCTGGTTGCGCTGGCCTACGCCTTTCTTTATTCGCTCAGCCCTCTTCTCGCCTGGCTGCTCAATGTCGGCGTTCTCTACCTGACCCTGGGCTTTCGCCAGTTCAGCCACCATTACAGCGGAATCCAGCTTGCGCTGCAGCTGGGTGATCTTCCCCGCGCCCGGCAGTTGCTGAGCCAGTGGCTGGAACGTCCGGCCGAGGGCATGGGGTCGCAGGAGATTGCCCGGCACTCGATCCTGGCGGCCATGGCGGCCTCGCATCGCCATGTGTTCGGCGTGATCCTGTGCTTCGTGCTGTTGCCCGGACCCTCCGGCGCCGTCCTCTATCGGTTGGCGGAGATCGTTCAGGCGCGCTGGAAGCGTGAAAATATTGCAATGGAAGACAATTTCCCGACGTTTTCCCGGCAGGTTTTCGGTATCATCGACTGGTTGCCGTTGCGGGCGACGGCGTCGGCATTTGCCATCGTCGGTGATTTCGAGGATGCGGTTTATTGCTGGCGCACCCAGGCCGGTCAGTCGCGGGACCGTGATCTCGGCATCGTCCTGGCCAGTGGCGCCGGTGCGCTTGGCGTCCAGCTCGGTACGCCGGTCGCCGAGGGTGTCGAAGTGGCAGGCGGCGTGGAACTTGGCATCGGCGATCCGGCCGATGCCGATTTCATGCAGAGCGCCGTCGGACTTGTCTGGCGCGCCACGGTCTTGTGGATGCTGTTGCTGTTTTTGTTGGGGCTTGCCAGTCTGGTGGGCTGAATAATTTCTAACAGGAGGTTACACATGAGCAGAGAAGTCGTCGTTCTGAGCGCAGTCCGTTCCGCCATTGGCACCTTTGGCGGTACCTTGGCCGACATCGAGCCGAGCGAACTTGCCGGCACCGTGATGAAGGAGGCGGTCGCCCGCTCCGGCGTCGATCCCCAGGCCATCAATTACATTACCGTCGGCAACTGCATTCCGACCGATTCCCGCTTTGCCTACGTCGCCCGCGTCGCTTCGATCCAGGCCGGGCTGCCGATGGAATCGGTGGCCATGGCGGTCAACCGCCTGTGCTCTTCGGGCCTGCAGGGCATCGTCACCACCGCCCAGCAGATCATGCTGGGCGATTGCGACTATGGCGTCGGTGGCGGTGTCGAAGTCATGTCGCGCGGCAGCTACATGATGCCGGCCCTGCGCACCGGCGCCCGCATGGGCGATACCCAGGCCATCGACATGATGGTCGCCACGCTGACCGACCCGTTCGGCGTCGGCCACATGGGGATCACCGCCGAGAACCTGGCCGTCAAGTGGAACATCTCCCGTGAGGAGCAGGACGCGCTGGCGTGCGAATCGCAGCGCCGCGCGGCCGCGGCGATCGCCGAGGGCCGTTTCAAGTCGCAGATCGTGCCGATCGTCAAGCAGACCAGGAAGGGCGAGGTGGTGTTCGACACCGACGAGCACGTCAAGGCGTCGACGACGATGGAAACCCTGGCCAAGATGCGGCCGGCTTTCAAGAAGGATGGCACGGTGACCGCCGGCAACGCTTCCGGCATCAACGACGGCGCCGCCTTCTTCGTGCTGGCCGCCGCCGATGCCGCGGCCAAGGCGGGGCAGAAGGCGATCGCACGCCTGGTTTCCTACGCCGTTGCCGGCGTGCCCAACGACGTCATGGGCGAGGGTCCGATTCCGGCGACCAAGCTGGCGCTCAAGCGTGCCGGACTGACGCTCGACCAGATGGACGTCATCGAGTCCAACGAGGCCTTCGCGGCGCAGGCGATCGCGGTCAACAAGGCGCTCGGCCTCGATCCGGTCAAGACCAACCCGAACGGCGGCGCCATCGCTCTCGGCCACCCGGTCGGCTGTTCCGGCGCCTTCATCGCCACCAAGGCGCTTTACGAGCTGGAGCGTGTCGGCGGCAAATACTGCCTCGTCACGATGTGCATCGGCGGCGGCCAGGGCATCGCCTGCATCTTCGAACGCGCCTGATCCCCGCGGCGTTTCAGTTGGCCAGACCCGCCGGATGCCTCCGGCGGGTTTTTTGTGTCAGCGGCGGCGCCGATGTCGGTACTGCTTGTGGACCTTGCACCACTTTGAAGACCGCCGCACTGTAATGGGGCGTCATTGGCGGCGACGAAACGGCGCTTCGATGATTTGAGGGGCTTTTCCGCCGTGGCACGAAAACTGCTGGATTCAGTGCCGAGAGCATCTTCAGCGACGGGTCGGAAATGAACTTCTATAACGAAATGGTCGACGCCAGCGGTGGCGTCCGCGCCCATTATCAGGGCTACGACGCATGGCTCAGGGAGACGCCGCCCGAGCGCATCGCCCGCAAGCGCGCCGAAGCCGACCTGGCCTTCCATCGCGTCGGCATCACCTTTGCCGTTTACGGCGAAGAGGCGGGCAAGGAGCGCCTGATCCCCTTCGACATCATCCCGCGCATCATCCCGGCAAGCGAATGGAAGGCGATGCAGGCTGGCCTGCGCCAGCGGGTCACGGCGCTGAACATGTTCCTGCACGATGTCTATCACGACCAGGAAATTCTCAAGGCGGGCAAAGTCCCCGCCGAGCAGGTGCTGAACAATGCGCAGTACCGTCCCGTCATGCAGGGCGTCGACGTGCCGGGCGGCATTTACGCGCACATCGCCGGCGTCGATATCGTCCGCGCCGGCGCCGGCGAGTTCTACGTGCTGGAAGACAACCTGCGCGTGCCCTCGGGCGTTTCCTACATGCTGGAAGACCGCAAGATGATGATGCGGCTCTTCCCCGAACTGTTCGCCAGCCACAAGGTGGCGCCGGTTCAGCACTACCCGGACCTGCTGCTGGAGAAGCTGCGTGCCGTCGCCCCCAAGGGCGTCGGCGATCCGACCGTCGTCGTGCTGACGCCGGGCGCCTATAACAGCGCCTATTTCGAGCACACCTTCCTCGCCCAGCAGATGGGTGTCGAACTGGTCGAGGGCCGCGACCTCTTCGTCAAGGACGGGGTGGTCTACATGCGGACGACGCAGGGGCCGCAGCGGGTCGACGTGATCTACCGCCGCATCGACGACGACTTTCTCGACCCGCTGGCCTTCCGCCCGGATTCGGCGCTCGGCGTGCCGGGCATCCTCAAGGCCTACCAGGCCGGCAACGTGACGCTGGCCAATGCGATCGGCACCGGCGTCGCCGACGACAAGTCGATCTACCCGTACGTGCCGGACATGATCCGCTTCTACCTCGGCGAGGAACCGAAGCTGAACAACGTGCCGACCTGGATGTGCCGCAAGCCGGACGATCTCGCCCATGTGCTCGATCACCTCGCGGAACTGGTGGTCAAGGAAGTGCATGGCGCCGGGGGCTACGGCATGCTCGTCGGTCCGGCGGCGAGCAAGGCCGAGATCGAGCGCTTCCGCCAGTTGCTGATCGCCAGACCCGACGGCTACATCGCCCAGCCGACGCTGGCGCTGTCCAATTGCCCGACCTTCGTCGCGGAGGGCATCGCGCCGCGCCACCTCGACCTGCGGCCTTTCGTGCTGTCGTCCGGCGAGTGTGTGAACCTGGTCCCGGGCGGCCTGACCCGGGTGGCGCTGACCAGGGGTTCGCTGGTCGTCAATTCGTCGCAGGGCGGCGGCACCAAGGACACCTGGATTCTGGAGGACTGATCATGCTTTCCCGCACCGCCGACCACCTGTTCTGGATGTCCCGCTACATCGAGCGGGCGGAGAGTCTTGCCCGTCTTCTCGACGTCACCTGGCAGATGTCGCTGGTCCCGCAGTCGCTTGCCGCCGCCAACCAGAACTGGAAAGCCATCATCGCCCTGAACAGCCTCGACGAGGAGTTCGCGGCCCGCCATTCCGCGGTCAACGCGGAAAATGTGCTGCGTTTCATGGTCAGCGACACCAGCAACCAGGCGTCGATCCTCAGTTGCCTGCGCCTGACGCGGGAAAACGCCCACGCCGTGCGCGGCACGATCACTTCGGAAATGTGGGAGACGATGAACGCGACCTGGCTGGAAGCGCGCGAGAGGAGCTTCGAACAGATCGCCAATGCCGGGGTCGGCGAGTTCTTCGACTGGGTCAAGATGCGCTCGTCGCTGTCGCGCGGCACGACCCTGGGCACCCTGTTGCAGGACGAGGCCTACCACTTCATCCGGCTCGGCACCCTGCTTGAACGCGCCGACAACACGGCGCGCATCCTCGACGTCAAGTATCACGTCCTGCGCCCGCACGGCGACGAGGGCGCCACCGATTTCTACCAGTGGGGCGCGTTGCTGCGGTCGGTTTCGGCTTTCGAGGTCTACCGCAAGGCTTATCGCGACGTGATCACTCCCGAGCGGGTCGCCGAGTTGCTGATCCTGCGCCGCGACATGCCGCGCTCGCTGCATTTCTGCCTGAACGGCGTCGTCAAGAACCTCGAACTGATCGCCAATCGGCAATCCGGCGAAACCCAGCGTCAGGCCGGCCTACTGCATGCCCAACTGCATTACGCGCGGATCGAGGACATCCTGGAGCGCGGCCTGCACGAGTTTCTGACCGACTTCATGGACCGCATCTACATGCTCGGCGACGGCATCAGCAAGAATTTCCTGGTGCCGATGGCGGAGGCCGCGTGACTATTGCGTCGCCATGCGCCTCGACGCGGGGCTGGTATTCCTCTCCGACTCAATTGCTTGTTATCGCCATTAACCTAGAAACCGCAGTTGACCGCTTGTATTCTCATGAGCAGCCCCATGAACACTGACTCTTGTCCCTCCGCCAAGCATCACCTGATCGGTGAGAGCGCTACGCACCCGCTGCCACGTCCGGTCGGGCGCCTGGCTTTGTCGCTCCGCCTTGCAGGCATCAGCCTGCCGCGTTGTCGCTTCGCGCCAGCCACCCGCCCAAACGCACCGGCGGGCGCGTCCAACTGCGGTTTCTAGGATTAATCATTTGCACGGAGCAGGATCGTGTCCATCCATGTCGCACTGAATCACCTCACCCATTACACCTACGACCGTCTGGTCGGTCTCGGACCGCAGGTCATCCGCCTGCGCCCCTGCCCGCACTCGCGGACACGGATTCTTTCCTATTCGCTCAAGGTCTGCCCCGAGCAGCATTTCATCAACTGGCAGCAGGATCCGCAGGGCAATTACCTGGCGCGTCTGGTGTTTCCGGAAAAGACGCGCGAATTCCGCATCGAGGTCGATCTGGTGGCCGAAATGTCGGTCATCAACCCCTTCGATTTCTTTCTCGAACCGCACGCCGAGAAGATTCCCTTCACGTACGCCGCGTGGGAACGCCACGAGTTGCAGTCTTACCTGTTCGAGCTGCCGGCGACGCCGCTGTTCCAGAAGTACCTCGACGGCATTTCCCGCGAGGCGACGCGCAGCGTCGATTTCCTGGTCGCGCTGAACGCCCGGCTGCAGCAGGATATCGCCTACACCATCCGCATGGAGCCCGGGGTGCAGACCCCGGAGGAAACGCTCAAGAAGCGTTCCGGCTCGTGCCGCGACTCGGCCTGGCTGCTGGTGCAGATCCTGCGCCACCTCGGGCTGGCGGCGCGCTTCGTTTCCGGCTACCTGATCCAGCTGACCGCCGACGTCAAGTCGCTCGACGGCCCCTCCGGCCCGGAAATGGATTTCACCGACCTGCACGCGTGGACCGAGGTTTACCTGCCGGGCGCCGGCTGGATCGGCCTCGATCCGACCTCCGGACTGTTCGCCGGCGAAGGCCACATCCCGCTCGCCTGCACGCCGCAGCCTGCTTCCGCGGCGCCGGTCACCGGCGGCATCGACAAGTGCGAAACCACCTTCGAACACCGCATGCAGGTGAGCCGCGTCTGGGAAGCGCCGCGCGTCACCAAGCCCTACACCGATGAACAGTGGCTCGAGATCGAAGGTCTCGGCCACCAGATCGACGCCACCCTGCAGAAGCTCGACGTACGCCTGACCCAGGGCGGCGAGCCGACCTTCGTCGCGGTCGACGACCCGGACGGCGCCGAATGGAATACCGACGCCCTCGGTCCGACCAAGCGGATTTTCGCGGCCGAAATCTTCCATCGCCTGCGCGAGTATTACGCGCCCAATGGCCTGATGCACTTCGGCCAGGGCAAGTGGTACCCCGGCGAGCAGCTGCCGCGCTGGAGCCTGAACTGCTTCTGGCGCAAGGATGGCGAGCCGATCTGGAACTCGCCGGCGCTGTACGCCAATGAGAGCGTCGATTACGGCGTCACCGCCGAGCAGGCCGGGCAATTCCTGAAGCGCGTCGCCCGGCGCCTGGGGGTGACCGACGAGCACGTCTTCCCGGCTTACGAGGACGTCTATTACTACATGTGGCGCGAGCGCCGCCTGCCGGGCAACGTCGATCCCTTCGACTCGCGCGTCGACGATGCGCTCGAGCGCGAGCGCCTGATGAAGGTGTTCACCCAGGGCATGACCCATGTCGTCGGCCATACCCTGCCGATCATGAAGAATGTCTGGAACCAGTGGCAGACCGGCCCGTGGTTCCTGCGCGCCGAGCGCTGCTACCTGTTCCCCGGCGATTCGGCGATGGGCTACCGCCTGCCGATCGACTCGCAGCCGTGGACCTCGAAGAGCGACTACCCCTACGTCAATCCGCCCGATGCCGAAACGGCGACCGATCCGCTGGCCAGCCACGCCGCCCTGCGCGCCCGCGTCAGCGGCGAGCGCGCCGCCAGCGTGCCGCAGATGCAGGACCGCCGCACCGATTTGGCAAGCGGCGATAAGGATGGCGTAGGCCAGGGCCGGCCGTGGGAAAAGCCGACCGACACCGCCCCCGGCTTCAAGGAATCCGCCGCCTGGATCACCCGCCTGGCGATGTGCGCCGAGCCGCGCGACGGCAAGCTCTACATCTTCATGCCGCCGACCGAGAAACTGGACGACTACCTGGAAATCGTCGCCGCCGTCGAGGCGACCGCCGACGAGATGAGCCTGCCGGTCATCATGGAAGGCTACGAGCCGCCGTCCGATCCGCGCCTGACGCATTTCCGCGTCACGCCCGACCCCGGCGTGATCGAGGTCAATATCCACCCGGCCAGGAGCTGGGACCAGCTGGTCGACCAGACCACCCACCTCTACGATGCGGCGCATCTCTCGCGCCTGACCACCGAGAAATTCATGGTCGATGGCCGCCACACCGGCACCGGCGGCGGCAACCACTTCGTGCTCGGCGGCGCGACGC
>CAZKSD010000124.1:0-7155 GCA_964555315.1 uncultured Dechloromonas sp.
TCGACCTCTTCCCGCCGGCCCGCCATTTCGTCGCCAGGCGGATGATCTGGGGCGCGCGCGCCTGGCCTTGAAAGTCGACGCTGGCAGAATCGCGAAGTGCTATTTTCTACCCATACTCAAATCGATTATCATTGAATCTGTTATGTTTCTTATCGACGCATCCGTCCGCAGCCATCTGACCGACTACTGCCGGCATCACCATATCCAACGGCTGTCGCTATTTGGTTCTCATGCGAAAAGCACGGCCCGCGCCGACAGTGACATCGATCTTCTTGTCGAATTCGACAGCGGCATGGAACCTGGATTGATCGGCCTCGCGACGATGGAGTCCGAGCTATCCGGCCTGATGGGAGGGCGCAAGGTCGACCTGCGCACACCGCGCGAATTGAGCCGCCACTTCCGCGATGAAATCCTGCGCAGTGCGCAGGTGCAATATGCCGCCTGAAGACAGGGTGCGCCTGCTGCACATGATCGAAGCGGCGGAAGATGCAATGAGCTTTGTCGCCGGCAAGGAACGCACGGAACTGGAGCAGGATCGCAAGACGCTGTTTGCCGTCATTCGCTGCATTGAGATCATCGGCGAAGCTGCCACCAGGATTTCGGAAACGACGCGCACCGCCGCGCCGGATATTCCATGGAGCGCCATCGTCGGCATGCGCAACCGGCTGGTTCATGCGTATTTCGATGTAGACACCGATGTCGTATGGAAGACAACCACCATCGAGTTACCCGCGCTCAGGAGCCAGCTGCTGGCACTGGTTTAAGTCGCCTTCACCCTGCCGCCCGCCATTTCGTCACCAAGCGCATGGTCCGGGGCGCCCGCGCTGGCCGAAATCCTCCGATTCGCGGTGGCGCTATTGAATTTCCTGCGCTCTAAATTACTTGCCCAACAGCGCAACAACCGGTCCAGTCTGCGTCATTACCACCTGCAACGCGGATTCGCGAGCACTTCCTTGCTGCCCATTAAGAAACACGGCTGACTTGACCGGATAAACCCCCTGCTTGACGCCCTCCGGCAAGGTGAACGAAAAGGAAGTGGTAAATGCCCCCGTGTCGCCATTCTGGTTGGCGGCTTTTCTCGTTTTCGTAATTTGCTTCCCATCGGGATCGAACAACACGACTTCCTCTTCGATCGTGGGCGCTGACGGTGTCGCACCATTTACCACCACGATATGGGAAGTCAGCGTGGTTTTTGAGCCCGGCCGAACCTTCTCGCTCGGCACAATCCTGGTCTCATAACTCGTGACGATAGGCTGTCCCGGTAGTTGCCCGCCGTTCTGCGCCTTGTACACATCCTGCACCTGCTGTGCCGTTCTGGTTTGCGCCGTCTGGAAATTGAATGCCATGCAGGCCAGCGTAGCGACACCGGCACCGATTGCCGCGCCACGCACGTGATTCTTGCCTTGTCCGAGAAGGGCTCCAGCAATGCCGCCTATCACGGCGGCAACTGGTGCGTTGCATTCCGCGTTCCCGGATTTCTGGCCGGCATCCTGGGTATGGGTCGGCATCGCCAAAGCCACGGCTAGACTACCGATGATGAAGGTGGTGGAGATATTTTTCATGGTCACTCGATCCTGATATTCGAGGTGGCTTTGTTCTGCATGTCTTCGGCCAAACGCTTCAGATCCCGTGCCGGCTTGTTGCCGGGGTCGAGACTCAGCACGTTGTCCGCATTGGTGATCGCACAACTGAAATTGCGCCGGTCAAGACAGGTGCGCGCATTGCCAAGCATTTGCTGGAGCGCGCGCTGTTCACCCTCACGTTGCCTCTGTAGCGCGGCTTCTCGCTCACGGCCTGCAACTGCCTCGCGTTCAAGACGGGCTCTTTCGTCGGCGGCTTGCGCCTCGGCTTCCTTGCGGGCGGCCTCTTCGTTGGCCAGGCGGATGGTTTCCTCTTTCTCGCGCAACTCACGTTCCAGTTGCTCCTGACGCGCGCGTGCCTCGGCATCGCGTTGCGCCTGCGCCTGCCCGCGGCGCACTGGCTGGCGCGACAGGGGGTGGCGCACCAGCCGCTCGCATGGCAGGCGGCGGGGGAGGTGGGGCCGCCACCTTGGGCGGCAATGGCGGCGGCGCAACTGGTTTTGCCGTCACCGGCGGCGGGGGAATTACCGCACCGGGTAAAGGCGGCGGCCCGCTGCCAGGCAACGGCGGCGGTGTTTTGGCCGCCAAGCCGGGAACCGGTGGCGGCGGCGGTGGCCTGGTGCCCGGCAACGGCGGTGGGGCCACTGGCTTTGCCGTCACCGGTAGCGCTGGAATTTCCGCACCGGGCAACGGTGGCGGCACCCCGCCGGGCAGCGGGGGCGGTGTTTCGCCGGTCGCACCTGCAACAGGCGGTGGCGGGGGCTTGCCTTCTTCGCTCATTTTTTCTCGCAAAATTTGATGGCTACAGGGAGTCAAGCAAGGAAGCGCAAAACGACCGCCCGATCTTGCACACAGCATTCCACCCAGCCGAGATCGCACATGATCGCGGCAATCCGCGAGGCGTGACGTGGCGTCAGCGCCTGGCCATTGAGTGTTTTCGAGTGCTCGCGAACCCATGCACCCAGCCCATCCGGGGGCGGATTGTCAGCGCTAAAACCGCCTGAGATTGTTTTGCCCCGAAACTCATCGCGAATGCAGTCGATGAAATGACCATTCACAACAACAACGCTGCCAGCCGGATTGGTCCAGCGCACCGTCGGCGCCGTCAGTAGTTCGTACTCAAAGCTGGTGCGTTTGTTTTCTGGTCCGCAAGTGAATATGGTTCTCATGGTCAAGCCCTTTCCTTGGTTATTGCGGTGTCAAACTGCCCGTTTTCTTCCAGTTGGCGATTCGATGCATGTGGTACTGGAGATAAATCATGTTGAAAAATATGAGCATCGCATTGGAGAGCTTCAGTTCGATAGGCTCTACTTGGTTGTAATAACGCCGCATGGCACTGCCAGAAGCAAACACCCAAAAATAGAACAAGGTGAGGTAGGCCACGAGAAATACAACAGTAAGGACAGCGTGGCTGGTGGTACTTGCTATGATGTAAGCGATCCAGAAAAGTACATAGCCGACCAGGCAAACCAGGCCTTTGGTTTCGGTTTCCGGGGCAATTCGCTTAATCCAGTTTTGCTGTATGAATGCCCAGACAGCGAAGAAAATACCTGCGGTCAAGGCACCAAATAGTATAACCAAGCCCCAATGCAGCCCGGGCGGAGCAGGTAGCGAAGCTGGCGCCACCCTCTGGTTTTGTTGACTGAATGCGGGTGGCGGGGGCGCAACCGAGCTTCTTGTGCCGATTGGAAAAATCTGCGACACCGGCAACCAGTCCGCCATGCCTTCCGTCCACGCCAGATCATCCGGCAGCACTTGTCCACTGCCGACGTAACCGCGCAAGTCTTCTTCGCTGTATGGCCCGAACTGCTCGCCGGCCCGGCTGATCATGTAAGACGACATTTTCTCTCCCTAAGAAATCAACCAGAAACCCGGTCGATCATTTGGTGTTGGTTCTTCTATTGGCGGCACACCGCCGGCAGATATTTGGGCGGGACGTCTTCGCTCACACATTTCCAAGCAATACTTCCGTCCTGATCCCGCGAAGGGACAAGAGCAATTGTCTTGTCGGTAAGGGGCGAAAAACCGATGGTGAGCAGAATTGCCCCCGTTTGACCGTTGACCGCAACGCGCTTCACATACGGCGAGTTTGGGGAGAAGCCGGTTTGTTCAATTCGTGTCGGAATCGCGTTCTCCGTGAAGATAAATTCCGCTACGGCCACTTTGGCCTGGCCACCTACCATCAATACCTCGCCGACCTTGGATCGGATCGAATAGTCCTGATAAGCTGGAAGAGCAATGGCTGCCAACAGGCCAACGACGAAGCTTGCTGACAAGACCACTACACCCCAGATCGACCACTTCCGTTGAACACGATTGAAGTGCTCAACGCTTTCCCATTCCTTGTTTTTCCAAGCCCATTCACGGCCTTTGATGCCAAGAATGATGGCCATGATCAAGCCTGCATAGGGGACAAACGCAAGCAATCCAATCCAGGTTCGGTTACCAATCGCCCAGAATCCACTAAGTAAAAAAGCCCCCCAGGACCACCCTTTGATTCCATCCGGAAAAACATCTCCACCGCTTGGCTTAACGTAAGCAGGTGGCGGCGGTGCAACCGGATTTTTTACGCCCGCTGGAAAAATCTGAGACACCGGCAACCAGTCCGCCATGCCCTCCGCCCACGCCAGATCATCCGGCAACACTTGCCCGCTGCCGATGTATCCGCGCAAATCTGCTTCGCTGTAAGGCCCGAACTGCTCGCCGGCCCGGCTGATCATGTAAGACGACATTTTTTCTCACCCCAAGAATCAACCCGCTATCCAGCCAATTACCAGCAACACGGACAGCGATACGATCACAATCGCGGCGATGGCCATGCCTTGACCCCGCTTTTGAGTTACCAATGAAACGATGCCCAGCGTGGCCGCCAGTACCGCCAACCACCCAAGGGCAAGCAGTTCGTCAATCGTTTTCGGATTGTGCAAGTCGTGCCATGCCACCGTATTGAAGTCGTATAGCAACAGAACGAAGGTCACGATCGCGACCACCAGTGCCGGCACGGGCAACCAGAGCGTGCCTTCGACCGCCTGCCGCGGCGGCGGCATGATCCACGGCATTTGCCGGGTACCGCAGCGCGGGCAGAGTTCCGCCGCGGCGTGGATCGTCGCGTAACAGTGGCCGCAGAGCTTGGTATGCATTACCACCACTCCTCGATGCGGTTGCCGTTCTTGTCGGCGAAGTTGCCGGAAAGGATCATGATGAAATCGACGATCACCCACGGCACGGAAACGATCATGCCGACAACGGTCAGGCTCAGGACAAGCTGCGCCACTCCACTGCCAACCTTGCCGACCAGAAAGCGATGTGCACCGAGCACACCGAAAAACCAGCAGACAAGCGCGAGCACACCCTTGCTCATGTTGACGCGCGCGGTAAAGTTCGGCTCGACGAAGACTTGCGTGGCGCGGCCTTGGGCATCGGCGATGAAATCCACTTCCAGGCTGGGAAGCGGGTTGCGCTGGGCGTGCCAGTTGCTTTGATCGAACCAGTAACGGATGCCGTCGTGTCCGGAAATGTAGCCTTGCCGGGCAACCGGGTCGAACGAAAGCACGCGCCCCTTGAGATTCCCGCCGAGCATCTGCCCCGGCGGGGGCGCAGCGACCCGCAACTGGGTGGAGGCAATCGGCGCCTGCTCCAGAAAAATGTGACCCAGCGGGCGCCAGTCGGCCATGCCTTCGCCCCAGGCGAGGTCGGATGGCGACAGCCTGCCCTCTGCGAGCAGACTGCGGATTTGTTCTTCTTCGTAAGGCCCGTATTGCTGACCGCTTCGGGCGACAGTGAGTTGCAAAAGGAATTCCAGTACTATGTTTTTACCGACTTTTTGGAGTGCCAAGCCAAGCAATGAGCAGATCGGCCCAGCTCATGCACTCATGCTAGGAATGTAGCAAGGGGGGGGGGGGGATGTCAAGTGAGAATCCATTCCGAGACCACCAGCCCGCGACTGATTGCGATCCTAAACAACAGTTCGCGCCTGCCACGACCAGGCCAATCCGGGGAGGGCAGCCTTGGCCTTGATCTGGGCCAAGGGCGAATGCGCGGCGCTTAGGCTAAAGTCACGCCATTCGCCCCGAGTCTGCCGCACATGAAAAAAAGCACCGCCTGGTTCCTCGCCTGCCGCCCGAAGACGCTGTCGGTGTCGCTGTCGCCGGTCGTGGTCGGGACCGCCATCGCCTTCCACGACAGCGGCCGCGTCCTCTGGCTGCCGCTGCTCGCCGCCGCGCTCGGCGCCGCCCTGATCCAGATCGGCACCAACCTGTTCAACGACGTCGGCGACTTCCGCCGCGGCGCCGACACGCCCGACCGCGTCGGCCCGAAGCGCGCCACCGCCGAGGGCTGGCTGAGTGCGCGCCGGGTCGAGACCGCTGCCTGGCTGGCGTTCGCCCTCGCCTTTCTCTGCGGCATCTATCTGGTCGCCCACGGCGGCTGGCCGATCGTCGTCATCGGCCTCGCCTCGCTCGCCGCCGGCTGGGCCTACACCGGAGGCCCGGCGCCGATTGCCTACCGGCCGCTCGGAGAAGTGTTCGTCTTCATCTTTTTCGGCCTGGTCGCCGTCGGCGGCAGCTATTACCTGCAAACCTTGAGCCTGACGCCGATGGCGCTGTTCACGGCGGCGCTGGTCGGCATTCACGCCGCCGCGGTCATCACCGTGAACAACTACCGCGACCGCGACGGCGACGCCCGCAACGGCAAGAACACGCTGGCCGTGCTGCTCGGCCGGCCAGCGACCCGACGCCTCTACATCGGCGAGATGCTGGCGCCCTACGCCCTGTTGCCGCTGCTCGCCGCCGGCCTCGGCTGGCGCTCCGCGCTGCCGCTGCTGTCGCTGCCGCCGGCTCTCAAGCTGGTCCGGCGCTTCCACCATGAAGCCCCCGGCCCGGCCTTCAACGACATCCTCGCCGCCACCGCCGGCCTGCAACTCGTGTTTGCCCTGCTGCTCGCCGTCGCCTTCGCGATTTGACTGTTTTTTGGGCGCCGACTCGGGTAAACTGTGCGGCTTCCCTGTTTCGCCATGTCCTTTGCGCGCCCATGGATTTCGTCGGTTTCCAGCTTCGCAACAACCTGTTCGTCGCCCCCATGGCCGGCGTGACGGACCGCCCTTTCCGCCAACTGTGCAAGAAGCTGGGCGCCGGGCTGGCGGTGTCGGAAATGGTGACCTCCAATTCCCTGCTTTACGGCAGCAAGAAAACGCTGCGCCGCGCCAACCACAGCGGCGAAGTCGCACCGATCTCCGTACAGATCGCCGGCGCCGACCCGAAGATGATGGCCGAGGCCGCACGCCACAATGTCGACCACGGCGCCCAGATCATCGACATCAACATGGGCTGCCCGGCCAAGAAGGTGTGCAACGTGATGGCCGGTTCGGCCTTGATGCAGGACGAGCAACTGGTCGGCAAGATTCTTGACGCCGTCGTCGGCGCGGTCCCGAGCACCCCGGTGACGCTGAAATTCCGCACCGGCTGGAATCTGGCCAACAGGAACGCGCCCACCATCGCGCGCATCGCCGAATCGGCCGGCGTCCGCGCCGTCGCCATCCACGGCCGCACGCGCTGCCAGCAATACACCGGCGAGGCCG
>CAZKSD010000125.1:0-7136 GCA_964555315.1 uncultured Dechloromonas sp.
TCTGGGTCGCCAGGCTGGGCAGGAAACGCGCCGGGCTGTCGTAGCCGCCGATGACACCGCCGGCGACCAGGCGGTCGAGACGTTCCCCCGCCCTTTCGGCAGCCACGAGGGCGGCTTCCGGATCGGCGCCACTGACGACGACCAGGTAGCGCGAATCCGGGGCGGCGAGGTCGGCGCGCAATGCCTGATCGGCCGCCGTGTCCGCGGCACTGACCGAACTCAGGGCCGAAATGCTCGAATTCCACATGTCGTCGCGGTGCGCGAACAGGTGGGCGGCGGCCAGCGCGGCGAGAAGCAGCACCGGCCAGCGCCCGCCGCGCAGGGCAGCGATGGCGCGCGCCGCGCCCCTGCCGAGGCCGCTGGGGTCGCGTGCAGGGGCCCGGCTCCCGGCCAGGTGCGGCAGGACGAAGCGGGTGACCAGCGCGGCGGTCAGCACGCCGCTCAGGGAATACAGTCCGAGTTGGGCGAGTCCGGGGAAACCCGAAAGGACCAGCGCGCCGAATCCGCACACCGAGGTCAGCACGCCGAGGCGGATCGTCGGCCAGAAGCGTTCGCGCCAAGCGGCGACGCCGATGCGGCCGGACTGCACGAAGTAGTAGATCGAGTAATCGACCGCCTCGCCGATCAGGGCCGAACCGAAGCCGACGGTGATGCCGAACACCATGCCGTAGGCGAGGCTGACGGCGACGACGCCGGCCAGGGCGCCGGAGGCGACCGGCAGCAGGCCGAGCAGCAACAGCCGCGGCGAGCGATAGACGAACAGCAGGACGGCGATGATGGCGAAGGTGCTGATCAGCGACAGGCGGGTCGCGTCGCTCCGGATCGTCTCGCGCGAATTGACCGCGAAGACACCGGGGCCGGACAGTTGCAGCCGGGCGTCCGCGATTCCGGCGACCGCGGCGGCGGCGGCGAACTCCCGGCGGATGTCGGCGATCGCCGCTTCCTGGCCATCGGTATCGGAACCGAGCGCCCGCGTCTGTACCAGCAGCATGGCCCGCTCGCCGTCGCGCGAGGCCCAGACGCCTTCCCGGCTGCCCGGCTGGGCGCCGCCATCCAGGCTGCCCAGCAGTTCGACCAGTTCGCCGGTCGGGTCGCGCGCCAGCAACGGTTTCAGCATCAGTCCGGCGGGCGACGCCACGAGGTCGATGCTGTTGGCGATGGCAGCGCGCAAGCCGTCGACCGTGAAGCGTTCCGGGCTGACCGCCGGGCTCAACAGGTAGCGATGGCGGATCAGGAAGTCGCGGTCGCTGTCGATGCTGCCGGCTTCGCCGTTCTGGACCGAAACGAACTCGGGCCTGGCGGCCAGCCGGCGCCGCAGGTCGCGCGACAGGCCGGCGCGCTGGCGCGCATCGCCGCCGGCGATGGCGAGCATCAGCAGGCGGGAAACGGCGCCGGTCCGGATCTGGTCAACCAGGACCTGTTGCGCCGCGCCGGGGTGGGCGGGCAGGAAGAAGGACATGTCGGCGACGAAACGGCTGTTCCAGACGATCGCCACGCCGGCCAGCATGGCCAGCAGCCAGATCAGGACGGAGCGCCGCGCGACCCCGGTCATCGCGACTCGATCGGTTCTATGGTCAGCAGCGAGCGATCGCCGTCCGCCTGCAGATATTCGATGCTGCGCACGCGGCCGCGGCCGCCGCTGACCGTGATGCGCTGGACCAGCGCGGCGATCTTCGGTTCGCTCGGCAGCAGGGTCAGCGTCCATTTGTCGGAACTGCCCGCCAGGTGCAGCAGATAGTTCCTTTCCAGTGCCGCGCGGTTGCCGGTCAGCGTTCCGCGGATGCTGTCGATGAACGCCAGCGCCTCCGGCTGGCTGGCGAGATCGACGGTCAGTTTCTTCCTGTCGCGCTCGATGCTCAGCACCTCGCCGTCGAGCACCATGGTTTCCGGCTTCGGCGTCAGCGTCCGCCTTTCCAGGCGGCCGGAGGCGCTGTAGGTCATTTCGCCGGTGGACACCAGCGGCTGGTCGAGCAGCGCGATGGTCTTCTTCTCGACGAATTTCGCCCGGCCGCCGCGGTGGCGGGCAAGTTCGCCCATCAGTTCGCCGATATCAAAGGCGGCGAGCGCCGGCATGGCCAGCAAGGCCAGCAGCAGGCAGCAGAAAGACCGTCTCATCGCTCCTTGCGCCAGAAATCGAAGAAATTGAACCAGTTGTAGGGCGCCAGCCAGCAGTAGTGCGCCAGTCGCGCGGCGTAGTGCCGCTGCGCCGCGGCGATCGCCGCCGCGGCGTCGGCGCGAGGGGTTGCGGAAAAATCGGCCAGCGGCTCGAAGTGGATCCGGTAACGGTTGCCGCCGAGATACAGCCCGGCCATGAAGAACACCGGCCGCCGCAGCATCGCCGCCATGCGCCAGGGCCCGACCGGGAACGGCGCCATTTCGCCGAGAAATTCGCAGTCGACCGTGACATCGTCGCCCAGGCCGCGGTCTGCCAGCATGCCGACGACGTAGCCCTGATCCAGCCGGTCGCGGGCCAGCAGCATTGAGTCCGTCCGCCCGAGTTCGATGATGTCCTCGGTCGCGGCCGGGTTGATCGCGGCCAGCGTCGCGTTGATCTTGCGCGCGTTCTCCGCGTACATCAGCATCGCCACCTTGAGCCCCGCCCTGCCCCGGCCGACGGCGCGCAGCACTTCGAAGCTGCCGAGATGACCGCCGATCAGCAACGCGCCGGGCTGCCTCTCCAGCGAGACAAGCAGCGCCTCGGCGCCGATCACCTCGATGTCGAAGAGGTCGAAGCGGTCGTTGAGCAGGTAGATGCGGTCGTGGATGGTGCTGGCGAAGCTGAGGACATGGCGGAAGCCGTCCGGCCATTCGGCCCAGCGCCCGAGCGCGCGCCCGAGGTAGGCGCGGCTGGCGCGCCGGGCGGCGGCGGCGAAAAGCACGTAGTAGGCGGCGATGCCGTAGAGGACGATGCGCCCGACCCGGCGACCGAAGGTCAGCGAAATCCAGACCATCAGCTTAAGGATCGCCAGATGGCTCTTCTCCTGCTGGCGCCGCCAGTCGGCGGCGGGCGCCTGGCGGCGGCTCATGGCGGGGGCGGCGTCAGGCTGCCGGAAGCGACAGCGCGTCCGCCAGCGCGCACGCTGAAGGAAACCGCGCCGCCGCGCCCGACCTCGAGCCGGAACGCGAGCGTTTCCCCCGGCCCGACCGGACTCAGGAACTTGGCGTTGGCGATCTGCCAGCAAACGTCGGCGCAACCGAGCAGGCGCTCGGCGAAGAGGATGGCACGGTCGATCAGGACGACGCCGGGCACGATCGGCCGGCCGGGAAAATGACCGGCCAGCGCCGGATGGTCCGGCGGCACGACCCAGGAAAACTCAGCGGACGGCATCGGACTTGTGGCTGGCGTACAGCGCCAGCAGGCGCGCGCGCGGCAGCTTGCCGGTCGCGTTGCGCGGCAAGGCATCGACGAGGATCAGCGGCCGCGGCAGGAAAACCGGATCGATGCGCTCGCGCAGCGCCGCCAGCAGTTGCCGGCGCTCGACGCCGGGCGCGACGACGAAGGCGCACAGGCGGCCGACGCCGTCCGCCGTCTCGTCATCGGGAAGGAAGAAGACGGCATCGGTCACCCCCGGCAGCGCGGCGATCTGGTGGTTCAGGTAGGCGAGCGAAGAGCGCTTGCCGGCGATGTTGACCACATCGGCATGGCGCCCGTGCAACAGGAAGCGCCCGTCGCCAAGGATTTCGATGCTGTCGGACAACGCCACCCGGCCTTCGACATGCCCACCGAAAGCGGTCGTCCACTCGCCATCCTGATCCAGCCGGACACCGGCCAGCAACTCCCAGGCCAGATCGGCGGTCGTCCGCCGGCTGGCGATCTGGCCGGCTTCGGTGCACCCGTAGATCTCGTGGAGCGGCGCCGCGAAGCGCCTCTCGGCCGCGGCGGCAAGCCGCGCCGAAAGCGGAGCGGTGGCCGAGAGCAGCAGGTCGACGGGCGGCAGGTCGACCCCCGCCGCCAGCAGCCCGGACAGGTGGAAGGGTGTGGTCACCAGCATCCGTGGCCGGGGCACCGCGGCAAGGGCGGTGACGATGTCCTGCGGATAGAACGGCTTGCCCGACCAGAACGGCGAACCGCCATGCAGGGCGAGCAGCACGGTCGATTCGAAGCCGTAGCTGTGCTGGGCCGGGACGGTGCCGACGATCGCGTGCGGGCGGGCCAGCATCCCCAGCCGCTCGGCCCCGGCCCGCCCGCTCCTGACCAGGCTGCCCCAGGTCTTGGGGTGGGGCATCGGCAGGCCCGTCGAGCCCGAAGTGAACAGGCAGGCGGCAATTTGGTCCGCCGGAATCTCCGGGATTTTGACCACATTTTCCGGGTCGACCGCAGCCAACGCCGGAAAGTCGCAGCGCGGCAGGTCGCCGCTGGCGAAATCGCCGTCGCACAGGCAGAACACGTCCGGGTAGGCGGCCCGCACCTGACGCAGCGTTTCCGCCGCTTGCGCGGCGGGCTGCAGGCTGGTCCGGCCGCTGATCAGCCCGGCGGCCAGCCCCACCGTGAAGCGGTAGCGGTCCTGGCAGACGTTGAGGAAATGGCGGCCGGCCGGCAGTTGCGCCGCCAGCGACGCCGCGTCGGCAAGAAATTCGCGCACGCGGACCGGACCCGACGGCCGCCAGGCAAGCACGTCGTCGAGGCTGGCGTGCCCGAGCAGCGGCACCGCGCTCATCGGTGGTTGGCCAGCGTATCGGCGCGCCGCTGGCTTGCCGCCCGGTAGGCGCGAATGGTGTCGGCGACGCTGGAGCGGTCGCCCGGCGCCAGGAGGCGATAGCGGAAACAGTGCTCGACGGCGAACATCAGCAGGATCAGCGGCAGCATCAGCAGATTGGCGAAAACCGACCAGGCCGCCAGCGGGGCCAGCCAGAACAGCACGGTCGACAGCAGCGCCGTGGCGAGGAAGAAGACGCTCCAGGCAGCGGTCACCTGCCGGGTGTACCGTGCCTTGGCGGCGGAGATGACGCCGCCATGCGCTTTGCGCGAGAGCCGCGTGACCAGGGCTTCGCGCGGGCCGAACAGGCTGCGCCCGAAGAGAATGGCGAGGGCCAGGTTGGTGGCGAGATGCTGGACGAAATAGAGTAGCGCCACGTTCTGGCGCAGCGCCGGCCACAGCCAGGCAAGCAGGCCGAGCACGGCGAGACCGCCGCCGGCGAGCCACAGCGGGTTGCCGGCGCGCCACAGCAGCATGACGACAATGGCGACGACGGGCAAGGTCGCCAGCGCCGCGGCGAAATCGGGATTGCCCTCCCCGGCGCTGCCCTGATGCGCCAGCCAGGCCCATGCCGCCGCGAGGGCGAACAGGGCGAGGCCGCGCGCCAGGTTGGCCGGGGTCATGATCACTTGCTGCGCTGGGCGGCGATGTGCGAAGCCAGGGCGCGCAGCGAGGAAAAGATGCGCACGTTGTCCTCGTTGTCCGAGCGCAACTGGAAGCCGTAGCGCTTGGAAATGACCAGCGCGATTTCCAGCACGTCGATCGAGTCGAGTCCCAGGCCTTCGCCGAACAGCGGCGCATCGAGCGCGATTTCGCCTGGCGGCATTTCCAGGTTCAGGGCCTCGACGATCAGTTCGGCGACCTCGGGAAACAGGGCGTCGACGGTTTCCGGGGAGATTTCTTGTGGCATGAGGCGATTCCTTGATTCGATCAGGCAACGGCGCGGAAGGCGAGCACCGCGTTGCTGCCGCCAAAGGCGAACGAGTTGGAGAGGGCCGCCCGCAGGGTCTGGCCACGGCGGGCGGCGAGGACGTGGTCGACACCGGCACAGTCGGGGTCGAGGTCAACGAGATGGGCGGTCGGCGGCAGCGCCTGTTCGCGCAGGGCGAGCACGGTGACGATGGCTTCGACAGCCCCGGCGGCGCCGAGCTGGTGACCGTGCAGCGACTTGGTCGCGCTGACCGGCAGCCGCGCGGCGCGTTCGCCGAACACGGCGCGCAGCGCCGCCACCTCGACCGGATCGCCTTCGGCGGTCGCCGTGCCGTGCGCGTTGACGTAGTCGATGTCGCCGGGACCCAGCCCGGCATCGGCCAGCGCTGCCGCGAGCGCGCGCACCTGCCCGGCCGCCTCGGGGCGCACCAGGTGACTGTGGTCGCAGGTCGTTCCGTAACCGAGCATCTCGCCGTGGATGCGGGCGCCGCGGGCGACGGCGTGATCCCAGTCCTCGAGCACCAGCGCCGCCCCGCCCTCGCCGAGGACCAGACCGCTGCGGTCGACGCTGAACGGGCGGCACGATTGCGGCGCATCGTTTTCGTCGCCGCTGGCGAGGACGCGCAAGGCCTCCCACGCCCGCGCCACGGCGTACGCCTGCGGCGCATCCGAACCGCCGCTGACCATGACCGGCGCCTCGCCGCTGCGTACGCGGCGAAAGGCTTCGCCGATGGCGATGGCGGAGGAGGCGCAGGCGACGGTATGGCTCATGCTGACGCCCCCCAGCCCGAACTGGATCGAGAGTTGGGCATTCGCCGCGTTGTTCAGGCCCTGAATCAGCGAGAGCGGCGACAGGCGCTCGCGGCCGCGTTGCCAGAGGTCCCGGTAACCCTTTTCGTAGGCGAGCGTGCCGCCCAGCGCGGTGCCCCACGCCACCCCCCAGCTTTCCCGATCCGGCCCCTCTTCCTTGCGCGGGAATCCGGCATCGTCCCAGGCCGCGAAGGCCGCGGCGACGCCAAGCTGGGCGAAGCGGTCCAGCGTCCCCGCCAGCGCGCGACCGAGCACGGCATCGGCGGAGAAACCGGCGCAACTGACGAAGGGCATGGCCAGCGGCCGGGGAACGTCATCGGTTCGCAGGAAGCGGATCGCCGATTCCCCGGCCAGCAGACCGGCAAAGAAGTCGCCGTGATCACCACCATAAGGGCTGACCAGACCCAGGCCGGTCACCGCAACTCGCCGCCGGTTCATCTTGTCAGCCCTGCTCGCTGCGCAGCCGATCCATGAGCACAACCAGCTCGCCGACCGTACGTGGACTCTTGAGGTTCCTGCGGAGAGTCAGATTGAAGCGATCCTCGAACTCGAACATTATCTCGGCCAGCATCAGCGAGTCGACATCGAGATCATCCAGTTTCGCTTCGGGAAGCA
This sequence comes from uncultured Dechloromonas sp., assembly GCA_964555315.1. Classification (GTDB taxonomy): domain Bacteria; phylum Pseudomonadota; class Gammaproteobacteria; order Burkholderiales; family Rhodocyclaceae; genus Azonexus. The sequence continues at coordinate 7,053 of CAZKSD010000125.1, forward strand.
CCCGCTCCGGAGCAATTTCCAGGCGGCTGTCGAGAAACTCGCGAATAATGGTCAGGGAATCCATGATGGCCGGCATTATAGGTC
>CAZKSD010000126.1:0-7029 GCA_964555315.1 uncultured Dechloromonas sp.
GCAACCCGAGCGGCATCCAGGTATAGATGCCGGCTGCGGCCCGTTTGATGTAGCCCGCCCGCAGCATCAATTTCTGGCTGACGACCTCGGCGTCGGCGGGGGCTTCCTTCAGAGTGGTGAAAAAGAACTGGGAAGTGCGCATGGGATGCTCATCAACTCGATACAAGCGAAGGATTTTACACGCTGGGCCGGCTTTGCATGCGGGCTGCCTTTGTGAAAGAATAGATACAACTTTTAATTTTGCAGGATTATCATGCTCGACCGTGAAGGCTATCGCCCGAACGTCGGCATTGTCCTTTGTAACGCGAAGAACGAGGTCTTCTGGGGCAAGCGCATACGAGAACACTCCTGGCAGTTTCCGCAAGGCGGCATCAAGCGTGGCGAAACGCCTGAACAGGCCATGTACCGTGAACTGCAGGAAGAAATTGGGCTGCAGCCCGAACACGTGCGTATCCTCGGGAGAACCAGGGGCTGGTTGCGTTACGAAGTGCCGACACACTGGATCAAGCGCGAATGGCGCGGTTCCTACAAGGGACAGAAACAGATTTGGTTCCTGTTGCGCCTTGTCGGGCGTGACAACGATGTCAGCTTGCGCGCCACCGCCAAGCCGGAGTTCGACGCCTGGCGCTGGAACGACTACTGGGTTCCGCTTGACGCTGTCATCGAATTCAAGCGTACCGTCTATCAACAGGCGCTCAGCGAGCTGATCCGTTTCATCGATCACGATCGCCGGGTTCGTCACCCGCGCCCGGGCGGAGCCTTGGTGGCGAGCACAGACAGGGGCGGGAGTTGATCGTGCGCCGGAACAAATCTCTTCATCGCGCATTACTTGCTCTCGTCGTTGTCCTGGGCGTATGCGGGCTGCAGCCGGCAGCGGCAGATTCCGACGAAGATGATGACGTTCGGCCCTGGCAGGAGGTCGCCGTGGAGTTGCCAGCGCCCCCGTTGCAGGGAAACCTGCTGCCCTTTTTTGTTGGCGCGGCGACCTACAACGAATTCTATGTCGATGGTGCCAGTTTGAGCGTCGGTACCGATGGCGTGGTTCGCTATGTATTGGTGGTCCAGACGCCAGGTGGCGCAAGGAACGTCACATACGAAGGATTGCGCTGCGAGACGAAGGAGCGTCGCTTGTACGCGTCGGGCCGGCCCGACGGAACGTGGGCCAAGTCACGCAACGACGAATGGCGACGGATTCAGAACCTGGCCACCAATCGGCATCACGCCGCGCTGGTTTTCGATTACTTTTGTCCATCAGGCGTCATCGTCCGCGATAGCGCAGAGGCACGCGATGCGCTCTTGCGCGGTGGGCATCCCAACAGGCGCAAGAGTGGCCTTGATCGCGACTTATGATGTCTCTTGAAACCGCGATCGTCGAATTCGACCGTGCTTTGCGTACCGTTTTTTCCACGGCGCGCAGCCAGCGCCAGGTTCCCGGGGCGGGGCATCCTGAAGCCAGACTAAGCGAGGAGGAAAGGGCGCATGTCTGCGGACTCATGCGGGTCAACCATGTTGGCGAGATTTGCGCGCAGGCACTGTATCAGGGGCAGGCGCTGACGTCGCGCGAACCGTCGGTCCGTGAATCGCTGCGCGGCGCAGCGGAGGAAGAGACCGAACATCTGGCCTGGACCGAACAGCGTCTGGCTGATCTGGGCGGGCGCAAGAGCCTGCTGAATCCGCTGTGGTATGCAGGGGCCCTGTCGGTCGGTCTGCTTGCGGGGCGTCTTGGCGACAAGTGGAACCTCGGCTTTCTCGCCGAAACCGAGCGTCAGGTCGAGGCGCACCTTGACAGCCACCTTGCTTCACTGCCGGAACAGGACAGGCGTTCGCGGGAGATCGTCGATCAGATGCGCATTGACGAAATCCGGCACGCGGAAACCGCGGTCCGCCTTGGCGCTGCCGAGTTGCCGGCGCCGTTCAAGTTTGCGATGAAGTTGGCGGCCAAGGTGATGACGGAGACGGCTTATCGGGTCTGATTTCGGGACGGCTGCGCGGCTTCAGGATTCTTCAAGTATCTCGAAGTCGCTGGTCATCTGGGCAGTCTTGCCGAGCATGATCGAAGCCGAGCAATACCTGTCCTTCGAGAGTTGAATGGCGCGCGCGACGGCTTCAGGCTTGAGTTGGCGACCCTTCACCTTGTAGTGGAAGTGAATTCGGGTAAAGACCTTGGGGTCGGCTTCGGCCCGTTCAGCGTTTAGGCTGACTTCACAACCGCTGACTGCGTGTCGACCTTTTTTCAAGATGAGAACGACGTCGAAGGCGGAGCACCCGCCGGTTCCGGCGAGCACCATCTCCATCGGGCGCAAACCCAGATTGCGGCCACCGGCATCGGGAGCCCCATCCATCACGACCGCATGCCCGCTGCCGCTCTCGGCCACGAACGACATGCCCGCATCGTTTCCCATCCAGCGCACGGTGCATTCCATAGCAACCCTCCAGTAGTGGGGATTGTAATGGAGTTTGATCCAGCACAGTCAGAAATAGCGCAATGGTGCGATGCAGTATATATGCCATTTCGATCGCTCGCCATCTACCCGCGGCTTCTGTTAATCACTATGCAATAGATTGAAATTATTTTGTAAATCTACGTTTAAACAGACACATCGGTAACATTTGCATCACGAATGACAAAATAAATAAAAAAATGCTGCAAAGCAGAAAAAATGCTTGCGGATACCGCGCTTGTCGGGCAGAATACGCTTTGTACGGACTGAAGCACACTCGGCGGCAAGGGTTGCTGATGTTCAGGTTGTCTCCTCCACCCTCCTCCTTTGGTGTGGATTTAACGCGGCTCGATGAGCCGCGTTTTTTTTCTGCGCAGGGCATTCTGTTCCGTTTTTCAATTGACAGCTTCCAGAGAAGTCGAATAAAATCCTCGGCTTTCTCCAATCTGCGCCCAATTTTTCAGGACGGCACACACATGAAGACGTTTTCCGCCAAGCCACATGAGGTGAAGCGCGAGTGGTTTGTGGTTGACGCCACAGACAAGGTGCTCGGCCGCCTCGCTACACAAATTGCCCACCGCCTGCGCGGCAAGCACAAGGCCATCTATACTCCCCACGTTGACACCGGCGATTTCATTGTCGTCACCAATGTCGAGCGGATTGTCGTGACCGGCAACAAGGTCGAGGACAAGAAGTATTTCCGCCATTCGGGCTATCCGGGTGGCGTCTCCGAGACCAACTTCAAGAAGATCCAGCAACGTTTCCCCGGCCGCGCCCTCGAAGCTGCCGTCAAGGGCATGTTGCCGAAGGGTCCGCTGGGCTACGCAATGTTGAAGAAGCTGAAGTGCTACGCCGGCGCACAACATCCTCACACCGCCCAGCAGCCCAAGGCGCTGGAAATCTAAGGGGTCGTCATGGCTGAAAGTTATTTTTACGGAACGGGTCGTCGCAAGAGCGCAGTTGCCCGTGTCTTCATGAAGCGCGGTTCGGGTGCCTTCGTCGTCAATGGCAAGCCCATCGATGAGTTTTTCTCACGTGAGACTGGCCGCATGATCGTTCGCCAGCCGCTCCATCTGATCGATCAACTGACTGGCTTCGATATCAAGGTCAATGTTACCGGCGGCGGCGAGTCCGGTCAGGCCGGCGCCGTCCGTCACGGTATCACGCGCGCCCTGATCGAGTACGACGGGACCTTGAAGCCCGCGCTTTCCAAGGCGGGCTTCGTAACCCGTGATGCCCGCGAGGTCGAGCGCAAGAAGGTAGGCTTCCACAAGGCTCGTCGCCGCAAGCAGTTTTCGAAGCGCTGATTCGCATCGCGATTCCAGAAGCCGCCTGTTTGGCGGCTTTTTTGTTTGGTGCGGCGTATCATCTGACCTTGCCGAGAGCATCGCATTGCCAAAGTCGGAATCGTTGGTTGCCGGCCTAGTCGGTTGGTGAACTCCTGCGCTTGCGCCGCAAGATGTGCCAACGGAACCTGCGCTTGCCCTCCGAACGATTCTCAGGTGAAAGGCACAGTGGGTCGACCCGATTTGGCTTTGATGATATGGAGGCTCCATGCCATCCCCAGCTGTTTCCTTGAAGATAAGGAAATTCCGGCGGCGCTTCGGCATCACGGCGCCAAAGGTCGTGGTGCGCACTCATGTCTCCTGGCACTGGTACGCTGCCGGCGGCGCTCTGGTCGCTCTGCTGGCAATGATGATCGTCGGGTTGGCCTTGCAGCGTGGCGACGCGGGGGCGATGGACACGGAACTCGAGTTTTTGCGGCTACAGGTGCGGAGTCTCGACGAAGAGTTGTTGCGTTATCGGTCGACAGCAGGTACCGAACGAAACGCGGTTCAGATGGAGCGCTCGACACAGCAGCGACTGCTCGACCGGGTGCGCGCGCTTGAACTTGAGAACGCAGTCCTCAAGGAAGATATGCTCCTCTTTGAGCGGCTGATTCCGGCGGCTGGAGAAGAGGGGGCGATACGCCTGGAGAATTTCCGGGTCGTTTCCGACGGGGCGCTGAACTTTCGCTACCGGGTGCTGATGTCGTTTCATTCTGGCAAGCAGATGCCCGAGTTTCGCGGTCGACTGGAATTTCTGGTCACTTTTGTCCAGCGCGGAAAATCGCAGGAGATGGTGATCCCATCCAGGCGTGAGCGGACAGGAGAATTCCAGGTGGAAGTCAGGAATCTCCTGCGCAAGGAGGGCAGTTTCGAGTTGCCGGCCGGAGCGCGCCTGCAGTCAGTGGAGGCGCGAGTTCTCCAGGGTGATACACTCAAGGCGAGGCGCGTGGCGCAACTTTAGGAGAAAACTGTGTTCGGGAAGAAGGACGAGAGCAGGGTGCAGGGACGCATCGACAGTCTGATTGGTGCCGGGACCCGGATCGAGGGTAACATCCGTTTTTCCGGAGGGCTGAGAATTGACGGTGAAGTCAAGGGCAATGTCGAGGCATCCGAGGGGGCGAGTTCGTCGACGCTGGTATTGAGCGAACAGGCGCAGGTCGAGGGCATCGTAAGTGTGGCGCACATGGTGAGCAATGGGTCGGTAGTCGGCCAGGTAACCGTGACCGAGTTCCTTGAGATGCAATCGCGCGCAAAAATCGTTGGCGATGTCGATTATGCCCTTATCGAAATGCATCAGGGCGCGGTCATCGAGGGCCGGCTCGTTCATCGCGGCGGCAAGTCCGTGGAACTAAAGCTTGCTGCATCAAACTAACAGCATTGACCGGAGCCCGGCTGGCCCGCATAATCCCCGTCGATTTTTTCAGGAGTGCCGAAAATGAATGCTGTTACAGAAATGGTGTCGCCCCTCGTGTTTACCGATAGCGCTGCCGCGAAGGTCAGGGAATTGATCGAGGAAGAGGGTAATCCGGGCCTCAAGTTGCGAGTGTTCGTCACCGGCGGCGGTTGCTCCGGTTTCCAGTATGGCTTCACTTTTGACGAAGAAGTCAATGAAGACGATACGACATTGGACAAGAATGGTGTAACGCTGCTGATCGACCCGATGAGCTACCAGTACCTGGTTGGAGCGGAGATCGACTACTCGGAAGGTCTGGAAGGTTCGCAATTCGTGATTCGTAACCCGAACGCCACGTCAACCTGCGGTTGCGGTTCATCGTTCTCGGCGTAATTCGAGTCAGGTCCGAAAGGGCGGCTCAGGCCGCCCTTTTTCATTTGATTGAACAACTCGGTGATACTGGGAGCCAGTAATTTTCACCGGTAACAATAGCACGGTTCAGGGGTGTATTGATGGTCGACGTTGAGCGGAGTATGCAAATCATCAAGCGGGGGTGCGATGAACTCCTTGTCGATGCCGAACTGATAGCGCGCCTGAAGAGCGGCAGGCCGCTGCGGGTCAAGGCGGGCTTCGATCCGACGGCACCGGACCTTCATCTTGGCCATACCGTATTGATCAACAAGCTTCGCCACTTCCAGGACCTGGGCCATCACATCATGTTCCTGATCGGCGATTTCACAGGGCTGATCGGGGATCCTACGGGGAAGAATGTCACACGTCCGCCTCTGGCGCGGGAACAGATTCTGGAGAATGCCAAGACCTACAAGGAGCAGGTGTTCAAGATTCTGGATCCGGAAAGGACTGAAATCTTCTTCAACTCCACCTGGTTCGATGATCTGGGCGCGGCCGGGATGATCAGGCTCGCGGCGCAGCATACCGTCGCGCGCATGCTGGAACGTGACGATTTTGCAAAGAGATACGCTGGCGGCTTGCCGATAGCGATCCACGAATTTCTCTACCCCCTTTGCCAAGGCTATGATTCGGTTGCCATGCGCGCCGACGTCGAACTCGGCGGTACCGATCAGAAATTCAACCTGCTGGTTGGGCGCGAATTGCAGAAGCACTACGGCCAGGTGCCGCAATGCGTGCTGACAATGCCATTGCTCGAAGGGCTCGATGGCGTCAACAAGATGTCCAAGTCCTTGGGCAACTACATCGGGATCAACGAAGCACCACGCGAGATATTCGGCAAGGTCATGTCCATTTCGGACGAGTTGATGTGGCGCTATTTCGATTTGCTCTCGTTTCGCGATAGCGCGGAAATCGGGCTCCTGAAGGCGGAAGTGGTGGCTGGCCGCAACCCGAGAGAGGTCAAGGTAATGCTGGCCCAAGAACTTGTGGCGCGCTTTCATACCGGACAGGCTGCCGAGGATGCCTTGGCGGAGTTCGAGGCCCGCTTTCGTCAAGGCGTGTTGCCTGACGACATGCCTGAAATGATGTTGCCAGGTGCTGGCGGGCCGCTTGCCTTGGTCCAGGTCCTGAAGCAGGCCGGGCTGACGGCGAGCACGTCCGAGGCCATGCGGATGATCGATCAGGGAGCGGTACGCGCGAATGGCGAAAAGGTTTCCGACAAGACGCGCAGTGTCGCGGTAGGCGAAACGATTGTCCTCCAGATCGGGAAGCGCCGGTTCGCGAAGGTCACAGTCACCTGAATATCGGGCGCGTCGGGCAGGTCGGCGAATATTTCTTGACAGCGTATTGACCACCAGCGCCTGATCTATATAATGCGCACCTCCTCTGGGGTGGGCAAGCTTGCCCCCTGGCACCGGGAGAAGGAAGTTTTGGTCTTGTTGGGAATTTCTTCTTG
>CAZKSD010000127.1:0-7016 GCA_964555315.1 uncultured Dechloromonas sp.
ATGCCCAAGTTCGCCGCGCTGTTCATGCTGTTCTCGATGGCGAATGCCGGCCTTCCGGCCACTTCCGGGTTCGTCGGCGAATTCATGGTCATCCTCGGCGCCGTCAAGTTCAACTTCTGGGTGGCGTTCGCCGCCGCCAGTTCGATGGTCATCGGCGCCGCCTACACCCTGTGGATGTACAAGCGGGTGATCTTCGGCGATGTCGCCAATCATCACGTGGCCGAACTGACCGACATCAACAAGCGCGAGTTCGCCATCCTCGGCGCGCTGGCCCTCTGTACCCTGTGGATGGGCGTGTACCCGCAGCCCTTCACCGAAGTCATGCACGCCTCGGTCAACGACCTGCTGCGTCACGTCGCCATCAGCAAGATTCAATAACCGGTAGCCGACATGTTCGACAATTTCCTTGTCCCCGATCTCCTGCCCGCCGCCCCGGAACTCTTCCTGGCGTTCATGGCGCTGGTCATCCTCCTTGTCGATCTGACGGTCAAGGACAGTCGGCGCACGCTTACCTTCGCGCTCGCCCAGCTCACCCTCCTGGCTTGTGCGGTGATCCAGTTGTTCACCAGCACCGGCGATGTCGTCTACACCTTCAGCAACATGTTCGTCGATGACCTGATGGCGGACCTCCTGAAGCTGTTCCTTTACATGACGGTGATCGTCGTGCTGTTCTATTCGCGCGCCTACGTGCTCGACCGCGACGCGATGAACAAGGGCGAATACTACGTATTGGCCTTGTTCGCGACGCTCGGCATGATGGTGATGATCTCCGCCAATAGCTTCGTGACGATCTATCTCGGCCTTGAACTGCTCTCGCTCTCGCTGTACGCGATGGTCGCGATGAACCGCGACTCCGCGGTCTCGACCGAAGCGGCGATGAAGTATTTCGTCCTCGGCGCGCTGGCTTCCGGCCTGTTGCTCTACGGCATGTCGATGATCTACGGCGCCACCGGCACCCTGGAAATCACCGGCATTGCCGAGCGCCTCTACGGCGGTGGCGTCAACAAGGGCGTGCTGGCGTTCGGCCTGGTCTTCCTGGTCTGCGGCCTGGCCTTCAAGCTGGGCGTGGTTCCCTTCCACATGTGGATCCCCGACGTCTATCACGGCGCGCCGACCTCGGTCACCCTGTTCATCGGTTCCGCGCCGAAGCTGGCGGCCTTCGCGATCGTCATGCGCCTGCTGGTCAATGGCATGATCACCATGGCTCAGGACTGGCAGGCGATGCTGGTCATCCTCTCGGTGCTGTCGATGGCGATCGGCAATCTCGCGGCGATCGCCCAGACCAACCTCAAGCGCATGCTGGCGTATTCGGCGATCTCGCACATGGGTTTCATGCTGCTCGGAATCGTCACCGGGATCGTTGGCGATGATGCCCGCTATGCGCTCAATGCCTACAGCTCGGCGATGTTCTACGTGCTGGCCTACGTGGTCATGACGACCGGCACCTTCGGCATGATCCTGCTGATGGCGCGCGCCGGGTTCGAAGCCGAAGACCTCGACGACTACAAGGGCCTCAACAAGCGCAGTCCGTGGTTTGCCGGCATCATGCTGATGATGATGTTCTCGATGGCCGGCATCCCGTTCTTCGTCGGATTCTTCGCCAAGTTCTCGGTTTTGCAGGCGGTCGTCGCCGCCGGCTACATCTGGCTGGCGGTCGTCGCGGTCCTCTTCTCGCTGATCGGCGCCTTCTACTACCTGCGTGTCGTCAAGCTGATGTATTTCGACCCGCCCGCCGACACTTCGCCGCTGACCGCCGGCATGGACATGCGCATCCTGATCTCCGCCAACGGCCTCGCCGTTGCACTGCTCGGCATCTTCCCGCAGATGCTCATGTCGCTCTGCGCCTATGCCCTGTTGCGCTCGCTCTGATCGTTCCTGCTACCTGCCGCAAGCGCCCCGAAATCCGGGGCGTTTCCATTTCCGGAACCTGAAATGAGTCACGATACCCACCTCATCGAGTCCGAAATCTCCAGCGAGAGCGTGTTTAAGGGCGCGCTGCTCGACGTGCGCAAGGACAGGGTGCGCCTTCCGAACGGCAGGGAGACATTGCGCGAGTACGTCGTTCATCCCGGCGCGGTCGTGGTTCTCGCCCTTCTCGACAACGGCAAGCTGTTGTTCGAAAGGCAGTTCCGCTACCCCCTGCGCCGGGTATTCCTGGAATTGCCGGCGGGCAAGATCGACCCGGGCGAGTCCATTCTCGACACCGGGCGTCGCGAACTGCTGGAAGAGACCGGCCACGTCGCGAGCGACTGGGAGTACGTCGGGGTCATGCATCCCTGCATCGGTTACTCGGACGAGCGGATCGAGATTTTTGCCGCGCGCGGACTGCGTCGCGCCACGGAAACGCAGCTCGACCACAACGAGTTTCTCGAAGTCCTCGAACTGACGCCGGCGGAGGCCAGGGCCGCTGTCTGGAATGGTCAGATCACCGACGCCAAGACGATCACCGCGCTGTTCTGGCTGGACAAGCCCTGAGCGAAACAAGCCGGTTGTCGCGGTCGACCGCAGCAAGCGGATAATATCGATCCTGGTGTCGAGGCGAGCGGTGCTCACCTGCCCCTGACTTCGTTTCCGGCAAGTGCTCACGGAACTGCGGCGAAAGGTTTGGGGAGGTGGTGGCGAACGTGGCACACTGACGCTATGGCACGCCCGGGCAACCAGGGCCGCAACGGAAATTGCCCAGCAGGGCGACCGCGAGACCATCGATCGTAGGCAATCATGACAGTCCGCAACCTCGAATTCCTCTTTCGCCCCGCCTCGGTGGCGGTGGTCGCCGAACCCGACGAGCCGAGCCGTTACGCCGAGGTGGTCTTGGCCAATCTCGCGGCAGGCGGATTCAACGGTCCGGTCGTGTCGGTCGGCGCAAGGAAGCGCCTGCTGTTCCCGATGGGCAACGATGTACGCGTCGGCGAACTCGATGTGGTGCCCGATCTGGCGATCGTCTGTGCTTCACTGGACCGGGTGCCGTCGATCATCGCGCAACTCGGCGCCCGTGGCACCCGCGCGGTGATCGTCGGGCCGTGGATGTGGCGGAAGATGAGCGGCGACGCGATTGCCAAGGCGCGCCAAGCCATTCTCGAAGCGGCCCGACCGCACCTGATGCGCGTTCTCGGGCCGGGAAGCGGCGGTCTGGTCGTCCCCGCCAGAGGTCTGAACGCCAGCGCAGCGCCCGTTACGATCACGCCGGGCAAGATCGCCCTGGTCGCACAATCGACGGCCGTGGCGGCGGCCGTGCTCGATCGCGCCGCCAGCAAGGGAATCGGCTTTTCGACGGTGCTGCACCTTGGCGCCAGCCTCGATATCGATCTGCCCGACGTGATCGACTGGCTGGCTGCCGACCCCGACACCCATTCGATCCTGGTCCAGTTCGACGAAGTTTCGGCAGGGCGCAAGTTCATGTCGGCAGCGCGTGCCGCTGCGCGCAACAAGCCCGTGGTTACCATCCATGGGGGACCGGTGCGGGGCAGACTTGAGAGGGGCGGACCATTCACCGTCGCCGACGTGTACAAAGCGGCACTGCGTCGCGCAGGCTGGGTACGCATCGATACCCTCGGGGATCTGTTCGAAGCCATCGAAGGGATGGCGCGGGTGCGCCCCTTGCGCGGTGAGAGTCTGACCATCCTGGCCAACGGTCATGGCCTCGGACGGATTGCCGCCGACACGCTGCTGCGTTCCGGCGGGCAGTTGGGCAAGCTGTCGACCGCCACTGTCAAGCACCTCGAAGGGCTGCTGGAGATGCGCTCCGCGCTCGCCAATCCGCTGGCGCTGCCGGCGGACATCACGGCGACCAACTGGGGAGCGGCGGTGACGGCCGTGCTCGCCGACGCTGACACGGAAAATGTCCTGACCGTCTGTTCGCCGTCGCCGTTTGCGCCAAGCGCCGAGGTTGCCGCGGCAATCTGCCAGGTGTCCCACGAAGCCGAGCGCAACGTCTTCACATGCTGGGTCGGCGGCACGGCGATGCTGGAGGCGCAAAGGATTTCCGCAGCGCAGGGCGTGTTGAGCCATGAGTCGCCGGAAAAGGCGATTGCGGTCTTTCTCGGCGTCGTCAATTACCGGCGCAATCGCGAGTTGCTGCTGCAGATGCCGCCGTCGCTCGCCGAGGACTTTACTCCCGAAGCGGAGGCAGCCCGCAGCGCGGTCGGCGAAGCGATTGCTGCCGGGGCACGGACGCTGACGGCCCGCCAGGCGAGGCGCGTGTTGCAGGCCTATGGTCTGGCCGTTGGCGAGTACCCCTTGGCAGGCAGCATCGACAAGGCGATCGCTGCCGCCGATCGAGCGGGCTATCCGGTCGATCTCTTTCTCGTGCTGGCCAATGGAACGGAGCTTGCGCAGCGCGTATCGGGACTTCGTTCACCTGCGGAGATCGGCATTGCGGCGCGCGGTCTGCGCAGCCGTGCGCGGACACGGCATCCCGGCGACCGCACCAGCGGTTACCGGCTGCACCCGAGCGCAGCCCGCAGTGGCGCCCCCGCACTGCGTCTGGGTGTTGCCGACGATCCGGTGTTCGGGCCGGTGATCTTCCTTGGTCCGGCATCGGGCACCGGCGTTCGCGAAGAACACCCGGTCGTCGCGCTGCCGCCTCTCAATCCGGTGCTGGCCGGGGATATGGTGGTACGCAGCAGCTTTGCCGATGGTCTCCCGGAAGACGATCGGCTGGCGGTGCAGGCGACCGCGAGCAATGCCCTGGTTCGTCTGTCGCAACTGCTTACCGATATCGATGAAGTGGCTGGCGTGGAACTCGATCCGGTGCACGTCGAGGCGTCGGGGGTTATCGTGATGGGGGCGCGCATCAGCATCGAGCAGCGGGAACGCAGGCACGGCTTCCGCCGCTTCGCGATCCGCCCCTACCCGAAGGAACTGGAGCAGCAAGTCGATTGGGAAGGTCGCAAGCTGCTGATCCGCCCGATTCGTCCCGAGGATGAGCCCCTGCTTGGCGAACTGCTCAATTCCCTGACTCCCGAGGATTCGCGCATGCGCTTTTTCGACTCGACCAGGAGCCTGCCGCGGACCCGCCTCGCCCGCTTCTCCCAGATCGACTACGATCGCGAGATGGCGCTGGTCGCCATCGAGCGCGGAAACGAAGGCACCGAGCATGCGTTGGGCGAGGTTCGGGCGGTTGCCGATCCCGACAGCAGGTTCGCGGACTTCGCGATCGTCGTCGCCTCGGAAATCAAGGGCAGGGGACTCGGGCAACTGCTGCTGCAGAGCCTGGTCAGCTACTGCCGCAGTCGCGGCATCGGTGAATTGCGCGGGGAAACACTCGACGGCAACTTGCGCATGCAGCGTCTCGCACGGCGCCTCGGCTTCACCGTGACGACCGGGTCCGACCGCGGCACAATGGACCTTCGCCTTGCCTTGAACCCGCACGAAAAGGCGTGACGGGTTTCGCGAAAAGTCTGGCGGGCAGGCTCGATCTTCGTTCATGCCTGGCCGGCGTTGGCGGCGTAGGATGAAAAATGGCCGGATCCGGCGGTCGACCGCAACCGGTAGCCGAAATCGGTTATCTGAAACTCGCGCTGGCGGGGGCAGGGGGCATCTGTCCCGCCGCATCGTGGCAAACGCCAGGGAATTCCCCCGGGCGGATTACGGCTGGTTCAGCGCTTGCCCAGCGCCTTCTTCCAGTCGCGAAAGACGTCGATGTCGAAGCCGTCTGGGTAGAACAGGTAACCCGGCTTGTGGCCCTTGGTTTCGGTCACGCCGTACTGCCAGATGATTTCCTTGGTCTTGCGGTCGATCACCATGACGCGATCACGCAGGTCGTCGACGACGAAGATGTCCCCGGTGTCGGGCAGTTCGCGGGCGATGCTCGAATGGTCGAGCATGTTCTCGCCCTCCTTGACGAAGTACTCCCAGGTGATCCTGCGCGTCGCCGGGTCGAAGATGACGATGCGCCCGGGCTTCCAGAAGTCGGCGACGATCACCTGCTTGCCGTCCTCGGTCATGAAGGCGTCCGACGGATAGCGGATGTTGGGCGCCTTGACGCTCCACACCACCTTGCCTTCGCGCGTGATGCGCGAGATCCACGTGCCGGAAATCTCGGTCACCAGGATGTCCCCGTTTTCCAGCGGCGTCGCGCCATTGGGATGACCGAGCTGCTGCGGCGGCTTGTGGCGGCACTTGCCGGGCGTGCCCCACTGGGTATCGATCGTGTTGTCCTTGGGGTCGACGATGAGCACGCGGCAGTTGCGGATGTCGGCCGTGATGAACTTGCCGTCCGCCAGCAGGTGTGCGTCATCCGGGTAATTCAGGAAGCCCGGTGCCTTCCCCCGGAAATCGGGCGTCCCGTAGGTCCAGATGAGCGCCTTCTTTTCGTAATCGACGATGTGCACGTCGAAGTTGTCTTCCTCGCTCACCGCCAGCAGCTTGCCGTCGGGCGAGAAGTTCACATCCTCGTTGCCGCGGTAAACCTTCAAATTCGGCGAGACGAACTCCCAGACGATGCTCTTGTCGGGCGCGATCTCGATGAGCCGGTTGTTGCGCCGGTCGGCGATGACCACCGGGTAGGGCAACGGCTTGCCCCAGGAAGGAACCGGGTTCTTCCGGTTGCCCGTGACCGGCGGGATCGGCGGCAGGGCGACGCCGCTGGAGACGATTCCGGCCCCCTTCATTTCCTCGGTGACCTCGACCTCGACCCCCGCCGGTTGCGGTGGGCGGGGCGGGTCCGCCTTTTGCGCCTGGGCCGGACCGGCCAGCGTGCCAATCGCCAGCAACAACGCGGTGACCAGCGCCCGTGCGGGCAACGAGGTGGGAGTTTCCGAATACATGCCGGTTTCCATGGTGAGGGATTGAATGGCGAATGCCGAATTGTCGCGCAGGCGCCGTCGTCCGTTTTGACCTGACGCAAGCAACGGCGCAATCGCTTGGCCGCTACCAGCTTTCGTGGACGACGCGCCCATGCAGCGGCTGCGGCGGCCGGATGTTGTCGGCGAAGCGCTTCCGCCAGAGCCGCAGTTGCTCCGGCGACAACTCGAGCGGCTGCCGCATCACCAGCCAGGTCACGCCCTCGGTGCACG
>CAZKSD010000128.1:0-6950 GCA_964555315.1 uncultured Dechloromonas sp.
GTTCGGCGCCGGCATGGGCGCCATCCTCGCAGTCGCAGGTAATGTCGAAGATCGGCCCGAGTTCCTTCTGCAACTCGAGCGCCTTGCGCATGAGTTTTTCCGACCCCGCGTAGTGGTCAACCGCGGGCAGGACGGGAAATGCCTTTTCACCGGCGAAAAGGACTGCTTTCGGATGGCGCATATTTCGCTCGTCAGGGAAAAAACGGAGTTTCAGTGAAGGTTCACGTCGGCACAGCAGACGTCGCGCCGCAAAGCGGCGGCCGAAAAACCAAAAGGGCCGCGGCATCCTGCCGCGACCCTTGCATGATACTACGCGAAAATGGCGGACTACAGCATCTCCTTGACAGCGGCACGCTCGTCTTCCAGTTCCTTGAGCGTGATCGCGATCTTGCCCCTTGAGTATTCGTCGATTTCCAGACCCTTGATCAGGGCGAAGCTGCCGTTCCTGCACTCGCAGGGGAAGCCGAAGACGATGCCCTCCGGGATGCCGTAACCATTGTCGGCCGGGGCAGGGATGCCCATCGTCACCCACTCGCCGGAACCGAGGTGCCAGTCGCGGATATGGTCGATCGCGGCGTTGGCGGCGGAAGCTGCGGAGGACAGGCCGCGGGCATCGATGATTGCAGCGCCGCGCTTGCCGACGGTCGGCAGGAAGACATCGTTGTTCCAGGGTGCGTCGTTGATCAGCGACTTGACGCTGTCGCCGTTGGAGGTTACGAAGCGGTAATCGGCGTACATCGACGGGGAGTGGTTGCCCCAGACGACGAGTTGCTTGAGCGAGGAAACCGGGCGGCCTGACTTCTGGGCCAACTGGGTCAGGGCACGGTTGTGATCGAGGCGCAGCATGCCGTGGTAGTTGTTCGGGTTGGTGCGGCCGACCTTGCGGGCGGCGGCCCCGGCGATCAGGGCGTTGGTGTTGCAGGGGTTGCCGACGACCAGAACCTTGACGTCTTCCTTGGCATTCTCGGCGATGGCCTTGCCCTGCACGGTGAAGATCGCGCCATTGGCGGTCAGAAGGTCGGCGCGCTCCATGCCGGGGCCGCGCGGACGGGCGCCGACCAGCAGGCAGACGTCGGCATCCTTGAACGCGACGTTCGGGTCGTCGGTGGCAAACATTCCGGCGAGCAGCGGAAATGCGCAGTCGTCGAGCTCCATCATGACGCCTTGGGCGGCTTTCTGGGCCTGCGGCAGGTCGAGCAACTGGAGGATGACCGGCTGGTCCTTGCCGAGCATCTCGCCTGAGGCAATGCGGAACAGCAGGCTATAACCGATCTGGCCGGCGGCGCCGGTCACGGCAACGCGCATGGGGGCTTTGGACATGTATCGCTCCTGATTGAAACTGCGTGGTTGAAATTGTTCGGGTCTGCCCGACCGCCTGCGTCGAATTGTTCCCATCATGAACAGGCGCGACAGGGTGAAAATGTTAGAAGCTAAGCAAGAGACTGTCAATTCAACATGTGTCTTATGTCTTATATCTTATAGAAGCCGGTCCAGCACTGCGACTGCGGATTCAAGGCGTGGTCAAGTCCCATTGTTGCTGTAGATTGGAGAGCGGGATGCGTGTTTGACGGGAGTTGCATGGCGGCTGGTGAAGTCGGCATGCAACGTCGTGTAGGGAGTTCAGTTGCTTCCTTTCGAATTCGGTAATGATCACGCCGCGCCAGGTCTGGCTGGCACGCATCACTTCCGTTTCGAGCGTCTCTTCGATGATCAGCCGTACCGCTTGCTAACGTCAGCCGTGAAGGCTGAG
Source organism: uncultured Dechloromonas sp. (assembly GCA_964555315.1). Classification (GTDB taxonomy): domain Bacteria; phylum Pseudomonadota; class Gammaproteobacteria; order Burkholderiales; family Rhodocyclaceae; genus Azonexus. The sequence goes on from CAZKSD010000128.1 coordinate 1,751, forward strand.
CGCGAGGAAGGAAAACAGCGGGTCCGCGAATACCGGACCGTCGGTGTTTCGCATGCGAAACCTTCTGAGGTAGAGTGAACGGCAAGGAGATCGAACCATGACCGACAACATCGACAACCTGATTCTTGAGCACCTGAAAGCGATACGCACCGAGATGGCCAGCGTGAAAACCGACACGCGGGAAATCCGCAGCAGGCTTTCCAGTATCGAAAGTTCAATGGCACGTCTATCGCGTGAAACCTCCTCGAACTTCGAGGAGATCATCGAGAACCGGCATATGGTGGATCAGCTGCGGGAGCGGATCGAGCGGATCGAGCGACGGCTCGAACTCAGCTGAGGGCGGAAGCCACAGACAATAAAGCCGGGGAATACCTGGCTTTTTTTAACTGAACTGGTTAACCGGAGACAGGCGCAGGCGGAGGGGCTCCGGCTCCGCCGGAGCCTTCACCGCCTGCGCTTCGCGCGAATTCGCGGGATTCGCTGCGTATCTGATCGTCCGGGGGTTTGGCGGTCTTCGCCACCGGCTCCGGGATCGGCCACGACGTGGCGATATAACGCTGCCCAAGGCGCGCAAGGCTCACCATCGAGAGGTCATCCGCAACCATGATTCCTCATCCGGGTTACTTCAATTGCGCCGTCGTGAATGGGTCGATGATCTGATTCGACTTGTCGCGGAACTCGACCACGATGCGCGTACCGTTGGCACTGCGAATGGCACTGGCCAGGCGGATTCGATGCTCTTTGGCGGTTTCAGTGATGATGTCCGGCCAGTCGTCGACAGCCAGCTTGTCAGTTTCAACCGTCTTGGCCACTGAGGGTTTTTGCTCGCCCTCAAGGATGAAGGCTCCGGCGGAGCCGGAGCCCCTCCGCCTGCGCCAGTCTCCGGTTAACCAGTTCAGGACACAAAAAAGCCGGGTATCCCCCGGCTTTTTCATCTCTTTCGGTTACGACAGTTCTAGTCGTCGCTCTATCCGTTCCAGTCGTTCGGTCAGGTGGTCGATTCGTATACTCTGTTCGGCCCATGTTTCTTCGTTGTGAGCTATATCGCGGCGTATGCTGCTTAGGGCAATTTCGATTCGGCCGAGCCGGTTAGTGTGCTCGTCAATTTTTCGTTCGATGCGCTCCTGTGTGCTTTGAAACCTTTTCAGGTGTTCGATGATCAGGTTGTCTATGTTGTCGCTCATGGGTGGTTCTCCTTTCCGTTCACTCTACCGCAGAAGGTTTCGCATGCGAAACCCCGACCGTCCGATATTCGCGCACTCTCGCTTTGCCTTCCTCGCGCTCGGCCTTCACCGCTGATGTGAGCAGTGCGCATGTTTCTGCCAGCTTACCGGCTACCCCCGTTCCTATTACGGCAAGCCCGATCCGCAAACCGGCGAGATCGTCAGGGTTCATACCGCTGACAACCGCCTTCGGGTCGTCGAATAAGTTTCGCATGCGAAACCGCAACCAAGGAGAAACGAAATGAAATGGCTCTACCAACTTCATTCCCTGTGGATCGCCAGGCGCGTCACGCCCAAGGCGCGCTTTGTCCGTGACATTCACGGCGCGGTGCACATCACCCTTTGACCAAAAAAAGCCCGGAGTGATCCGGGCTGAAGTTTCCTCGATGGAGAGCACTGAACAAGCGCCCTCTCATGAAAAGGAATCATGCAATGAACATTCTGAAACTGTTTCGCCACGTTGGTCTAGATGTGCAATTTTCATTTGCACGGCTGGGTAAGCGGTATTGCCAAGGGATTTCCGGCCCCTGCCCTGCGGGCAAACATTCGGCATCTTCGATTTTCCCGCGAAAAACAACCCCAAAAACCGCCCTCATTTGGCAGCCCCCGCTTGAGTGGAAAAATCCGGTAAACCGGACTCATCAGCGGTGCTACTGCGCCGCTGATGATTTTTCTCCGCCTCGGAGAGGGCCGAAAAAAAGTCGGTTTTCGGGGCACTGGCGGAACATGACAACGGCTTGAATTGAACGCACTTGAGACCGTCCAGGGCGGCACAGGCGATCAGTTCACGGGCAGCACAGAAGCCGACCGCAGAGGCGATGCCGTTGAGGGTGCCGAAGTGGGCGCAGCGGTTGCAGTTCATACCGGGAGCGCCGTGCTAGATTCATGGATTTCGGGAGAAATCACATGACGACGCGGGAATCTGCACTCTTTGAGTGCCCGGAAGAAATCGACCTGACTACCCAGTGCGAAATGATCATGGCAGCCGGGTTCATCGGGATCGCCAGCGCCGGGCTCGATGCCAACGCGCAACGGCAGTTCAGAGGCAAACTTCTCGAGGCACTGGCAATGCCTGGCGACGATGTTCCGGAGGCGAGCAAGTTCATCATCGGCGTGGTTATCGAGACGGCCGTTGACCCGAGTTACCCGAGACGGTTGCTCGACCGACTGACGAACGGACCGGATGCGTAGGGTTGTGTAACGGCCGACGATGACGGGGTGAAGTTTCATGCGCGTGCCCCCGTGCTACAGTTTCCCGTTTTGAATGGGGGAAACTTGACAAAATGAAAGCGAATGCTATTCACGGTCTAATAACCGGCACACTTTGTGGCTCGTACTACATGTTTTGCAGCCGCAAACCACAAAGCACTGGCCAGAGAATTGGACACGCCGCGATCATGGTGATCATCGGGTTGATCGCTGGAGCGATGATTGTGGTAGGAATCAACGAATGACACGATTGCAAAGGTCATGTTCAGTGGCGTAGGATAAATGGGCGGGCATCACTGCCAGAACAAATTTGCACGAAGCATACCCCGTACAAATTTGCACGTCAAGAGGAGAATTGCAAAATGACTCAAACCGACTACATCACCGCCGGAATCGAAAAGCGTGGAAGCCTTGCCGCATTAGCCCGTTACCTCGACCAGGCCGAGGCCACCATGCGAGACGCACGAAACCTCAAACGCGGTCTGCCAACCTACGCCTGCGTTTCGCTTGCGAAACTCCTGGACGTGCCACCCATGGAGATCATTGCGGCTTCCGAACTGGTGACAGCGAAGACCGAAGAGCGCAGGGCGCTTTTCCTCCCTTTTGTCCAGACGGCAAAGAATCTCCATCGGTCAATGATTGCCGGACTTGCGGGATTGATTGTCCTGGCCGAGAAGGCGGCTGAGGGGGCAATGCATTATATGTCTTATATATGACAACTATTTCGTGGACGGTGCGGGTGAAATGTGCTGAAATTTCCCGCCATGAATCGCGACTCGTCCCGCCCTTCGTTCCGCATTGCCGCACCGACTTTCAGTCCGCTCTACAGGCAGATCAAGGAGTTCATGATCCGCAGCCTGGAGGCTGGCGAATGGAGTCCGGGCGACGCCATTCCGAGCGAAGGCGAACTGGCGGCACGCTTCAATGTGAGCCAGGGAACGGTGCGCAAGGCGATCGACGAAATGGCGTCGGAGAATCTGCTGATCCGTCGTCAGGGGAAGGGAACCTTCGTCGCCAGCCACGATGATCCGCGTTCCTTTTACCGTTTTCTGCGGCTCGTTCCGGACGACGGCATTCCTGCGCATGCGGTCAGCGTGCCGCTGTCATGCTCGACCAGGGAGGCCGGTCCCGAGGCTGCGGCGGCGCTGGGGATAGCGGTCGGCGAGCCGGTCATCTATGTGGAGCGCCTGCTGCGCTTCAATGGTGAAACGGTGGTCTTCGATCAGATCCATCTGGTTACCGACCTGTTCGCCGGACTGACGCTCGAGAGTCTCAGTGGAGGCGATCGCTCGCTCTACAGTCTGTTCGAAAACACTTACGGCGTACGCATGATCCATGCCGAGGAACACCTCAGGGCGGTGGCTGCCGATCCTTACAGTGCCGGACTCCTAGGCGTGCAACCTGGGGCGCCGTTGCTGCTGGTTGAACGAACCGCCTACACCTACGGCAACAAGCCGGTGGAATGGCGGCGCGGCCTTTATTGCACCAACCGCCACTACTATCGCAACGATCTTGGCTGACTTCGATTGCCGTGGATTGCCTTGCCGCAGGATGCTCTGATTGCCACGTTCCGGCGCATTTTGGATGTATAATTTCCGCTCTTTTCAAACCACGTAAAAGCGGGCAAACCGCAACTTTTCGCGAGGGATGACGTTCATGGCAGAAATGACCATCAAGAAACGTCCAAAGAACTTGGACTTGACCACGATCCAGTTGCCACTACCGGGAAAGGTGTCGATCCTGCATCGCGTGAGCGGTGCCGGAATGTTCATCTGTTTCCCGTTGCTGCTCTGGCTTTTTTCCGCCAGTTTGAACTCGCCTGAAAGCTTCGCCACGTTCAAATCCGTTGCCGGCATGCTGCCGGTGAAGGTGGTCCTGGCCGGCCTGCTTTGGGCCTTCGTTCATCACTTCTGCGCCGGCATCCGCTTCCTGCTGCTCGACCTCCATATCGGCATCGAGAAGGAGGAGGCCCGCAAGTCCGCTGTCGCGGTTCTTGCCGTCAGTATCCCGCTGACGCTGATCCTGTGGGGGGTTCTGCTGTGATCAACCGTATTGTTGTCGGTGCCCACTATGGCCTGAAGGACTGGATTGCCCAGCGTGCGACGGCCGTCATCATGGCGGTCTACTCGGTCCTGATCGCGCTGGTTCTGCTGGTGATCCGTCCCGGCACCTTCGAGGCGTGGCAGGGCGTTTTCGCCAATGGCGGGATCAAGTTCCTGACCTTTCTCTTCTTCGTCAGCCTTTTCTACCACGCCTGGATCGGCGTGCGTGACATCTGGATGGACTATGTCAAGCCGACCGGCTTGCGTCTGACACTGCATGTGCTGACCGCGACCGTGCTGGTGGGTTACACCGCATGGGCTGCTGCGATTCTCTGGAGGCTGTAAGCGTGAGTATTCCCGTTCTGAAATTCGACGCAGTCATCGTCGGCGCCGGTGGCGCCGGCCTGCGTTCCGCGATTCAATTGTCCGAAGCCGGAATGAAGACGGCGGTGCTGTCCAAGGTCTTCCCGACGCGCTCCCATACCGTCGCCGCCCAAGGGGGCGTCGCTGCTTCGCTCGGCAACTCCGAGGAAGATCACTGGCACTGGCACATGTACGACACCGTCAAGGGTTCCGACTGGCTCGGCGACCAGGACGCCATCGAATTCATGGTGCGCAAGGCCAACGAGTGCGTCGTCGAACTCGAGCATTACGGCATGCCCTTCGACCGTACCGACAACGGCAAGATCTACCAGCGCCCGTTCGGCGGCCACATGTCGAACTTCG
>CAZKSD010000129.1:0-6947 GCA_964555315.1 uncultured Dechloromonas sp.
ACCAGGGGAGCGGCCTCGGTCTCGCCATCACGCGCTCGATCGTCCACGCGCACCGTGGAACCATGGCGGTCCGCAGCGGCGAACAGACGACCGAGTTTGTCATCCGCATTCCGCTCCGGGTCGCGCCGTAGTCGTCTCGCCGGCGGCTCGGCGGGCGACCGCCGGCGGGATTCGTTGGGCAAAAACCACAACCAGGCCCGCGGAATGGGCGATTTGCCGGGCAGAGGTGGTTCACCGGCGCCGTTACGTGTCATGCTCTCACCTTCCCGCTGCGGGAAGTCATCAAATCGATCGAGCGGCAAGACATGGACACCAACAACCAGCCCCCTTCCTCAGCGCGCGAAGAATTCCTGCCTTTCGTCGTCCGCCCCGCGGTGACCGAAGAGGACTTTCGCAAGGCTGCCGATATCCGTCACCGCGCCTATGCCCGCCATGTTCCCGAGTTCGCCGCCAGCCTGCTGGAGCCGGAGCCCGAGGATTACGACGCCGGCTCCCTGGTCCTGCTCGCCGAGGCCAAGCTCGACGGGTCGCCCGTGGGAACGATGCGGATTCAGACCAATTCCGGCAACCCGCTGAAACTCGAGAAATCGATCCGCCTGCCGTCGTGGCTCGCCGGAACAAGCCTGGCCGAGGCGACCCGCCTGGGCGTCGAGCAGAGCGCGGTCGGTCGAATCGTGAGAATGGCGCTGTTCAAGGCCTACTATTTCTTTTGTCTGGAAGCTGCCATCGAATGGATGGTCATTACCGCGCGCAAGCCGCTTGACCGCATCTATGAGGGACTGTTGTTCCGGGATGTCCTTCCCGGTGGCACACTGGTGCCCATGCACCACGTCGGCAACATGCCGCATCGGGTGATGGCCTTTTCCGTTCCGGATGCCCACGACAATTGGGTGGCGGCACAGCATCCGCTCTACACATATGTCTTTCAGACATTGCATCCGGACATCCGGCTGCCCGAGATGGTCAGCCCGCGATTCGTTCCCGCGCGTGCGGCGTATGAACTGCGCAGTGGCGAATACCTGATGTAATCCTGTCGCCGGGACCCCGTCTGCATGCGGGGTCACCCAGGCGGTGCAACTCCTGCCGATCGCGGCCTCAGGCGATCAGCGGCGCACGCGTCCAGCCTGCTGGCGACGCAATGCCATCGTCGCTCCACTCCCCATCGTTCCACCCCCTGACCGGCCGATCGCCCGGCTCGCCGGATCGTCGGCCCCTTCACGGGCGTCTGCCGCCGCCGGCGCCGACACCCGGCCGCTGTCGCCGTGTGCCGCTTCAGTCGCGGCCCACCGCCCAACGCGGGCGCCCGATTTCACTACAAGTGTGAAAAAAGCCGCAGTAGCTGCGGTCGCCGTCGCGTCAAGTGTGAAATAAGCCGCAGTAGGTCCGGTCGCCGTCGCGGTACTTTGACCCTGTAGCAGGAATAGCTGTTGCGAGTCGTCCCAAGCGTGATGTTCGGCAGCCGGTTTCGGAGAACGACGGCGAGCTTGTCGGGTTTCCGGGTTGTGCGGGATGGCTCAGGCACCAGCGCATGTCCCCTGCACCCGGACCGAGGTAGAAGCCAGATGCAAAACCAGATTTCATCGATTCCCGGCGCCATGATGACGCTATCCCCGGCGATCGCCCGCCTGCGCCGGCTGGGTGACGCCACGCTGGGCTCGCTGGCGCTTTACGTCATTCCCCTCGCTGCCGTCGTCCTTGCCTTATGGGCTCTCGCGGCCTGGGAGCCGGTCTATGAGTTTGGCGGCGTCGACCCTGTCGAATTCAGGGTGTTGCGGGACGATAGCCGGATTCTGTCGGAATTGCAGGTATCGGGGTCCCTGGAATCGATGGCGCCGGCGAGCCAGGTGGAAACGCGGCTGTCGGAAGTGCCTCACTGGATCGCGTTCCAGGCGGGTGCCGCGGCTTCGGGAACCGCTCCGGCCATCTTCTTCCCCTCGCGTCACGCACGGCGCCTCGAGTGCTGGAACGCGGCGACGCGCGAGCGTCTCGGCGCCGCCGACCGCGACCGGAACAGCGGTCAGCTCAGGCAGGCGCTGGGCGGATTCCGCCTCGATGGCGCCAGGGGCCAGGTGCTGTGCCGGGTGGACTCGGTCGGTCCGGCGCGCCTGACGGTCCAGCGCTGGGATGTCGCCGGCCTTGAAGCCGCGCAGCGCAAGTTCGAGCGCAACAGCGGTCTGATCGACGGCAGCGTCGGGATCCTCGCCGCCTTCGCCCTGATGGTTGCCTTTGTCTATCGCGACGGCTTGATCGTCCTGTTTGCCGCCTGGCTGCTCGCCAACATGCGGATGGCCGCACTGTCGGCCGGCTGGGATGCCCATCTGCTCGAGCAGGCGATTCCCGCCGACTGGTTGGGAACCGTCCGCAGCGTGACGATCGCCGCCTTCTACACGCTGACTGCCGCCGTCTTCATGCGCATGTTCAGGCGCGAACTGAAACAGGTCGGGACGCCGTGGATCGTCGCGTACGCGCATTGGTCGCCGGTTCCGCTTCTGGCGGCTGCGCTGCTGCTGCCCTATCAGACCTTCCTGCAGATCATCTGGGTGGCCGCGATTGTCGGCGTCGCGTTGTTGGGCTACCTGCTCTATCGCATCATCAGATTCACCAATTCCTGGATGGCGATGTGGTACGCCGCAGCCCATGCCGTCCTCCTGGGCATCATCCTCTCGACCAACGTCTATGAGATAGCGGCGGCCGCGCTGGGCATCAGGACGGTGGCAGGCAGCGTGAACAGCATTACCTCGGCGGTATTTTCCAGCCTGCTGGTTGCCGTGGCCATCGCCGAGCACATGAAGCGCGAACAGCAGGGACGCCTGGAGGCCCAGGCCGAGCTGCAGCACACCTATGACGTGATCCCGGTCGGTTTGTTCACGCTCGACGGCGACGGCCGTTTCCTGAAGACCAATCCCGCGCTGGTCGCGATGATGGATGGCGATGGCCTGGCGGGGGACCGTACTTCCTGGGGCGACTGCTTCGCCGACGGCTGCTGGCAGACCCTGCAACAGGCGCTGAGGACGTCGGGCACGGTCGAAATCGAAGTGTCCGGCAAGCCGCGCGCCGATGGCTCGGCGCAACGCTTCCTGGTGAAGGCTGCCGATGCCAAGGGGCGGATCGAGGGTTCACTGCAGGACATCAGCGAACGCTACGAGGCCACCCGGAAACTCCGCCATCTTGCCGAATTCGACGCCCTGACCAAGGTCCTCAACCGTCGCGGCATCGAGGCGGTCGCCGCCGCCGCGCTTGAGCGCAGCTCGCCGCAGCAGCCACTGGTCCTGGCCTACCTCGACATGGACCGCTTCAAGTTGATCAACGACCTGTTCGGGCACACCGTGGGCGACGATGTCCTGAAGCAGATCTGCGAGCGGGTGGTCGGGTCGATCGCGGGTCACGCGGGTCATCGTCTCGGGCGGGTCGGCGGCGACGAGTTTCTGATCGTCATGGAGAACACCACCGTCGCCCAGGGAAGCCTCATCTGCCAGACGATCGTCGATGCGGTTGCCGGCCGGAGTTTCGAGTCCGGTGGCAAAGGTTTCAGCGTCGGGGTGTCGGTTGGCCTGGTCGAATTGCTGGCGCCGACCAACCTCAAGGATGCGATCTCGACGGCCGACCGCGCCTGCCGCCTGGCGAAGGCGAAGGAATCGGGCGTTCATGTCTTCGAAGCGGGTTCGCAGGCCCTGCGCGACTACACGCGGGAACTCGACCTGATCGGGCGTTTCGGCGTGGATCGCCCGCCCGAGGGGTTGTTTCTCGAAATGCAGCCGATTCTTTCGCTGCGCGCGCCGACCGAATCCCTCAATTTCGAGGTGCTGCTGCGCATGCGCGAGCCTGACGGCAGCATCGTCCCGGCCGGGCAGATCATCTCCGCAGCGGAAAACAGCGGACGCATCACGCTGATCGACCGCTGGGTGCTGACCACGACGCTGGCGTGGCTGGAGCGCAACAAGGAGCGCCTGGGCAGGACGCGTTTCGTCAGCATGAACCTGAGCGGCGCTTCGCTGAGCGATGAAGTCTTTGTGCGCGAGGCGTTCGAGATGCTCAGCAAGGCGCCGGCCGCCCGTGACCGGCTTTGCCTGGAAGTGACCGAGAGCGTCGCCCTGCGCGACACCGGCAGCACCCGCACCTTCCTCGAAAAGGCGCGGCGGCTGGGCATCCGGGTCGCCCTTGACGACTTCGGCGCCGGCTACACTTCGTTCTCCTATCTGCGCGAACTGCCCGCCGATGCGCTGAAAATCGACGGTTCCTTCGTCCGCGACGCGGCCCGCCATCCGGCGAGTCTGAGCATCATCGAAGCGATCGCCAAGCTGGCCGGCAACTTCGGCATGCAGACCATTGCCGAATGGGCCGAGGACCTGCCGACACTGGAAGCGCTGGCGCTGGCCGGCATCGACCATGTCCAGGGCTATGTGGTCAGCCGGCCGGTGGGCGAGGCCGATCTCCTACGGGCGAATTCCACGGTCGACCTGATCCGGGACCCGAAAGTCGCGGCATTTGTCCGCAACCTGAGCGCCATGCCCCCGCAGGGCTGCCCGGTTGCCGTCGAGCATGATCATCGGACGTGGGCGGTGCACTGACCGTCGCACAGGCGGCGGCGGGAATGCCGGGTTCGGTCGTCCTCTGTGCGGTGGCGGTGGCCGGCATGCTGGCGGCCGAATACCGGGATTCGCGCGGCGGGCTGTGGCTGACCAAGCCGCTGGCCTCGGCCGCCTTCGTCTGGCTGGGTCTTGCCGTGGGCGCGCTCGACTCGGGCTACGGGAGGCTGGTGCTGCTCGCTCTCGCGCTGTGCCTGCTCGGCGACATCCTGCTGATTCCGCGTGACCGGCCGCAAGTCTTCCGGGCCGGCGTGTTCGCCTTCCTGCTCGGGCATGTCGCCTACAGCGCCGCGTTCCTGAGCCGGCCGCTGGCGCCGGGCGGGTTTGTGGTCGGCGCCATCGTCCTCGGCGTCGTCATCCTGGCCGTGCTGCGCTGGCTCGGCAAGTTCGTGCCGGCGGACATGGCCGGTGCGGTGCGGACCTACATGCTGGTCATCGGCGTCATGTCGGCGCTCGCGTGCGGGGTCACGGCGGCCGGCGGACCGTGGGCGGTGGCGGTCGGAGCGCTTGCGTTCGCCGCGTCGGACATTTCCGTGGCACGCGACCGCTTTGTCAGGCGCCAGTTCGTCAACCGCGCCTGGGGCCTGCCGCTCTATTACGCGGCGCAGTTGCTGCTGGCGGCGACGCCGGCGCTCATCTGACGCACCGACCCGCCGCGGAAGGCGGGCAGGAAATGATGACCTGGGAGCGTCCGGGTATGTCGGGATGGTCGCGGGCGCTGGCATAATCACACGATGAAGATGGCGACGGTCACACAGGCTGCACGGGGGGGCGGGGGGTGCTGAGGGTGCTGGTGTTCATGCCGGTGCTGGGGGCGGCCCTGATCGCCGTGCTGCCGGCGCGCCGCGCCCTGCTGCTGTGGCAGATGGCGATGCTCTTCGCGTTGGCGACCCTCGCCTATGCCTTGTGGCTGGCGGCCGGCTTCGATCCGGCGGGGCCGGCGATCCAGTTCCATGAAAGCCGGCCGTGGAATATCCGGCTCGGCTCGTATTTCGCGCTGGGCATCGACGGCATTGCGCTGGCGATGGTCCTGCTGTCGGCCCTGCTGAGCCTGATCGCCGTCCTCGTCTCGCGCCGCATGGAGGCGGGGGCGCGGCTCTACTTCACGCTGGTGCTGCTGCTCGAATCGGCGATGTTCGGGGTGTTCACCGCGCGTGACTGGTCGCTGTTCTACGTCTTCTGGGAAGCGACGCTGCTCCCGCTGTTCTTCCTGATCGACCGTCTCGGCGGCCCGAACCGGCAGCGCGCGGCGCTCAATTTCTTCCTCTACACGCTGGGCGGCTCGGTGTTCATGCTGGTGGCGCTGCTCTTTCTCTACGACGCGGCGCCCGGCCACAGCTTCGCCATGGGCGACATGGCCGAGGGCGGGCGCGGGCTGCCGCTCAACACGCAGTTGCTGATCTTCGCCGGGCTGTTCATCGGCTTCGGCGTCAAGATGCCGGTCTTTCCGCTGCACGGCTGGCTGCCGCTGGCGCATGTCGAGGCGCCGAGCCCGGTGTCGATCCTGCTTTCCGGCGTCCTGCTCAAGATGGGCGCTTACGGCCTGATCCGCGCGGCCGAAACACTGCCCGCCGCGCTGCTGGCGACGCAGGACTGGCTGGCGGCGCTGGCGCTGATCAGCATGCTCTACGGCGGTGTGCTCGCCTGGCGGCAGCAGGACCTGAAGGCGATGGTCGCCTACTCGTCGATCTCGCACATGGGCGTCGTCCTGCTCGGCATCGCCACGCTCAACGTCACCGGCCTGACCGGCGCGGTGATGCAGATGGTCGCGCACGGGCTGACGGCGGCGACGCTGTTCCTGATCGTCGGCCTGCTTTACCAGCGCACCCACAGCCGCGACCTCGCCGATTACGGTTGCCTGCTCGGGCGGGCGCCGCGCTTCGCCTTCTTCACCGCCTTCGCGCTGCTCGCCGCCATCGGCCTGCCGGGCGGCGCCGGCTTCATCGCCGAACTGCACGCGCTGGTCGGCGGCTTCGCGCGCTGGGGCGGCTGGGTGGCGATCGTCTGCGCCGGCATGCTGATCGGCGCCGCCTACGGCCTGCGCGTCATCGGCCGCCTGTGCCTGCCCGGCCTGCCGGCGCAGGAAATCGCCGACATGACGCGGACCGAGACGGTCGCCGCGGCGATTCTCGGGCTGGGCATCATCGCCTTTGGCGTCTGGCCGGCGCCCTTGCTCGATCTGGTCGCGGGCAGCGTCGACCGCGTCGGCCGGCTGTTCGGCGGCTGAGATGACCAGCGACGCCACGCTTCCGTTCCGCGAGCGCCTCGCCCACTGGGTCGAGCACCTGACGCATGTCCTGCCGGCACAGGCGCCGATCCGCGACTTCGTCCATCACAACACGCTGCACGGCTTCCAGCACC
>CAZKSD010000130.1:0-6938 GCA_964555315.1 uncultured Dechloromonas sp.
GTGGCGCGGACCAACGTGTACCGCCTGTTCCAGATGCTGCCCGGCGACGAACGGCTGATCGAGGAAGACGGGCCGATCCGTTCGCACCTGATCAAGCGGGGTGACGCGCTAGCCGCCTTTTACCTCGAGAGCATTGGCAACGGCGGGCGGACACAAGGGCTGCTCGGCGGCACGCAGGGAATCGGCCTGCACGACTGCATGATCGACGCCTATGTGCTGGTCTCGCAGGTTTATCAGCGCGGCGACAAGATCTGGCTTTTCGGCTTCTCGCGCGGCGCCTGGGCCGCGCGTTGTCTGGGGGGGTTCATTGCCCGCTCGGGCCTGATCCCGGCGGCCAATGCCGATGGTGACGATGCGGCCGACCAAGCCGAGAAGGTCTGGCTGAACTACAAGGAAGGCCGCGGCATGAAGCGCGGCGGACGCTTCTGGGGGCACAACGACGAAACGCCGATCCGGATGATCGGCGTCTGGGATACGGTCGGCGAACTCGGCGTGCCGGAATTCAACGGTCTGCACCTGGTCGACCGCGACGAACTCCGCTACCTCAAGTTCACCGACCGTGAACTCACACCGCGTGTCGAGCACGGTCGCCAGGCACTGGCGATTGACGAGGAGCGCGCCGACTTCCCGCCGACGCTGTGGAACGAGCGCGAGGGCGTCAGGCAGGTGTGGTTCCCGGGCGCGCATGGCGATGTCGGGGGCGGTTACGACAATCACGGGCTCGCCGACGCCGCCCTCGAATGGATGGTGCAGGAGGTCAACGACCTCGCTGCCGGGCTGCATCTCGCGCCCGGCCAACTCAGCCAGGCGCTCGCCCCCGACCCCCTGCAGGACCGTCACGACGAAACCCGTGGACCGGTCTGGCGGATACGCCCGAGCAAGGAACGCAAGCTTCCCGACGATGCCGAGCTCCATCCCGGCGTGCTGCAGCGGCTGCGGGAGCGTGCCGACTACCGGCCGAAGGGGCTCGCGGACGTTCCTGCCTGCGCCGAGTTCTACCAGGACGACCAGCCGCCGCCCGAAGAAGCGCTGCAGCAGGAGAGAGAAGACCTTCCGTTCCGCAAGCTGCCGGTCGATGGCTCGACGCGCTTCCCTGTTTATGCCCACAAGTGGTGGAACGCTTCCGGCCTCGAGGTGGGCGCCGGCGAAAGATATCGCATCGAGGCGAGCGGCACCTGGGTCGACCAGGGTACCCCGGCCGGAGCCGACGGCTATGAATCGACGGCGTGGCTCCGTCATCTTGCCAAAGGCAGCCGCCGCCTGCAGGACCGTCCCTGGTTTTCGCTGGTTGCCGCGATTCATCCCAGGCCCGATCTCGAAGCGAACAATCCCGATTCGGAGAACATGTTCACCGGGCTCATCGAAAGCGCGATCAATGGCGTCACGCGCATCGACGACGAGAGCAGTCTCGTTGCCACCCCGAATGGCTGCGAGATCGAGATCGTCGAAACGGGGTTCCTGTACTTCTTCGCCAATGACTCGGCGTTTTCCTACGGCAACAACACCGGCTTCCTGATGGTCGAGGTAACCCGGCTACCCTGGTCGGACGAAGAAGGGAAGCGCACGCCAACTCCCCAGTCGGTGCCGGGCAGCCTGGACGTGAAGCTCTACTTCTCTCCTGGAGCGAGTTCGCTGGCGGCGCATATTGCCCTGCGCGAAGCCGGACTGGACTTCGATCTCGTCCGTGTCGACCTCGGCGAGCACAAGCTGGCCGACGGCAGCGACTTCACAGCGATCAACCCCAAGGGCAATGTCCCGGTCCTTGGGATTGGCGATGACGTCTTTCTCACCGAGGTCGCCGCGATCGTGCAATACATTGCCGACCGCATACCGGAAAGCGGCCTGGCGCCGCGACCGATTACGCTCGAACGCTACCAGTTGCAGGAGTGGCTCGGTTTTATCGATTCCGACCTGCACAAGACGTTCGCACCACTCTTCAAGGCGGACACGCCGGAGGACTGCAAGCGCTCCGTCAGGGAGAGCCTCGCGTTCCACCTGGGCTACGTCGCAGCGCATCTGGGCAGCAGGGATTACCTGGTGGGCGAGCGGTTCACGGTCGCCGACGGCTACCTGTTCACCGTCCTCGGCTGGTGCGGCGCGGCGGGAATCGACATCGGCCGGTGGCCGGCGCTTGCCGCCTTCCAGGAACGGGTCGGCCAGCGCCAGGGTGTTCGCGACGCCGTGGCGGCCGAAGGCTGACGGAATCCCGGAAAGCAGAAGGCCCCGGCTGTCTGCCGGGGCCTTCTGCTGGAATACCGTGGTGGGGCGCCAGAGATTCGAACTCTGGACCTACGGATTAAGAGTCCGCTGCTCTACCAACTGAGCTAGCGCCCCGGGGTTCCCTGACGACTGGTGGGTCGGCCGAGATTCGAACTCGGGACCAGCGGATTAAAAGTCCGATGCTCTACCGGCTGAGCTACCGACCCGGCCATGGGAGCGCGGATTATAGGGACGCACGGAAATGCTGTCAACGAACAGGACGGCGAAGAGACAACGGCGATTCGGGCGCCTGGGGATGTCGGCGTTCGCGCAATCGGATCCCGCCAATTGTGTCGATCAGGAAATGTCTTCTAGAATGAACGCGGCACGACGATACCGGAACGGTTCCGGCATGGTTCCCCCTTCTGACGGAGAAAGCAAATGAACAAGGAAGATATCTCGCATTGGCAGGACCTCATCATGACCACCGCTACCGAGGTGGGCATCAAGGTGCTGGCGGCGGTCGCCTTCTGGGTAATCGGCCGCTGGCTGATCGGTGTCGCGGTGGGGATGGTACGGGCGTCGCTGGAGCGCCAGAAGGTCGACCCGACCGTGTTGCGTTACGTCGGCTCGATCGTCACGGTGACCTTGAACATTCTGCTGGTCATCGGCATCCTCGGCTACTTCGGCATCCAGACGACGACCTTCGCTGCCTTGATCGCGGCCGCCGGCGTCGCCATCGGCATGGCCTGGTCGGGCCTGCTGGCCCACTTCGCGGCGGGCGCGTTCCTGGTGGTTTTGCGGCCGATGAAGGTCGGCGACTTCGTGACGGTTGCCGGCGTGACCGGAACCGTCACCGAGCTCGGCCTGTTTACGACCGTGATCAACACGCCGGACAACGTGCAGACGATCATCGGCAACAACAAGGTGTTCAGCGACACGATCCAGAATTACTCGCACAACGCCTTCCGCCGCGTCGATCTCAAGTGCCAGCTTTCGGGCGCGGCCGACCATCAGGCAGCGATGGTCCTGCTGCGCGAGAAGATCGCGACGATTCCGAACGTGCTGCCGGAGCCCAAGGTCGATGTCGAAATCGTCGATTTCACGCTGGTCGGGCCGGTGCTGGCGGTACGCCCGTACTGCCACAACGACAACTACTGGCAGGTCTATTTCGACACCAACAAGATGATCCGCGAGGCGCTCGGCGAGGCCGGCTTCCCGGCGCCGATGCCGGCGCAGAACGTGATCGTGACCCAGGCCGCCTGAGTCCGGTCCCGGCTGCAAGAACAAGCCCGCGAAAAGCGGGCTTTTTTTCGGGTCGACCGCGACAGTCAGCGTTCAACCGAGGCGGCGGCAGATTTCCGTGGTCAGGGCCGACTGGTTCATGCAGTAGAAGTGCAGGCCGGGGGCGCCGCCGGCGAGCAGGCGCTGGCACAGCTCGGTGACGACGTCGAGGCCGAAGGCGCGGATCGATTCCGCGTCATCGCCGAAGCTCTCGAACTTCTTGCGCATCCAGCGCGGGATCTCGGCGCCGCAGGCATCCGAGAAGCGCGCAAGCTTGGAAAAGCCGGCGATCGGCATGATGCCGGGGACGATGGGCACCTCGACGCCGAGCGCGCGCGCCTCGTCGACGAAATGGAAATAGGCGTCGGCGTTGTAGAAATACTGCGTGATCGCCGAATTGGCGCCGGCCCTGACCTTGCGCGCGAAGGCGGCGAGGTCGTCCTGGGAACTGCGGGCCTGCGGGTGCCATTCCGGGTAGGCGGCGACCTCGATGCTGAACCAGTCGCCGGTTTCGGCGCGGATGAACTCGACCAGCTCGTTGGCGTGGCGGAATTCGCCGGCCTCGGCCATGCCCGAGGGCAGGTCGCCGCGCAGCGCGACGGTGCGCCGGATGCCGGCCACCTTGTACTCGTCGAGGATTTCGCGAATCTTGCCGCGGGTCGACCCGATGCAGGAAACGTGCGGCGCGGCGGGAAGCCCTTGCGCGGCGATTTCCTTGACCACGGCGAAGGTGCGTTCGCGCGTCGAGCCGCCGGCGCCGTAGGTGACCGAGAAGAATGCGGGCTTCAGTTCGGCCAGCCGGGCCCAGGTGGCGCGCAGCTTATCCATGCCTTCCGGAGTCTGCGGGGGAAAGAATTCGAAGGAGATTTCAGGTTTCATTTGCTCAACCAGATGAAGAATTCGCGGTTGCCGTCACCGCCCGCGATGGGGCTTTCGAGCCAGGCGCGGACGCTCAGCCCGAGGCGTTGCGCGCACTCGCGCAGCTTGCGCTCGACCTCCGCGTAGAGCGCCGGGTCCCTGACGAGTCCGCCCTTGCCGATGTTGCCGGGGCCGACTTCGAACTGCGGCTTGACCAGCAGGAGCAGATCGCCGCGCGCCGCGAGCAGGGGCGGCAGTTGCGGCAGGACGAGGGTCAGCGAGATGAAGGAAAGATCGCCGACGATCAGGTCGAAGCCGCCGGGCGGGAAGGCGTCGCCGAGGTCGGCGACACTTAGGCTGCGGCAGTTGATGCCCGCGAACGCGGTCACCGCCGGGTCGGCGTTCAGTTGCAGGTGCAGCTGGTCGCGGCCGACGTCGACGCCGACGACATGGCGGGCGCCGTTCTGCAGCAGGCAGTCGGTGAAGCCGCCGGTCGACTGACCGACGTCGAGGCAGGCCTTGCCAGCCGGGTCGATGCCGGTCGCCGCCAGCGCGCCGGCGAGCTTGTGGCCGCCGCGCGACACGTACTGCGCGCCGGGATCGGCGGCCACGGTCAACGGTGTTCCGTCGGGCAGTTCCAGCGCCGGCTTGGCAATGGCGCCGCCCGCCCAGGCGACGCGGCCCTCGCGGATCAGCCATTGCGCCGCTGTGCGCGACGGCGCCAGCCCCTGGGCGACGAGCAGGGCATCAGCCCGCGACATCCCGGCCGGCCGCTCGTGGGCCGGCTGGAGTGCCGGGCGCGGCTTCTTCTGCCGCGCGTGGAAGGAGTTCATGCTCATCGCCGCGCAGCCGTCAGTAGCGGTAATGCTCGGCCTTGTAGGGGCCGTCGGCCGAAACGCCGATGTATGCCGCCTGCTGCTCGGTGAGCCTGGTGAGCTGGGCGTTCAGCTTCTTCAACTGCAGGCGGGCGACCTTCTCGTCGAGGTGCTTGGGCAGCGTATAGACGCCGACCGGGTAGTCGGCGGTGCGCGTGAACAGCTCGATCTGGGCGATCGTCTGGTTGGCGAACGATGACGACATCACGTAGGACGGGTGGCCGGTGGCGCAGCCGAGGTTCACCAGGCGTCCCTTGGCGAGCAGGATGATGCGCTTGCCGTCGGGGAAGATGACGTGGTCGACCTGCGGCTTGATCTCTTCCCACTGGTACTCTTCGACGGAAGCGACGTCGATCTCGTTGTCGAAGTGACCGATGTTGCAGACGATCGCCTGATCCTTCATCGCCGCCATGTGCGCGTGTGTGATGACGTGGTAGTTGCCGGTGGCGGTGACGAAGATGTCGGCCTGGTCGGCGGCGTAGTCCATGGTCACGACGCGGTAGCCTTCCATGGCGGCCTGCAGGGCGCAGATCGGGTCGATCTCGGTGACCCAGACTTGCGCGGAGAGCGCGCGCAGGGCCTGCGCCGAGCCCTTGCCGACATCGCCGTAGCCGGCGACGACGGCGATCTTGCCGGCGACCATGACGTCGGTGGCGCGCTTGATGCCGTCGACCAGCGACTCGCGGCAGCCGTAGAGGTTATCGAACTTGGACTTGGTCACCGAGTCGTTGACGTTGATCGCCGGGAACTTGAGGTCGCCGCGCTCGTGCATCTGGTAGAGGCGATGGACGCCGGTCGTGGTTTCCTCGGTGACGCCCCTGACCTGGGCCAGGCGCAGCGAATACCAGGTCGGGTCGACCGCCAGCTTGGCCTTGATCGCGGCGAAGAGGATGGTTTCTTCCTCGGAACCGGGGCTGGCCAGCACGGAAATGTCCTGCTCGGCGCGGGCGCCGAGGTGGAGCAGCAGGGTCGCATCGCCGCCGTCGTCGAGGATCATGTTCGAGTAGCCGCCGTCGGCCCACTCGAAGATGCGATGGGTGTAATCCCAGTAGTCGGCGAGCGATTCGCCCTTGACCGCGAAGACCGGGATGCCGTCCCTGGCGATGGCCGCGGCGGCGTGGTCCTGCGTCGAGAAGATGTTGCACGAGGCCCAGCGGACTTCGGCGCCGAGCGCGGTCAGCGTCTCGATCAGCACGGCGGTCTGAATGGTCATGTGCAGCGAACCGGTGATGCGCGCGCCGCTGAGCGGCTGCGCTTGCGCGAATTCCTCGCGGATGGCCATCAGGCCCGGCATTTCGGTTTCGGCAATGCGGATTTCCTTGCGCCCCCAGTCGGCAAGGTTCAGATCGGCAACAACGTAGTCTTTGAATTCAGCCACAGCAAGCTCCTGATGAACTGTGGCCGGGAGAGGGATGGGGTAAAACTCGGCTCACCCGCCATCCCGTGCCCGGCACGGGGTTGATTGGGTGAGCGCGGTTCTAGACCGAGCCTGAGGGAAACTTCCCCTGCAGCGCTCCTCGGTAGCTTGCGGATTATAAACCGGTTTCCCCCGAATTAGGGCGGTTGCGGTCGACGCTGAAAATAGGCTTGTTTTCGCGGTCGACCGCAACCGGCCTTACAGGCCGGCGTCGCCGCGCAGCAGCGCCGCCCGGTCGGTACTTTCCCACGTGAATTCCGGCTCGTCGCGGCCGAAGTGGCCGTAGGCGGCGGTCTTCTGGTAGA
>CAZKSD010000131.1:0-6774 GCA_964555315.1 uncultured Dechloromonas sp.
CATTATACGGAAAATCGCCAATTAAGTCTCGACAAGAGCGCGGCACTACACTAGATATCTCGCCCGGCCATGTGCGCGAAGCCTTCACCGAGAAGATCACCACCTACACCAACAATGGCGACCCCAAGCCGGCCATTAATCGTTTCAAGTATGACCCGCTGCCCTATATCGCCGTGTCGGTCGACATGCTCGATACCGGTTTCGACCACAAGGAAATCGAAACCCTGCTGATGTTGCGCCCCACCAAGTCGGCGATGAAATATGCGCAGATGCGCGGGCGCGGCAGCCGTATCTGCCCCAAGATCGGCAAGACCGAATTCTGGATATACGATTTCGTCGGCAACGTTGCACGTTTCAACGATTCCAGCATCGACTACCACAAACCCAAAGAGGTGAAACAGGGCGGCGGCGGGGGTAGCGGCGAAGGCCCTGGCCCCGGCAATGGCTGGGTCGTCATTCCCGAGGGCCAGAAGGAAGACGAAATCTGCAACCAGCACATGATCGTGGTTGGTCCCGAAGGCCTGCAAATCGACCGCAAGACCTATCAGGACGAATGGGCCGCCAAGATTGCCGAACTGCACAAGGCCGATCCAGTCGTGCAGAAAATATTTGCCGGCCAGCCGATCAGCGAAGAGGAATGGGAAGCCCTGCGCCGTCGTCTCGACGCGCCGAAAAACTACTTCTCCGAAGTCAGCTTGCGCAAGGCATTCGAGCAGCCCACTGGTTCGCTCACTGACTTCATCCGCGCTGCGCTGGGCGTGTTCAAGTTCCCGACGCGTGAGCAACGCATCGAGCGGGTATTCGATGCCTGGGTCGCGCAGCACTCGAACAGCCTTAACCCTGCTCAGGCCACCATGCTACGCCTGCTGAAACAGCGTGTGCTGACGGGTGACGCTGTCGAATTGCGGATATTCAGCCAGCCACCGTTCTCTATCTACGGCGGCCGGGCGCGCATGGAACAACTTTTCGGGAAGGATGGCCTCGCGCAGGTTGTCGAAGAGCTCAACACCCTACTTGCCGCGTAAGTCATAAAACCAGTATTACGATAGGACCTCATGGATTCCGGCCAACTCAATTCTTTACTCAAGCGTCTCTGCAAAACCCTGTGGGAGGCGCAAGTCTCCAACCCGATTACCTACGTCACCCAGCTTTCCTATCTGCTCCTCCTCAAGATGCTGGAGGAAATGGACGCCGAACACGAAGACGCCGGCAACGACAAACACAAAACGCTGTTCACCGAAGTCAGCACCGCCAGTTGGGGCAAGGTCGATTTCCAGCCCTTGCGCTGGAGCGTGCTCACCAGCAATCCCGATAACGCCAAGATGCTCGCCACCCTGCGCGACACCCTGCCCAAGCTGGCCGAGCATCCGCTCCTGTCGCAAGGCGCCCGCGCCATCTTCAATGGCGCAGCGGTCGTCATCCCGGACGGCGCAACGCTGCGCAAGCTTACCGATGCGCTGTCGCCCGTGGCGTTGCTCGCGGAAGATTCCGACATCAAGGGCGACTTGTTCGAGATGCTGGCCAGTGATCTCGGCGGACAAAAGACCTCCGCGCAATTCCGCACCCCGCGCCACCTGATTCGCGTCATCGTGTCGATGGTCGATCCGAAGATCGGCCAGACTTGCTGCGATCCGGCGGTCGGCACGGGCGGTTTCATCATTGCCGCCTACGAGCACATTCTGCTGTCCAACACCTCGCCCGAATTCATCCGCGAAATTGACAGTCCCTACGGCGGCAAGGTCAAACGCGGCGTCGGCGACAAGCTCAAGCGCGCACAGTGGGACTTTCTGCAAACCGGCGCCCTACATGGCTTCGACGGCGACCCCGACATCCTGCGCATGGCCGCCATGAATGCCGTGCTGCACGGCTTCGATCATTCGCCCATTGTGCGCCGCGATTCCATCTGCGGCGGCGAAGATCGCTGGGACGAAGTGCAGTTCGACATTCTTCTGGAAAACCCGCCGTTCTCCGGCGCACGCAGCGACGCCAAGCCCTCGCTGCGTATCGAGAAGGGGGATAAATACGTTCTCTTCCTCGCCCATGCCCAGCGCTCGCTGCGCACGGGTGGCCGCACCGGCATCATCTTCCCCAACGGCATCCTGTTTGGTGATACCAGCAGCCATATCGAAGTCAAAAAGCGCCTGCTCGACAAGTTCGACCTGCAAGCCGTGGTCATCCTGCCCAAGGGCATGTTCGAACCCTACACGCCCAACCCGACCTGCTTCTTCATCTTCGAGAACACCGGCAAGCCGACGGAAAGCGTCTGGTTTTATCGAGTCGAAGGCGACGGCTCCACGCTGACCAAGGCGCGCAAGTTCGGGCCGCAATACCGCAACGACTTCCCCGACCTGTTCGCCAAGTGGCCGGCGCGGGTCGAAGAACCCGGCCGCGCCTGGCGCGTGCCGGCGCAGGCGATCCGTGACAACAACTACAACATGACGCTATCCGGCCTTGGCCTAATCGAGCCGGACAAGACCGAGCACGAAGCACCCGAAGAAATTCTGGAGCGTGTCGCCGAAAAGCAGGAACGAGTTTTGGAACTGATTGAGGAAATGCGCGCACTGCTGCTGGAAGATGCGGGCAATGGAGCGGTTTGAGCTACCCGAAGGGTGGGAGTGGCGAACGCTGGGGGATATTTGCACACCGCCGAAAAATTGGAGCTACAAGACCGATCCGCGCGAGAAAATTCGCTATATCGAAATATCGTCTATTGACAACGCTGGAAAGGTAATTACAGAACCACGGGACGTTCTTGGGGCAAGCGCGCCGAGCCGGGCGAAGCAGGTCGTGCAGGAGAATGACGTGTTGTTTGGCACCACCCGTCCTTACCTGCGAAACGTAGCGATTGTTCCTGCAAAGCTAAACAATGAAATCTGCTCGACAGGGTTTTGCGTGCTGCGGCCAAGTCCTGAAAGCGTCATCTCCGAGTGGTTATTTTTTGCCGCTCAATCCGATCTTGTCATTGAACAAGTTATTCCCGGTCAGGAGAAAGGCGCTTATCCGGCTGTGAGCAACAGTGAAGTTCTCGCGGCTGAAATTCCGGTTCCCCCACCCCTTGAACAAAGGCGCCTCGTGGCGCGCATCCAAGCCCAAACCAGCCGTGTTGAAGCCATCAGTAAGGCGCAGCAGGAGTTAATCGACGACATGCGCGGGACACTGGCGGGCTATTACGCGGAAATCAGCGCCGTTGCCGAGTGGAAACCCTTGCGTGAAGTTGCGCCACAAGCACGCCGCCCGGTCACCGTGCGGGCGGGCCAGAGTTATCCCGAGTTGGGCATCCGCTCTTTCGGCAAGGGCACGTTCCACAAGCCGGCAATCAGCGCCGAACAGCTTGGCAGCAAGCGGCTTTACCACATTCACCCCGGCGACCTGATTTTCAACAACGTCTTTGCCTGGGAGGGCGCCGTGGCCGTGGTTCGTCCGGAAGACGCCGGCCGTGTCGGCTCGCATCGCTTCATTACCTGCGTGCCGAAACCCAAGGCGGCGACCACGCCGTTTCTATATTTCCACTTCACCACCGAACAGGGGCTGCATGATCTGGGCGACGCCTCCCCTGGGGGTGCCGGACGCAATCGCACGCTGGGCTTGAACAAGCTGGCCGCCATCAAGGTGCCCATACCCGATTACGACAAACAAATCGTGTTCGCCCGCCTGTGGGAAAAGGCGCAGGAAATGCGCCGGCTACAAGATGACCTGACCGCCGACCTGAATGCCTACGTGCCGGCCTTGCTGGCCAAAGCCTTCCGGGGAGAGCTTTGACGGCGCTGACCATCCCGGTGCCGCGCCTGAACGACGCGCACGCCGACTTCAATGCGATGGCGCAAATCTGGCGGCAGGTGGATGCGGCGGGCGATGGGGCCGAAGTGCGCTTCGATTTCTCCCGCTGCGGGTTTCTCCAGCCCAATGCCGTGGTGTTTCTCGGCGGCCTGGCGCGCGTGATTGGTCATCGCGGCGGCAAGGCGCGTTTTCTCGTCGGCACCATGACAGACCCGGTGCGCGTCAATCTGCTCCAGAGTGGGTTTGGTCATGCTATGGGCGCTGATGAAACCCCGTGGCAAGGCAATTCGATTCCCTACCGCGAGTATTTCATCGAGGACGAGGACGCGATTGTTCAGGACTTGCGCCAGCACTGGCTCGGGCGCGGCTGGATCAACGTCAGCACGGCGCTGGCGAATGAAGTGGTCGGCCAGATGTGGGAGCTATTCGCCAATGCCTTCGAGCACAGTGATACGCCGGTGGGAGTGTATAGCTGCGGCCAGTATTTCAAGAACCGCCGAATTCTGACGCTGGCCGTCGCTGATTTTGGCGTTGGCATTCCGTCGAACGTGCGGCTGCACCTCAGGCAATCCGAACTGTCAGCCGCCGATGCCTTGCGCTGGGCCTTCCAGCGCGGCCACTCGACCAGCAACCGGAGCGGCCCGCGCGGTGTGGGCCTCGATCTGCTCAAGGAACTGGTGCGGAAAACCGATGGGGCCATGCTGGTCTACAGTCACGATGGCCGCACTCGCATTGACCAGCGTGGCGAAACATACGAGAATTCCGAGCCGTTTTTCGAGGGCACTCTGGTTCAGATTCGGCTATTGTGTGACGATATGCGTTACATGTTGTCCAATGAAGCAGTTGCGACGATTGCAGCGCCATTTTTCTGACGAGGGAGACACCATGCACATCAAGGTCAAAGAGTTGGTTGGCGAAAACGCCATGACGCTGGATGACGGCGCGGCGATCTATGCCCGCATCCGCGATCCGCTGACCCAGGGTGAAACGGTGGAACTCGATTTCGAAGGCGTTCAGGTCTTCGCCTCGCCGTTCTTTAATGCGGGCGTGGGCCGGCTGGTCGGTGAGCTTACGGCGGATGCCCTGAATGCCCGCCTGAAATTCGACCACCTGTCGGATTTCGGCGCGCGTGTCCTGCGCCGCGTGATCGAAAACGCCAAGGACTACTACGCGGCACCCGCCGACCAACGGCGCGCGATCGACCGCATCGTGCACGACAACGCTGTCGCCGCCTGATGCCGCTGGTCGTCCGCGCCCAGGTTGTTGATATACGGGCGGACACGCCAAAAGATTCCGATATTTTTCTGGTCGATACCAATGCCTGGTATTGGCTGTTCTACTCGCGGGCATCGCTTTCCCCCGATGCACCGCAGGCATACCAGCTTGCCGATTACCCCGCATTCCTCAAGGCCGCCGTCGGTGCGCAATCCGCGCTGCACTGCTACGGACTGACATTCGCCGAACTGGCCCACAACATCGAAAAAGCCGAGCGTGAAATTTATTCTGCGCAGGCTGGCAAGGGCATCTACCCCAAGCCATTTCGGCACGATTACCCCAATCAGCGCCGCAAGCTGGTATCTCTAATTTCCGATACCTGGGCAGACGTGTTGAGCGTAAGCGCGATGCTCAACCTCGAAATGGATAGCGGATTCATGCAATCCGCCTTGTCCCTGTTCCCCTCCGTTGGCCTTGATGGCTACGATCTGTTCATGGCCGAGGCAGCATTGAAAGCCGGTGTCACCCAGATTGTGACTGATGACGGCGACTATGCGACCGTGCCGGGACTCACGATTTTCACCGCCAATCAAAAAGTCATTCAGGCCGCACAGAATGCGGGAAAACTATTGACTCGGTGACCAGCAGCATTGGGAAGGCAATCATCGCCAGCGAGGCCAGCTTCAGGCGCCGATCAACTCCAGATTCCTTGACCGCCAGTCGAGCACGGCGGTGCGGGTGGTCATCCTTCCGGCGAGTTCGGGAAATTCTTCGCTGACCACGTTGGCGGCGAAGCGGGACAGGAAACGCGACTTCATTTCGGCGCGCGCGCGGTCGACGCCGATTTCGTCGTAGGGGACCGAGGCGAGCAGCAGGAAGCCGTCGTTCGGGATGCGCCCGGCTTCCATGTTGCTCTGGATGATGCCGGCGGCCTTGCGGATGGGGTCGCCGAGGTCGGGGCTGTAGGGGCCGATGATCAGCGCGAGGTTGGGCGTGTGCAGGAAGTCGAAGCCGCGGCCGATGCAGATCACCCATTCGCGGTGCTCGATGTCGAGCCGGCGTTCGTTGCGCGCCGCCTGTTCGCGGACTTGCGCGATGTGATCGAGATTGCCGCGCAGCAGCGGCAGCAGGTCGGCGCGCATCTGCGCCGGCATGTCGGGGAGCAGGGCCGCCAGCCGCGGTTCGAGCGCGGCGAGGTCGGCGGCGGCGAGGCCGGCGAGGTCGAGCACGGCGCCGTCGCTGCCGTGGATGGCGAGGGCTTCGTCGTCGGTCTCGAAGCCGCAGACCAGCGGATAGACGGTGCCGTGGCCGCTGCCGAAGATGTGCTCCACCTGGCGGCGGATTTCCTGGGTGTGGGCGATGGCGGCGGCGGTGTCGTAATTGAAGCCGGCACATCCGCGCCGGGGATTGCCGCGCGACCAGTGGTAGGTGATCAGGAACAGCACGCGGCGCCCGGCGCCGGTCATGCGCTGGATGTGGTGGGCCAGCACCTCGCCAAGATGCGGCCAGCCGAGGTCGAAGATGCCGCCGAGGTTGCGAAAAGGCATCAGGATGCCGGTTGGGGTGTGGGTGGCGACGGGGATGTTGATGCGGCCGTCCATGCACTTGAGGACCGCGATGGCGGTCGGGTGCTCGGCGAGATAGCGCTCGCGCGCCAGCCAGGCTTCCGGCCCGCGGAAGGTTTCGCCATGGCGGCGGGCGAGATCGAAGAGCCAGTCGATCCGCTCGGCGATCGTTCGGTTGTGGATGTCGTTCATGTCCCCTCCGGCACGGCTTGATGGC
>CAZKSD010000132.1:0-6752 GCA_964555315.1 uncultured Dechloromonas sp.
TGATGTTGCCGGTGTTGGGCGGGATCTCGGGCTGGTGGAGGACGACGGCGATCATGGTCTCGGTTCAGGCGTGGTGGGTTGGCCGGGGATCAGCGGCGCAGGGCGCGGGCGGCAACCGCGACGGTGACCGGCCCGGCGCCGTGGAGTTTCAGTATGCGGGCCGCCTCGCGCAGTGTCGAGCCGGTGGTCATGACGTCGTCTACTAATAGCGCGCGCCGGCCGGCGAGGTCGCCGGCGCAGGCAAAGGCGCCGCGCACGTTCCCGCCGCGCTCCTTGAACGGCAGTTCGGCCTGCGGCGGCGTCGCGCGGGTGCGCGACAGGAGGGTCGGGTCCATCGGGACGCCGAGCGCCCTGGCGATGGGACGGGCGATTTCGAGCGACTGGTTGAAGCCGCGTGTCCGCAGGCGCGACGGGTGGAGCGGGAGCGGCAGGACGAGATCGTGATCGGCGGCGTTCAGATGTCGCGCGAGGCCGGCCGCGAACCAGGCGGCCAGCGGCAACTGGTGGCCATACTTGAGCGCCTGGATCAGGCGGTCGACCGGGAATTCGTAGCGAAAAAGCGCCAGCGTCCGCGCGAAGGCCGGCGGGTCCTTGAGGCAGGCGCCGCAACGCTCGCCGAGCGTCGTCGCGTCGCCGCACTGCGGGCACAGCGCGGCGGGGAGTCGCGGCAGGTCGGCCGCGCAATCCGGGCACAACAGGCCGGCGCCGCTGTCGGCGGCGCACAGCAGGCAACTCCCTGGCAACAGCGCGGCGGCAACGCGGTTCAGGGCAATGCGCAACGGCTGGGGTAAAATTGACACGTTTACAGGTGTCCCCGACAATTCAACGACGTCGCCGCCGATTTCTCCCGATCATTCTCAAGCAAGGCCTCCCATGCACGCCAGCTCTCTCGCCGCAGTTTCCGCCTCCGCCCAGCCCGTCCCCGCCCGCCGGTGGACGGTCGAGGAAGTGCTCGCCCTCTATGAAATGCCGCTGCTGGATCTGCTCTGGCGCGCCCAGGGCGTGCACCGCGCGCATTTCGATCCCAACGCCATTCAACGCTCGACGCTGCTCTCGGTCAAGACCGGCGGCTGCTCGGAGGATTGCGGCTATTGCTCGCAATCGGCGCGCTACGACACCGAAACCGGGCGCGAGCGCCTGCTGCCGCTGGATGAAGTCATTTCAGCGGCCAAGGCGGCGAAGGACAAGGGCGCCTCGCGCTTCTGCATGGGCGCCGCCTGGAAGGGGCCGAAGGACAACGACCTCGACCGCGTGCTCGACATGGTGCGCGAGGTCAAGGCGCTCGGCATGCAGACCTGCGTCACGCTCGGCATGCTCAAGGACGGCCAGGCCGAAAAGCTCAAGGAAGCCGGGCTCGACTATTACAACCACAATCTCGATACCGACAGGGAATTCTACGGGCAGGTCATTAAGACCCACACCCACGACGACCGCCTCGACACGCTGGAACAGGTGCGCGACGCCGGTATCAACGTCTGCTCGGGCGGCATCATCGGCATGGGCGAATCGCGCAAGAACCGCGCCGGGCTGATCGTGCAACTGGCCAACCTGCCGCAGCCCCCGGAATCGGTGCCGATCAACAACCTGGTGCCGATTCCCGGAACGCCGCTGGCCGATAACCCGCCTCTCGATCCCTTCGAGTTCGTGCGCACCATCGCCGCCGCGCGCATCACCATGCCGGCTTCCTGGGTTCGCCTGTCGGCGGGGCGTCAGGAAATGAGCGACGAGCTGCAGGCGCTGTGCTTCCTCGCCGGCGCCAATTCGATGTTCTACGGCGACCGCCTGCTGACCACGGGCAATCCCGATGTCGACCGTGACGACCGGCTGTTCGCCCGCCTGGGCATGAAGGCGGTTTGACTCGGGCGTTCGTCGACCGGCTGCAGGTCGCCCGGCGTTTTTCGCGGGCGGCGGAGAATTACGATCAGGCGGATTTCTTCGTCCGCGAGGTCGATCGCCGCATGCAGGAGCGGCTGGATTACGTGAACCTCCAGCCGGCGCGCATCGTCGATCTCGGCTGCGGCCGCGGCGGCAGTTTCGCCGGCCTCGCGGCGCGCTACCCGCAGGCGCAACTGGTCGGCCTCGACATTTCTCCCGCCATGCTGCGGGCCGGGCATCAGCCGCGTCCCGGCTGGCAGCGCTGGCTCGGGCGCGGGCGACCGAACGAAGCGCAACGGCTGGCCGCCGACGCCGTGAAATTGCCGCTGAAATCGCAGTCGACCGCGATCGTCTGGTCCAACCTGCTGTTGCACTGGCTCGATGACCCGCTGCCGGCGCTGGCCGAGGCGCACCGCGTGCTCGAGGTCGGCGGGCTGATCATGTTCTCGACGCTGGGGCCGGATACCCTCAAGGAACTGCGCTCGGCATTCGCCGACGGCTACGCGCACACCCAGCGTTTCATCGACATGCATGATTTCGGCGACATGCTGGTCGGCTGCGGCTTTGCCGACCCGGTGATGGACATGGAAGCGCTGACGCTGACCTACGACCGCTTCGACGACATGCTCGGCGACCTGCGCGCCGCCGGGTCGGGCTGCGCGATGAAGGCGCGCCGGCATGGGCTGACCGGGCGCCAGTCCTGGGCGCGGGCGCGCGCCGCCTACGAGGGTCTGCGCCGCGACGGCAAGCTGCCGGCGACCTTCGAGGTCGTTTATGGCCACGCCTGGAAGGCGCCGCCGAAGCAGGCCGCCGATGGCCGCGCCATCATCCGCTTCGATGCTCGGCAACGGAAATAACCGCTATTCCGGCTTCTGGCTGAAGAACCGGAGCGGTTTGACGTTCGCGAAGCTGGGCACGGGAATCGCCTTGCGCCGCCGTTCGCGCACGCGCCAGCCGAGCAGCAAGGCCAGCGCGACCGCATAGGCCAGCGGCCAGAGCAGTGCCGTCGCCTTGACCAGCCAGAAATAATGGACCGCGGCGAGAATGCCGATCAGGTACACGCTGCGATGCAGTTCCTGCCAGCGGCGCCCGCCCAGTTTGCGGATCGCCCACTGGTTCGAGGTCGCGGCGAGCGGAATCAGCAGCACGAAGGCGGCGAAGCCGACGGTGACGAAGGGGCGCTTGAAGATGTCCCGGGCAATGGCGTCGACGTCGAACGAGTGGTCGAAGCCGATGAAGGACAGGAAGTGCAGCGTTGCGTAGAAGAAGGTGAATAGCCCGAGCATGCGCCGCAGGCGAAGCAGCCAGTGCCACTGCGTCCACACGCGCAGCGGCGTGATGCACAGCGTCAGCAGCAGGAAATTGAAGGTCCAGGTGCCGGTCCAGCGCTGGACGAATTCGACCGGGTTGGGGCCGAAATCGCCGGTCCACGCGGCCCACGCCAGGCGTCCGAGCGGCAGCAGCGCCAGGAGAAAAAGGGCGACCTTGACTTGGGCGACCGGTGGCCGGGTGTCTTGCGTGGTCATCGCTCAGAAGTTCCGGCGCAAGTCCATGCCGGCGTAGAGGCCGGCGACCTGGTCGGCATAGCCGTTGAAGGGCAGCGTCTTGCGCTTGAAGAATTCGCCCAGCCGGCGTTCGTGGCTCTGGCTCCAGCGCTTGTGCGGAACGTCCGGGTTGACGTTGGAATAGAAGCCGTATTCGTCGGGCGCCGCCTTGGTCCATACGGTGGGCGGCTGCTTTTCGACAAAGCGCACCCTGACGATCGACTTGGCGCCCTTGAAGCCGTATTTCCAGGGAACGACGACGCGCAACGGGGCGCCGTTCTGTTTCGGCATGTGCTCGCCGTACATGCCGAGGCCGAGGAGGGCCAGCGGATGCAGCGCCTCGTCGAGCCGGAGCGCCTCGACATAGGGCCAGTCGAGAAAGGGGAGGCGGACGTAGGGCATCTGCTCGGGGTCGGCCAGCGACCAGAATTCGACGAATTTCGCATTGCCGGTGACGTCGCAGCGCCTGATCAGTTCATTGAGCGGAATGCCGACCCAGGGAATGACGGCGCTCCAGCCTTCGACGCAGCGCATCCGGTAGACGCGCTCCTCGAGCGGAGCCCATTTCAGGATGTCGTCGATGGCAAAGGTTTTCGGCGCCCTGACCTCGCCTTCGACGCTGACCGTCCACGGCCGGGTGCGCAGACGGTCAGCGTTGCGGCGCGGGCTGTCCTTGTCGGGGCCGAACTCGTAGAAGTTGCCGTATTCGGTGACCGAGGCGTAGGACGTGGGTTTTTCGTCGGTCAGGGAGAAGGGGCCGGGAATGACCGATTCGAAGCGGGTGCGCTCGCCGCTTGCGGCATGGCTCGCCCCGAGCAGTCCGCAGCCGGCGGCGCCGAGCGCCAGCGCGCGCAGGAAGTCGCGGCGTCCGCCATAGACTTCGGGCGGGGTGATCGCGGAGGGGGGAATATCCGGGCGGTGCCTGATCAGCATGGTGCAGCCTCACTCTGTGTGTCTGTCGGGTTGTCGTATTGGACCCGCGAAAACTTACAGTGTGCCGCCGATTTCGTCCGTGGACCGGAGAAAAAGCCTGCCCGCAAAGACGCGGGCAGCCATTAGCCGGTGATGTAGTGCTCCAGCTGGGAGATGATGAACTGCTGGTTGCTGATGGTTGCCTTGACCAGGTCGCCGATCGAGACGATCCCGATCACCTCGCCGTCCTCGGAGAGAACAGGCAGGTGGCGGAAGTGCTTCTCGGTCATCAGCGCCATGCATTCGTCGACGGTTGCGCTCAGGGTGACATAGGCGACCTTGTCGCTCATGATTTCGCTGACCAGCGTTTCCTTCGAGCTCTTGCCGTGGAGGATGAGCTTGCGCGCGTAATCGCGCTCGGTGAAGATGCCGACCAGATCTTCGCCGTCGAGAACGAGCAGCGCGCCGACGTTGTGCATGGCCATCAGGCTCAGCGCATGGAAGACGGAGTCGCCGGGCGTCACGACGGCGAGAGGCCGATTCTTGGCGGCCAGCATTTGCTTGAGTGTTATCACGTTGGATCTCCTCGACGGGGTTGATCGGTCTTGTCAGCGCAGTCTATCCGCGAGCGGAGCGAATGCCAAGAGCACGGAACTGACCGGAAAGGCAGCCCCTGCCGCCTTTCCGGACCACCGCCCTAGCGCAGGCCGGCGGCGTATTCCGCCACGGCCTTGATCTCGGCGTCCGACATCTTGGCAGCGATGGTTCGCATCATCTTTTCGGGGTCGTTGTCGCGTTCGTCGCCGCGGAACGCCTTCAATTGCGCCTCGGTGTATTCGGCATACTGGCCGGACAGGCGCGGATACTGCGCGGGAAGACCGGCGCCGGCAGGGCCATGGCAGCCGGCGCACGCCGGAATGCCCTTCTTGAAGTCGCCCTGACGCCACAGCTTCTGGCCGAGGGCAATCTTCGATTCATCCCTGGCGACGGCGGGCTTCGGTTTCTGGCTGGAAAACCAGGCGGCGAGATTCCTCATGTCCTCGTCGGAGAGCGCGGCGACCATGCCGCCCATGATGGCGTTGTTGCGGGCGGCGGGCTTGCCGTCGACCGCCTTGAAGTTGTGCATCTGCTTGTACAGGTATTCGGCGCCCTGACCGGCGAGGTTCGGGTTGGCTGCGGCAGGGCTGTTGCCGTCGGCGCCATGACAGGCGACACAGACGGTCTCGGCGATGACCTTGCCCTTGGCCGGGTCGGCCTTGGCCTGTTCGGCCGCGTGGGACATGAAAGGGGTGGCAAGAAGAATTGCGATTGCCGCGGTACGGATCATTTTCGAACTCCTAGTGCGCGTCTTGGGGCGCTTTGGCCGGAACGGAAGTTACAAACCTGCTATTCTATATCACTTCTCCGCCGCCTTGGCGGCCCCAGCGAGTTTTTTATGTCCTTGTTCCAGCAGGCGGTTTTTCTCACCACCGTCGCCCATCTCCGCGACCTGCCGCGGGATGTCGTGCGCGAGGTCGCCTTTGCCGGCCGTTCCAATGCCGGCAAATCGTCGGCGATCAACACCCTGGCGGGACGGGTGCGGCTGGCCTACGTCAGCAAGACGCCGGGCCGCACGCAGCACCTCAATTATTTTACGCTTGCCGAGGGCAGGTATTTTGTCGATCTGCCCGGTTATGGCTACGCCAAGGCGCCGGAGGGGATCCGTTCGCAATGGGAGGGGCTGGTCGGACCCTATCTCGGCAAGCGCGAGCAGTTGGTCGGACTGGTCGTCATCATGGATATCCGGCGCCCGCTGACCGATCTCGATCTGCGCCTGATCGACTGGTTCCGGCCGACCGGCCGGCCGATCCACATCCTGCTCTCCAAGGCCGACAAGCTGAGCCGGCAGGAGCAGACGACGGTACTGCGCGCGGTGAAGGCCGAACTGGCGACCTGGGACGATGCCGGCCTGTACTCGGTGCAACTCTTCTCCAGCCTGAAACGAACGGGCGTCGACGAAGCCGAAGCGGTGCTTGGCAACTGGCTGGGCATCGAGGGAAAGGCGCAGGAAAACAAAAGGCCTCCGGAAAAGGGGAATCCGGAGGCCGAAACGCCTTGAACTGGTCAAGACACCCGCTCAGGGAGGGGGAGCGAGAGACAGCGCGTGCCATCTGAGCATTCTGACGCCGGTCAACGCGAAAAGTTCCGCCGCAAACGAGAATCCGTAATTCGAATGGCTTGAGGTGATGACATGACTGCTTCCGGGCGCTATCCCGAAACCCGCATGCGCCGGATGCGGCGCGATGATTTTTCCCGCCGCCTGATGCGCGAGTCGGCGCTGACGGTCGACGACCTCATTTACCCGGTTTTCGTTCTCGAAGGCGACGGGCGCAGCGAGAAGGTTGCGTCGATGCCGGGCGTCGAGCGGCAGTCGCTCGACAT
>CAZKSD010000133.1:0-6721 GCA_964555315.1 uncultured Dechloromonas sp.
GCGCGAGACAGGTCCAGATCTCCTCGCGGACCAGCGGCGCCAGACCCTCCGTCGCTTCGTCGAGGATCAGCAGGCGCGGGTTGGTGACGAGGGCGCGGCCGATCGCCAGCATCTGCTGCTCACCGCCGGAAAGCTGGTTGCCGAGATTCCGCGCGCGCTCCCTGAGGCGCGGGAAAAGGTCGTAAACCCGGGCCGGCGTCCACGGATCGGGCTGCCGGCGGCGATTCGCGAAAAAGGCCAACAGATGCTCGTCGACCGTGAGATTCGGAAAACATTGCCGGCCTTCCGGCACCAGCCCGATGCCGGCGCGGCCGATGCGGTCCGGACGCCAGCCGTCGATGCGCTCGCCGGCGAAGCGGATCGTCCCGCCCGTGACCGGCTGCAGGCCGCAGATGGCGCGCAGCGCGGTCGTCTTGCCCATGCCGTTGCGGCCGAGCAGGGTTGCCGCTTGGCCCTCGGCGAGTTCCAGATCGAGCCCGAACAGGACCTGGCTCGGGCCATAGGCGACCTCCAGTCCGGCGATCTCGAGCAGGGCGTTCACAGGTGGTCCCCGAGATAGGCCCGGCGCACTTCCGGATCGACGCGCACGGCTTCCGGCGCCCCGGTGGCGATCAGCCGGCCGTCGACCAGCACCGAAATGCGGTCAGCGAGCCGAAAGACCGCATCCATGTCATGTTCGACCAGCAGGATGGTGACGTGGCGGGCGAGGCGGTCGATCAGCTCGACCATGCGCGCCGACTCCTCCTGGCCGGTACCGGCCATCGGTTCGTCGAGCAGCAGCAGCCGCGGCTTCGTCGCCAGCGCCATGGCGAGTTCCAGCGCGCGCTGCTCGCCGTGGGCGAGATTGCCGGCCACCGTTTGGACACGTGCGCCCAGGCCGACCTGATCGAGATAGCCGCGCGCTTCGTCGAACAGCCACGCTTCGCTGCTCGCCGGCTGCCAGAAACGGAAGCTGCCGCCGGCGTCGGGCCTGCCCTGAACGGCAAGCGCGACGTTGTCGAGCGCCGAGTGACCGAGGAAGACATTGGTGATCTGGTAGGAGCGCGCCATGCCGGCGGCCACCCGCTGGTGCATCGCGAGCCGGGTGACATCGCCGCCGGCGAAATGCACGCTGCCGCTGTCCGGCCGCAGCGCGCCGGAGACATGATGGATGAAGGTCGTCTTGCCGGCGCCATTGGGGCCGATCAGCGCATGGACCTCGCCGGCATGGACGCTGAAATCGACCATTTTCAGGGCGTCGACCGCGGCAAAGCGGCGCGACAGGCCGCGCACTTCGAGCAATGCTTCAGCCATCGCCTTTCCCGAACAGTGCCGCGACCCCCTTGGGGGCGAACAGCACGATGGCGATCAGCAGCAGGCCGAGGCCGATGTGCCAGTGCAGGGTGAAGCCGGCCAGCACCTCCTCGAGACAGAGCAGCACCAGCGCCCCGATCACGCCACCGTAGAGATAGCCGACACCGCCGATGATGACCATGACCAGCAAGGTTCCCGACTGCGTCCACTGCAACAGGTTGGGGCTCGCCAGCCCGGTGAGGTTGGCGAGCAGCGCGCCGGCGAGCCCGGCCAGGGCGCCACCGAGCGCGAAACAGACGAGGCGGTAGCGCAACACCGGATAGCCGAGCGCCTCCATGCGCGCCTCGTTGTCGCGGATGGCCTGGATCGTGCGGCCGAACCGGGCGCCGGCGAGACGCCCGAAGAAGGTCATCACCAGCGCGAGACAGGCGAGCGCCGTGTAGAAGAGGGCGCCATCACCGGTCAGGCTGAGGCCGCCCAGCGTCATCCGGCCGGCCAGCGGCAGGCCGTCGTCACCCCCAAGGACACGGGCCGAGACGAACAGGTAGTAGGTCATCTGCGCGAAGGCCAGCGTGATCATGATGAAATAGACGCCGCGCGTGCGCAGGCTGATGGCGCCGACGACCAGCGCCAGCAGTCCGGCGACGGTCATCGCCAGCGGGAAGGCGAGCAGGGCGTCGCTGATTCCGTTGTCCATGCAGATGGCCGCGACATAGGCGCCGGCGCCGAAGAACGCCGCATGCCCGAGCGAGAACATGCCGCCGAAGCCGAGTACCAGATTTAGGCTGCTGGCCGCCAGCGCGAAGATCAGGATGCGGGTCGCGAAGCTGATGTAGAACGCCTGGCCCCAGGCGTCGAGCGCCGGCGGCAGGACCAGCAGCGCCAGCAGCAGCACGATGACGAGCGGCTTCTGGTAGCGGGCAGGGCGATAGAAGGCCATCAGGCCCGCGCCGGAAACAGGCCCTGCGGCCGGAAAAAGAGGATCGCCGCCATCAGCAGGTAGATCAGTATCGAGGCCAGCGCCGGACCGAGCGTCGCCGCCGCGTCGGCCGGCAACGCGGCGCGCAGCAGCGTCGGCAGAAGCGCCCGTCCCAGCGTGTCGACCGTGCCGACGATCAGGCTGCCGACGAGGGCGCCGCGGATCGAACCGATGCCGCCGATGATGATGACGACGAAGGCGAGAATCAGGACGCTCTCGCCCATGCCGACCTGCACCGCCAGCAATGGCCCGAGCAGACCGCCGGCAAGCGCGCAGAGCGCGGCGCCGAAGACGAACACGGCCGTGAACAGGCCCTGCACATCGACGCCCAGAGCCTCGGTCATTTCGCGATTGGCCGCGCCGGCGCGCACCCACATGCCGACCCGGCTCCTGGCGACGAGCAGGTAGAGCAGCCCGGCGACGCCAAGTCCGAAGGCGATGATCACCAGCCGGTAGGCCGGATAGAAAAATCCGCCGATCTCGACCGGCCCCGACAGCGCGTCCGGCGGGTTGAGCATCAGCGGCTGGGCGCCCCAGATCATGCGCACGGCTTCGTTGGCGATGAGGATCAGCCCGAAGGTGGCGAGCACCTGCGACAGGTGGTCGCGCCGGTAGAGCCGGCGGAACAGCGAGAGTTCCAGCACGAGGCCGAGAACGGCCGCCCCAGCCACCCCGGCGCCCAGACCGATCCAGAACGAATCGGTCGCCCGCGCTGCCGCGGCGACGAAGTAAGCGCCCACCATATAGAGCGAACCGTGGGCCAGGTTGATGCAGTCCATGATGCCGAAGACGAGCGTCAGCCCGGCGGCGAGCAGGAACAGCATGAGGCCGAATTGCAGACCGTTCAGGGTCTGCTCGAGAACCAGTTGGGTCACTTCATCTTGCAGGCCGAGACATAGGCATCGGCGTGGTTGGTGAAGATCGTTCCCATCATCCGGTTGGTGACGCGGCCGCCGGCATCCTTGCCGACCACCCGCAGGTAGTAATTCTGGACCGGGTAGTGGTTGCTGTTGAACCTGAAGTCGCCGCGCACCGACTTGAAGCGCTTGGCTTCCAGCGCCTTCTGCAGCGCGGCCTTGTCCTCGACCTTGCCCTTCACGTCGCGCACCGCGCCATCGATCATCAGCGCGGCGTCATAGCCCTGCGAGGCGTAGAGCGACGGCATGCGCCCGTACTCCTTCTGGAAGTTGGCGACGAAGCGTTTGTTTTCCGCATTGTCCATGTCGTGCGCCCAGTGCGACGAGTTGAACATGCCCATCATCGGCGCGCCGACCGCCTTGATGACGTCCTCGTCGGCCGAGAAGCCGGGGGCGAAGAGCTGGGTGTCGCGCGACAGGCCGGCGGCGACGAACTGCTTGACGAAGTTGATGCCCATGCCGCCGGGCAGGAAGAAGAACAGGGCATCCGGCTTGATGGCGCGAATCTGCGCCAGCTCGGCGGCATAGTCGAGCTGGCCGAGCTTGGTGTAGATCTCCTCGGCAACCTTGCCCTTGTAAAAACGGGTGAAGCCGGACACCGCGTCCTTGCCGCCCGGATAGTTCGGCGTGACGATGACGACATTCCTGAAACCCTTGTCCTGCACATACTTGCCGACAGCTTCGTGCAAATTGTCGTTCTGCCAGGCGACGTTGAAGAAGAAGGGGTTGCACTGCTCGCCGGCGTACT
Organism: uncultured Dechloromonas sp.; assembly: GCA_964555315.1. Taxonomy (GTDB): domain Bacteria; phylum Pseudomonadota; class Gammaproteobacteria; order Burkholderiales; family Rhodocyclaceae; genus Azonexus. Next base: position 3,938 of record CAZKSD010000133.1, read on the forward strand.
GCGACGGACCGGCATTGGCCGAGATGTAGAAGGTCTTGTTGTCGAAGACGGCGGGGCCGACGGCCAGCATGATGTTGGAGAAGACGATGCCGGTCATGAAATCGACCTTGTCCTTCTTGAGGAACTTGTCGGCCGTCTGCTTGGCGATGTCGGGGTTCTGCTGGTCGTCGGCGACGATGATTTCGGCCGGCAGGCCGCCAAGCTTGCCGTCAAGCTGCCTGATCGCCAGATTGAACCCGTCGCGGATGTCGACGCCAAGCCCGGCGCCGGGACCGGAGAGCGTGGAAACGAAGCCCACCTTGATCCGGTCGGCGGCGTGGACGGGGCCGGCAAGCATCAGCGCGGCAACGAGAGCAGTCAGGCGAAGCGGCATCGAAATCTCCGGAGGAAGTCTCAAATCCGCAAATTGTAGCGCAGGAACAAGCAGCTACCGGCTCAATCCGGGACTGATTTCGGGTATATTGCCGCCCCATGAAGCCTGCTGTCGTTCTCCTTTCCGGTGGCCTCGATTCCGCCACCTGCCTGGCCATTGCGCGCAGCCTGGGCTTTTCCTGCCACTGTCTGTCCTTCGATTACGGCCAGCGTCACCGCGCCGAACTCAAGGCCGCGGCGCGGGTCGCCAAGGCGCTGGGCGCCGCCGAGCAGCGCATTCTCGGTCTCGACCTCGCCCAGTTCGGGGGCTCGGCGCTGACCGACACCCGCATCGCCGTCCCGGTCGACGGCGTGCAGCCAGGCATTCCGGTGACCTATGTACCGGCGCGCAACACCATCATGCTGGCGCTGGCGCTGGCCTGGGCCGAGATCCTGGGCAGCCGCGACATCTTCGTCGGGGTCAATGCGGTCGACTACTCCGGCTACCCCGATTGCCGCCCGGAATACATCGCGGCTTTCGAGACGATGGCCAACCTGGCGACACGAGCCGGTGTCGCGGGCGCCCGGCTGACGATCCACGCGCCGCTGATCGAATTATCCAAGGCCGACATCATCCGCAAGGGAGTCGAACTTGGCGTAGATTACGCGCTAACAGTTTCATGCTACCAAGCGGACGCCGACGGGCATGCCTGTGGCGTCTGCGATTCCTGCCGCCTGCGCGCCGCGGGCTTTGCCGCTGCCGGCTTTGCCGACCCCACCCCTTACCTCGCCTGAACCATGCTCACCGCCACCCTGCGCCAAATCCGTTTCTCCGCTGTTTGCGCCAGCCTGCCGCTGCTTCTCGCCGTCACCGGCGCCGGCGCCGCCCCGCCAACCCTCGCCATCGCCCTGAACTCGGCGGACGGCACGATCAGCCTGATCGATACCGCGACCTACAAGGTCACCGGCAAGGTTCCGGTATGCAAGGAGCCGCACCACCTGATGGCGACGCCGGATGACAAATCGGTCATCGTCGCCTGCGCCGCCTCGAATCAGCTGGTCTTCTTCGATCCGCTGACCGGCAAGGAGCAGAAGCGCATCCGCAACATTTCCGATCCCTACCAGCTCGGCTATTCACCGGATGGCAAGCTGTTCGTCGCGACCTCGCTGCGCCTCGACCGGGTCGATATCTACGATGCCGCGGACTTCAAGCTCAAGGCCCGCCTGCACGCCCCGCGCACACCGTCGCACATGGCCTTCGATGCCGCGGGCGAATTCGTCTTCATCACGCTGCAGGATTCCAGCGAAGTGATGGCGATCAACCTCAAGACGCTGAAGAAGGAATGGGTGATTCCGGTCGGGCCGACGCCGGCGGGCATCGTCATGACGCCCGACAACCGCTACCTTCTGGTCGGCATCATGGGCGAAGGTTACGTCGAGGTCATCGACTGGAAGACGCAGAAGACGGTCAAGAAAGTGCCGACCGACACGGCGGCGCACAACCTGCATCCGCGCGGCGACGGGCGTTACTATTTCGTCTCGAATCGCTCGGTCGGCGGCGGCAGCATCTCGCTGCTCGACACGCAGACGCTCAGCGTCGTCGACAAATACGATGTTCCCGGCGGGCCCGACGACATGGAAGTCCGCGCCGACGGCAGCGAGCTTTGGGCCACCGCCCGTTTCGCCCGGCGCGTCCAGGTCATCGACCTGAAGACCAGGACGCTGAAGGCCTCGATCCCTGTCGGAAATTCGCCGCACGGCGTCTTCTTCCTCAACCACGCGGCCCGCAAGTGAGCCGTCGCCTGTCCTCCGGCCTCGCCCTGGCCGCCTCCATCGTGACGGCAGGCGGCATGGCGAACGCTGCCTGCAGCGGCACCCTCTACCTGACCTTCGACACCGGCAACATGCGCCATGCCGAGCTCATTTCGGAGACGCTGGCGAAGCACAGGGCCAGGGCGACCTTCTTCGTCGCCAATGAGAAGACGTTGCGCGGTGACCATGCCCTCGACCCGGCCTGGGCCCCGTACTGGCAGGCGCGCGCCGCCGAGGGTCACGCTTTTGGCAGCCATACCTGGCGCCACGGCAGCTTCCGCCAGGATCAGGGCAAACTGACCGAATACCGCCTGATGGACGGCAAGACCGAGCGGCTCGACAGCGCCGCCATCTGCAGCGAGATCCGTCGCCCCGACAGCCGCTTCAAGGAACTCACCGGACGCGCCCTCGATCCGCTCTGGCGGGCGCCGGGCGGGCGCACCACGGCGCTGACGCTGAAGGCGGCCGAAGCCTGCGGCTACCGTCATGTCGGCTGGGCGCCGGCGGGCTTCCTTGGCGACGAGTTGCCTTCCGCAAGCCACCCCAATTCCCTCCTGGTGGAACGCGCGCTGAAGAACCTGAAGGACGGCGACATCGTCATGGCGCATCTCGGCATCTGGT